>JAPOJV010000246.1 GCA_029978085.1 bacterium
AGCCCAGTCACCGTAGCCCGGTCACGCCGTGACCGGAACAAGTCACGGCGTGACTTGCCCACCCCGGAACAAGTCACGGCGTGACTTGCCCACCCGGAACAAGTCACGGCGTGACTTGCCCACAAGAAACGCGTCTACTCGAAGAGGGCGATGGAGGCGGTGAAGCCGTGGAGGCAGTTGTGGCGGCCGATCGGGCCGATCTCGCCCTGGGCGAAGAATCCGGCTGTAGGCAGCGGGCCGAGGCATTCCTGCACACATGTGGCGTCGTGGTGGGGCTCGTCGAACAGCCGGCTGCCCCGGCCGTTGCAGGTGAAGACGAGCGCTCCGGCCGGGGTGGCCCCCGCGTCGCGTTCCGCCATGAGCAGCTCTCGGAGGTCGTCGTGGGCACTCGCCGCATCCCGCACGTGGAACTGCACGGTCTGTCCCGTGCGCAGCGTGTCGCCAATGGCGATGACGCCCGACGCGGGATCAGCCCCGACGACGTTCCGGACGAGAAAGTCGCCGCGGCCGAACGTGTCGCGATACTCCGTGGCCGCACGGCCCACGTGCAGCGAGGCCCGCACGAGCTCGCGGTCGGCGTCGGTGAGCTCGCCGTAGATCTCCCGCAGCCGCTCGAGCGCCGGCCGGCCCCCGAGCTCGAAGAGCATGTTCGACTCGGCCCGCGTGATCACCAGCGGCCGCCCGATCGGGCGGCAGCCCTGCGACACGACCGGCCGCAGTCGCACGCCGCCCCCGATCACCGCGCCCACGGCTCCCGAATCGTAGGTCCGCTCGCCCACGACGAGCGTGTTGGCGCCGGGCCGTGATCCACCGCTGGCCATTCCGCCCACCACCGGCACGCCAGGATGCTCCTCCTCCATGCGGCGGAGGAATGCGTCGACGGGAAACGAAAACGGGTCGGCGAGCAGGAGCAGCGCCGCGCCTTCCGGCCAGTCGCCGTCGAGGCCCGCCGGCCAACCCGCGAACATGCCGCCGTCGGGCGTCTGGGTGTATTCGAGCGACACGGGACGGATGACTGCGCCGGGCAGTGCCGCGAGCCAGACGGCGACCGCCGGCCCCGACTCGTGCTCCGCGCCATTCGTGAGCACGCCTTCGGCCGTGCCGCCGATGAGCGTGCGGGCCGGCACGAGATCGGCGAGCGACTCGAACGCGGGACGGATCGCGGTGCCGTGGGCCGACGATACGAACACGACGCCCAGGTCGGCAGCCCGGCCGTCGAGGCCGGCGAGTGCCTGCCGCGTGGCCTCGCCGAGCGCCGCGTCGAGCTGCGGATGGGTCGAGCCGCCGCTGCCGCAGCGGGCCGCTGCGGTCTGGCCGGTCGGGGCGGTCATGTCTCGATCTCGGCGAACGACGCCACCGCCTCGTGCTCGTAGATGCCCCCCGCATCGCGGTTGCCGGGCCGCACGGCCAGTGCCGTGGCCATCCCGGCCGCGCGGGCCGCATCAAGTTCGGCGCCGACGTCGCTCACGAACAGGATCTGCCGCGGGGCGAGCCCCATGTCGGCGGCGATCGCCGCGTAGCTCGTCTGCTCCCGCTTGGGTCCGGTGGTGGTGTCGTAGTGGCCGCGCAGGCAGGGCGTGAGATCGCCGGCCGACGTATGCCGGAAGAAAAGCTGCTGGGCCTCGATCGAGCCCGACGAATAGATCCGCACGTCGAGGCCGGAATCGGCCCACTGGGCGAGCGCCGGCGGCACGTCGGCAAAGACGTGTGACACCAGCTCGCCCGACTCGAAGCCGCTCCGCCAGATCATGCCCTGGAGCGCCTTGAGCGACGTGTCTTTCACGTCGCGATTCATGAAGTCGATCGCAGCGAGGGCTACGCGGGCCAGGCCGGCCTCGTCGGCACAGGCATCCTCGGGC
>JAPOJV010000179.1 GCA_029978085.1 bacterium
CCTTCTCGCTCATGCCCCAGTGGGCCACCATCCGGCGGGCGAGTCGCGTGGCCTGCACGAGGTCGTTCTCGGCACCGGCCGAGAATTCGCCGAACACGAGCTTCTCCGCAGCCCGGCCGGCCAGGATGAACACGAGCCGGTTGAGCAGGTCCGACTCACCGATGTTCATCCGGTCTTCCTCGGGCACGAGCTGCGTCACGCCCAGGGCCCGGCCGCGAGGGATGATCGTCACCTTGTGGAGCTTGTCCACGCCCGGCAGGAGCCAGGCGCCGAGGGCGTGGCCCGCCTCGTGGTAGGCGGTCATCTTCTTTTCGCGGCCCGTCAGAATCTCTTCCCGCTTCGGTCCCATGAGCACCTTGTCGCGGGCGTAGTCGAAGTCGGAGGAGTCGACCGCGTCCTTGTCGTGCCGCGTGGCCCAGAGCGCCGCCTCGTTGACGAGATTGCGGATGTCGGCGCCGGTGAGGCCCACCGTGGCGGTGGCGAGTCGCTCGAGATCGACGTCGGCCGCCAGCGGCACGTTCTTCGTGTGCACCTTGAAGAGGGCGAGCCGAGCCTTTTGGTTGGGGCGGTCGACCGTCACGTGGCGGTCGAACCGGCCGGGCCGCAGGAGCGCCGGGTCGAGCACGTCGGGCCGGTTCGTCGCCGCGAGGATGATCACTGACTCCGACGGGCTGAAGCCGTCCATCTCGGAGAGGATCTGATTGAGCGTCTGCTCGCGTTCGTCGTGGCCGCCGCCGAGCCCCGCGCCGCGAACGCGACCGACGGCGTCGATCTCGTCGATGAACAGGATCGCCGGCGAGGCGTCCTTCGCCGTCTTGAAGAGGTCGCGGACCCGCGAGGCGCCCACGCCCACGAACATCTGAATGAACTCGCTGCCCGAGATCGAGAAGAAGGGCACGCCCGCTTCGCCGGCCACGGCCCGCGCGAGCAGCGTCTTGCCCGTGCCCGGCGGGCCCATCAGAAGCACGCCCTTCGGCACGCGGCCGCCGAGCCGCTGAAACTTCTTCGGATCCTTGAGAAACTCCACGATCTCCTGGAGGTCGGCCTTCACCTGCTCCAGCCCCGCCACGTCGGCGAACGTGACCTGCTTGTCGCCGGCGCCGTACCGCTTGGCGGGCGACTTGGAGAAGCCGCCGAGGAAGCCGGTGTTGCCGAGCGGGTCGCGGGCCCGGCGGAGCGTCATCCAGAAGCCGGCCATCAACAGGAGCGGCACGAGCAGATACAGGCCCATCAAAAAGCCGGTGCCGTCGGTGGGCGTGCGGCTGATCTTCTTGATCTCGTCGTGCTCCTGCATGAGCTTGTCGAAGCCCTCGCGGAGGTAGGGATTCAGGTCGAGCTGGAAGCCGCGGCCTCCCTTGCGGCCCAGCGCCGGGTCGGGCGGCATCTCGGCCACGAACTCTCCCTCCACGTGGTCGCCCGCCAACTCGATCGCGGCTACGTTACCCCCCTTCACCTGGGCCACGAACTCGTCGTAGCGGATCGGCGTCCGGCCGGTGGTGGCCTGCCCGGAAAGGAACGTGGCGAGGGCCACGGCGGCCAGGATCAGCAGCACCACCATCGGCATGCCGAGCGGCTTGCCGAGGACGGGCGGAACGTTGGACGGGCCTTTCGGCCGCGGAGCGGTTTCCATGGGCAGCAGGCTGGGGTGTGGGGAAAAAAGCGACCGGACAGTGTAGTGTATGCAGGTGGGCCGCAAGGACGCGGTCCTCCTTTCAGCCGTCCCCCGCACCACGCGTTCCCACCGTGTCCAGCGACTCCGGCAGCATCCGCCCGCGCAAGTTCGGCGTCGTGGCGATCACGCACCGCGACGGACGGTTTCTCACGATCCGCCGCGGCGCCACCGTCGCGGCTGGCGGCACGATCTGCTTTCCCGGCGGCCACATCGAGCCGGGCGAGCGGGAGGACGAGGCCGTCGTGCGGGAGTGCCACGAGGAGGTGGCCGCGCGGGTCGAGGCTGTCGAGTGCGTGTGGCGCAACGTCACCGACTGGGGCACATCGCTGGCGTGGTGGACGGTGAAGTTCGTCGGAGTGGAAAACGAACTCGTGCCGCATCCGGTGGAGGTGAGCGAGATTCTCTGGCTGTCGGCCCAAGAGATGCTCGATCACCCCGACCTGTTGCAGGGCAACCGCCCGTTCCTCGAAGCGGTCATCGCGGGCCGCCTGCAGGTGTGATGGCGGTGGTGGGATTCACTCGCCGGTGTCGCGCTTGAAGATGACGCCCTGCGGTTCCTGCGGCGGCGGGAGCTGCGGCGGGTTGGCGGCGGCGTCGAGGAGGTCGCGGAGGCGGTTGGGCTTCGGCGTCGTTGGTTCCGCAACGGTGGCGGAGGCGGGCGTGACTGCCGGGTCGAACATCCCCGGCCGGTCGGCGGCGCGAACCGCCGCGAGCCAGCCCTCGAGCGTGGTCCGCTCCTGGGCCGAGAGCGGTGCGGCCACGAGTCCGTTGCGGCCTGCCGAATTCGGATGCTTCACGGAGAGCGTGGCCACGAGCCGTTGCGGATCACGGTCGGGCCCTACGGCCTCGAGAAACGCCGCGAGATTCGCCAGCGTCGTCGTGCGGTCGAGATTGGCGTTGCCGTAGCCGCGGCGGAGCTGGAGTGCGGGTGACGCCGGCCCGCCATGACAGGCGCCGGCAGCGCATTTGTTGAGCAAGAGCGGCTGTACGTGCCGCGTGAATTTGGCCACGAGGTGGGGGGGCATCTCGGCCGCTCCCGCCGGCAGGGCTGCCGCGAGGCAGATCGCGAGCCACGGGCGTGGCAGTCGACGCGGCGTGTGGATAGGGGGTGAGCGGCGCATGGTCGCGAGTCGGGGCCGGTCGGAGGGGCGGACGGTAGGCCCATGGTGCCGTGGGTTCAAGGCTGATCCACCGCATCGAGCGGGGCCGGCGAATGCCGTTGTGAGGCTACGCAAAGCCTATTTACACTTCGGGCGACGAAACGACGGCATTCAAAACCGACACCCTGGTGGAGAGACGCGGCATGGAAAAGACGTTCGTGATGTTCAAGCCCGACTGCCTCGAGCGCGGGCTCGTGGGGCGGATCCTGACTCGATTCGAGGAAAAGGGCCTGCGACTGTTGGCCATGAAGATGCTGCGGATCACGCCCGCGATGGCCAAGCAACACTATGCCGAGCACGTCGAGAAGCCGTTCTATCCCGGGCTCGAGGAGTTCATCACCGCCTCGCCGGTGGTGGCGGCCGTGTTCGGCGGTCCGGAGGTGATTCGCGTGGTCCGCGAGATGCTCGGCGCGACGAGCGGCCTCAAGGCGGCGGCCGGCACGATCCGTGGCGACTATAGCGCGAGCCGGCAGATGAACCTCGTTCACGCCTCCGACTCGCCCGAGTCGGCCGAACGCGAGATCAAGATCTACTTCACGCCCGCCGAGGTCCTGTCGTGGGATCCGTCGCTGGCCTGCTGGTTCCAAGCCCCCGGCGAGGTCTGAAGTCCTCCATGGGTGTTTTGGTCTTTGGGCATCGGAATCCCGACACCGATGCCATCTGCTCCGCGATCGCCTACGCCGACCTGCTCCAGCAGACGACGCGGCCCGACGCCGTGGCGGCCTGCTGCGGTCCGCCGAACAAGCGGACGGAATACGTGCTGAAGCGGGCCGGCCTCCCCGCGCCGCGGATCGTGATGGACGTGCGGCCGCAGGTGGAGGACGTCTGCCGCCGCGGCGTCGTCACGGCCTCGTTCGGCGACGTGTTCTACGAGGCCTATCAGCGGATGAAGGAGGGGGATCTCCGGGCGATCCCCGTGGTGGACGACCGCCGCCAGGTGGTGGGCGTGCTCTCGGTGCTCGACCTGATGGACCTGTTCTTCAACGAGGCGGCCGACGTCACGCTGGCGCGGACGGTGTCGTCGAGCCTGCAGAAGATGTGCGACGTGTTGGGCGGCACGCTCTTGCATGCTGTCGAGCCCGACCGCCGCGACGAGCTGCTCGTGATGGTCGGCGCGATGAGCGCCGAGGGCTTCACCGAGCGGATGCAGCGGTATCCGAGCGAGCGACTGATCGTCGTTTGCGGTGACCGGCCCACGATCCAGCTGCCGGCGATCGAGCAGGGCGTGCGGGCGATGGTGATCACCGGTGGCTTCAAGGTGACGAGCGGCCTGATCGAACTGGCGAAGGCCCGGGGCGTATCGCTGATCCTGAGCCCATTCGACACGGTCAACACGACGCTGCGGCTCAAGTCGTCGCAGTTCATCGACCCGGTGGTGGCCCGCGACGTGATCACGGTGCCGGGCCGGGCGACGGTGGCCGAGGCCCGCGAACTCGTGGAGCGATCGACGCAGCCGGTGTTTCCGGTGGTGGGTGACGATGGCACGCTCGTGGGACTGGCGTTCAAAACCGACCTCATCAGTCCGCCGAAGCCGCAGCTCGTGCTCGTCGATCACAATGAGCTGGGGCAGGCGGTGGCCGGGGCCGACGAGGCCGAGATCGTGGAGGTGCTCGACCACCATCGGCTTGGTGGCGGCCTCAAGAGCACGCAGCCGATCCGGTTCATCAACGAGCCGGTCGGCTCCACCTGCACGCTCGTGGCCCGGCAGTTCCGGGCGGCGGGCATCCTCCCGAAGCCGGGCATCGCGCTCTGCATGGCGTCGGGCATCATCTCCGACACGCTCAACCTGCGGTCGCCCACGACCACCGACGTCGACCGCGACATCCTCGGCTGGCTGAAGGGCCTCTGTGGCGCGGACCTCGACGCCTATGCCCGCGAGTTCTTCGAGATCGGCTCGGCCCTGCGGTCGAGCACGCCGGCCGAGGTGATCCGCGAGGACTGCAAGGAGTTCTCGGAGCAGGGGGTGCGGTTCTCGATCTCCCAGATCGAGGAGAATGGCTTCGACCTCTTCTGGGAGCGGAAGGACGATCTGCGGGCGGCGCTCGAGGAGTTTGCGAAGCGAAACAAGCTGGCGTTTTCCGCGCTGCTCGTGACCGACGTCGTGACCAACGGCTCGCTGCTGTTGCTCTCGCAGGAGTCGGACGCCTGGGAAGACGTGAACTATCCGCGACTCGACCGCGGGCTCTATTCGCTGAAGAACGTGGTGAGCCGCAAGAAGCAGCTGCTCCCGCTGATCACGCAGATCAGCCAGGCGTCAGCGTAGGCCCGTCATGCGTAGCCCGGTCACGCCGTGACCGGCTGTGCTGCTCTGCTCGACCGTAGGTCCGTCACTCCGTGATGGGCAGAGGTAGCCCGGTCACGCCGTGACCGGAAACAGACCGGGCAGCATGTCACGGCGTGACACGCCTACGCGGATCGGCTCACCGCAGCTTCCCCGCGGGCGTATCCGCGGCGAGCCGCTCGATCATGTCGCGACACGCCCGATCGACCGCGGTCTGCCACTGCCCATCCGCGAGCCCCGCGTTCATCTCGGGCCGCGCGTGGGCGAAGATCACGTCGC
>JAPOJV010000214.1 GCA_029978085.1 bacterium
CGGCCCCACCTCGGCTCATGCCGCACACGCGGCCTGGAGTAAGGCACCCTGTTCCTAAACCCTCGTATCCCCCGGCACAGGAAATCCAACCCGGTCATTGTGGTGTGCAGCACATGTGTTTATGCTTGAAGCATGAGCAAGATGATTCAGATCCGAAATGTTCCGGACGTGGTGCATGCCACCCTCAAATCACGAGCGGCGCTCGCCGGCCAACCGCTTACCGAGTACCTGCTGGCCGAAATCCGGAAGGTCGCCGAGCGGCCCGCACCGCATGAACTCGCGGAGCGACTGCTCCGTCGCCCCAGCGTCCGCCTCAAGACATCGCCATCCAAGGCTGTGCGAGCCGAACGGGACCGGTGATGATCGTCCTCGATGCGTCGGCCGCGCTCGAACTGTTGCTTCGTGCAACGGATCATCCGTGGCTCGTCGACAGGGTGCTGCGTTCGGGTGAAACAATAGCCGCCCCCCACTTCCTTGATTTGGAAGTGACGCATGTGCTCCGCCGATTCGTCATCGCCGGCGAGCTCACGGAGGCTCGTGCCCGCCAGGCGATCGAAGATCATCTGGCAATGGGGATTGCCCGATATCCCCACGATGGCTTGCTGGAAAGGATCTGGACGTTGCGAGCCAATTGCACGGCCTACGATGCCGCCTACCTTGCGCTCTCCGAAGCTCTTGATGCCTCCTTGATCACTTTCGACAAACGACTGGCTGATGTCCCGGGGGCCCGGGCGACGGTTGAAGTGGTGTGGGAGTAAAAGCGGCAACACCGCGTCAGGTCAGGCGGCGGATGAGCCACCAGCCGATGGCGAGCTGCGCGATGACCGCGAGGAGGCCTGACTGCGGGCTGCCCGTCGCCAGCTGCAGCCCGCCGAATACGAGACTCGCGGCAAACCCCGAGAGCTTCGTGCCGACCTGCAAGAGGCCGAACGATACGCCTGCATGCCCGGGCGGCGCGAGCACGGCGACGGCTGCGCGGAGCAGGCTCTGAATGCCCCCGAGCACCAGGGCCAATAGGACGGCGAGACCGTAGAGCTGCTGCGTCGAGTTCACGAACCAGGCGAGCACGAGCACGACGATCCAGCCGCCGAAGCAGAGCAGGGTGGCCGGCCTCCTGCCGGCCCGCGTCGAGAGCCAGCCGACGAAGATCGCGCCCGGAAGCGCCACCGCCTGCACGAGGAGCACGAGCCGCACGAGTGCGGGGCCGTCGAGGTCAAACCGCTGCAGGGCGAGGCTCGAGAACTGCGCGATCGCCGTCTGCACGCCGCCGAGGGCGAGCATCGCCCCGCCCAGGACTCTGGCGAACTCGCGGTCTGCAGATCCGAGCGGCGCCCGCCACAGACTCGAAGCAAACTCGCCCAGCTCGCGGCTGGGCGTCGCGGCATGTCGGCCGCCGTCGCCGGAATCGAAGCGGACGACCGCCGCCGGCACGGAGAACACGAGCCACCAGGACGCCGTGACGGCGAAGGCGAGCCGGAGGCCGCCTGCCATGTCGAGGCCGAGGCGGGCGTGGGCGGTGACGACGGTCGTGGCAATCACCAGCGCGATCGCGCCGCCCGCATAGCCGGCGGCGAAGCCGATGGCGGAGAGACGATCGGCATCCTGTGCGCCGGCGACTCGGCGCAGCAGGCTGCCGGTGAACACCTGCGCGATGTCGAACCCGACGCAGGCCGCAACGACCGCGGCCACGACGGCGATCCGGGCCTCAGGCGGTGCGGCGGCCAGCATGACGAAGCCCCCAACGCCGACGCAGGTGGCGATGATCAGTGCCCGCTGGTGGCCGTCGCGGCGATCGGCCCAGGCGGCGGCCCAGGGCACGAGTACCGCAGACGCGAGCATCGCCGCCGCAAGCGTCCAGGCCCAGATCACACCGGCCTCGACGCCCCAGCCGCCCGTCGCGAAGACCAGCTTCTCGACGTAGGCCACGACGAGCGTGATCAGCACGGTCGAGAACGCGCTCGCGGCCCAGTCGAGCAGGATCCAGGCGATGCGGGTGGAGCGACTGTGGCGTGGGAGCGGAGGCGATTGGCTGGTCATGCCGGCAATCCAGTCAGTATCGGTGGCCGGCAACATCGCGGCAGCCGATGGCGGAGATGCCGGAGGCCGGGCTATCCTTCAGGACTGCTCGCCCAAACCTCCGCCGAGTCTCGCATCGTGTTGAAAGCCTATGCCGGTCGCTGGTGTCTTGTCACCGGGGCTTCCTCGGGGATCGGAGCCGAGTTTGCCCGGCAGTTGGCCGCTCGGGGAATGCAGTGCGTGCTGGTGGCCCGTCGCGAAGATCGTCTGCGCGACCTGGCGCAGGAGCTGGAGTCGGCTCACGGCATTCGCTGCGAGATCGTTCCTGCCGATCTGTCGCAGCCCCATGCGGGTCGGGAACTGCTCGCCGAGGTGGCCCGGCGTGGCATCGCGGTTGAATTACTGGTCAACAACGCGGGGTTTGGCCTGGTGGCGTCGGTCGAGAAAACAGACGTGGGCCGCGCCCTGGAACTGATTCAGGTCAACGTCGCTGGCCTGACCGAGCTGACGCTCGTGGCGGCGAAAGAGATGGTCCAGCGCGGTCACGGGGGAATCATCAACATCGGATCGATCGCGTCGTTCCAGCCCGTGGGCTACATGGGGGCCTACGCGGCGAGCAAGGCGTACGTGCTGCATTTCAGCGAGGCGCTGTGGGCGGAATTGCGTTCGCACGGGGTCACGGTGACGACGCTCTGCCCAGGAACGACGCGGACGGAGTTCTTCGACCGCTCCGGCGTTCCCGGCTGGGCCGAGCGGAACCGCGGCGAGGATGTGCAGTCGGTGGTCCGCACCGGACTCAAGGCGTTCGATGCCGGTCGGCCATACGTGGTCTCGGGCTGGACCAACTATCTCCTGTCTCTCGCCGTGCGGCTGGCCACGCGGGCCACGGTGGTCAAATGGAGCATGTCGGTTTTCCGCGCCCATGACTAAGCCTCCGGCAACACGTCGCACCGATCTCGATGCCCTGCGCAGCTTCGCCATGCTGCTGGGCGTGGCCCTGCATGCGGCGATGAGCTTCGTGCCGTTTCCCTGGCCAGTCCGCGACACCGAGCGGAGCGACGTGCTCCTGCTCTTGATCGGGGCCGTGCACGGCTTCCGCATGCCGCTCTTCTTCCTGCTCAGCGGCTATTTCACGATGCTCGTCTTCAGCCGCCGCGGACTCGCGAGCCTGCTCGAGCAGCGATTCACGCGGATCTTCCTCCCGCTGGCCATCGCCACCGTCACGATCGTGCCGCTAGACAAGGTGATCGATGGCTACGCCCTGCGGACGAACCGGCCGGCCGCTGCGATCACCGACATGCTCTCGGGCGACGAGGCCGCGGTGCGCCGGCTGCTCGCGCCTTCCGGTGCGGTCGAGCGGACGGACGCCTTCTGGGGC
>JAPOJV010000080.1 GCA_029978085.1 bacterium
AGTACTGATCCATGAACAGCCGGCGATTGCCGGCTCTGTCGCGTTCGGTACCCACCTTCCGCAGCCGCGAAAGCAGCGGACGAATCTTGCGCAGGCACTTTAGTCCCTGCACATCCTGATCACGAATCTCGCGCTTCGTCCTTCCGGCCATGGCCGGCACCATAACGCAGTGATGACGAGGGCGCAACTCGCCGTAATCTGCCTACAATGCCCCTATGGTGATGCGCAAATCCCGTGCCGAACAGGATTGGCATCCTGCCCTTCGCTCGCTCGATGCTGACTGCGCTTCGCCATCCTGGCTGCGCTGGTCAGCAAACGCCGGCTCTCGGGGCATGGGCAACCCCGAACCTCCCGTTTTGGGAGGCATGCACGAGTGATGGTCGTGCGGGGCTACTGCGGCGGTTTGTCGTTCGGTGTTTCGTCGAGCATCTTCGCGAAGTCGAAGTCGCCGAAGCCGCCGCCGAAGTTGAATTCGTCGTCGGGTGGGGCGTCGGCAGTTGCAGCGGGTGCAGGCGTGTCCGGTGCCGTCGGGGGCAGTGTCGGACGCTTGCCCGGGGTGCCCTGGGATCGCGACCGCATCGTGCGGCTGATCTGCTCCAGCCACTCGGGCTTCGGGAAGGCGTAGGGGCGGAACTTCTCGAGCGTGCCGGTCTCTTCGTGGATGAAGAGGGCTCGCTGCGGGCCGAGCTTGCTGGCCAGCGGGCTGTCCACGAGCTGGCTCGAGTCGGAACTGCTCATCTGGAAGAGCACGCGTAGTTCGAACTCCTTGATCGCGTTGCGCTCGAACGTTCGTTGGAGGTTCGTCAGCGAGTCGCACCAGATGATCGCGTGAATGCCCACGGTCGGCCCGTCACGGAGCACGGTCATGAAGTTCTCCGCCGGCGAGGCCTTCTTTTCGCCGCCGCCGAACGAGAAGCCGAAGTCGCCCTCGTTCTTCCGCAGGTCGCGATAGCGGGCCAGGTCACGGACGACCACGAACACGCTCTCTCCGTCGAGGATCTGGTTGTCGAGCCGCCGCTTCACTTCGGCCGCGAGCGCCTCCACCGCCTGGCCCGTCGCCAGCCGGCCCACCACCTCGACCTCGTGCGGCAGATAGTCGCGGAGCTTTTCAAGCAGGATGTCGGGCTTCTCGTCGGCGATCGCCGGCTCGAAGAGCACGAACCGGCCTGCCCGCCCCGTCGCGCCGCCTGGATGCGGATCGTGGGCCGCCGCGAGCGTCACGATCGACATCGCCAGGAGCGCCGCGCCGAGATCCTCCCGCTGACCGACGATGAGCATGTTGGCCCCCGCCTGCCGGCGGAAGATCGCGGCGGTGGGATCCTTGATCGCGATCGCCTCGCCCATCCAGGCCAGCGGGGCGGTGAGCTCCTTGCCATGCACAGTGCCCTTGTCGAGCAGTTCGCCCAGGAGCCGGTTGGCCGCCGGGTCGGCCGCCTCGTTGCCGTCGAACACGATCCGCGGCAGCTTGGGGATGTCGTCGCGGCGGTCGGCGAGTGTCCGCAGGGCCCCGAGGTATCGTTCCCGCCGCTCGTCGTTGAGAAACACGACCTGGAACGGGCTGTTGCCCTCCACCATGCCGTTGGCGTCGTTGTAGATCGCCTCACCGGGACGGGTCAGGAGCCGTGCGGCCGTGTTGTCTTCCGAGAGGATGAGGCTCGAGTCGGCCTCGTTGCACTGCAGCGCCACGCGGACGGCCATCTGCCCCATCGTGGCCCGCGGGAGGCTGTAGGAGCCGCCGAGCGTCTGTGAGCCAAGCAGCACGTGCATGCCGAAGGCACGGCCCTGGCGAACGAGGCGGTCGAGGATGAGCGACGCATCCTGGGCGAGCTTGTCGTCCTCGACGAACATTTCCTGAAACTCGTCGATGAGCAGCAGGATCCGGGGCATCGGGTCGGCGTGGCCCGTCTTGCGGAACCCGGCCACGTCCTGCACCGACAGCTCCCGGAACAGATCACCGCGCCGCTTCAACTCGGCGTCGAGCTGCTGGAGCACCGACAGGCCGAACTCCCGTTCGCTCTCGATCGCAATCACGCGGGCGTGCGGGAGCTTGTAATGGTCGTAAAGCTTGAACTCGACGCCCTTCTTGAAGTCGATGAGATAGAACTGGATCTCGTTGGGGCTGTATTGCAACGCGAGGCTTGTGATCATCGCGTGCATGAGGGTCGATTTTCCGGAGCCCGTCTTGCCGGCGATGAGGGCATGCTGGCTCGTGCCCTTGCCGAGCCGCAGGTATTGCAGCTTCTTGGCCCCGGCCGGACCGAGCGGCGCGAGTACCTCGCTCGCGGTGCTCCCCTTCCACCAGTCTTCTTCCTTGGGCGCCACGCGGTCGAAGGGCACCTCCACCCGCTTGGCCGCCTTCGCCGCCTTGCCGACCCGCTGGATGATCCGCGTGAACACCTCGTCGCTCGGAGCCTGCTCGACGGTGAGCGGCCACTTCGAGTATTCGGGGTCGGTCCACGTGTACGTGCCGTCCTTGAGCACGATCGTGGTGGCATGCTGCTCGAGATCGGCGAGGGAAAAGCCGGCCGGCATCTGCTGCTTCGTGTCCACCGACACGATCACGTATACGCCGCACCGCGGCCCGGAGGCGGCGATGCTGGCGAGGCGGCGGGCGCTCGTCTCGGTGAAGTTGGCCGGGAAGTTGGCCGCCACCACGAACCGGTAAGGCTCGGCCACCTCGGCATCGGCGTTGTAGGCCCCGATCGACTCGTACTCGTTGCGGAGGTATTTCTGGATCACCACCTCCATCTGCTCGGTGATGTCGGCGAGCTTCTCCTCGATCAGCTGGGGCTCCGTCCAGATCCTGCTCGTGACGAGCAGTTCGTCGTGATCGGCCAGGTGCATGAAGCCCGCGAACTGCTTGCCGAGGCCGAGCGGGTCGATGATCGTGAACCGGCTCTGTCCCGCGGGAATGCCCGTCGCGATCCGCAGCATGAGGGCCTGCATCATCTCCGACGAGATTTCCTTCTGCTCGACCGTCGTCTTGATGAGGAGCGAGGCGTTGACGGGGTAGGGGACGATCGCCGGCTGGGTCCAGGCTGCGGGGCCGAACGAATTCAGCTCGGCCACCTGGGAGATGCCTCCCGGCAGCTTGTCGAGGGAGAGCGAGACGGAGCCGAACCGCAGACCCGGCGGGGGCTCCGCGGGCAGCGGCACGTCGTCGCGGGCAAGATCGTCCCACGACGGAAACGCGGTCGCATCGATTCGCGCGGCCTCGTCGTAGACGGCGGTCGTCTCCTCGCGAACCTGCTTCCAGTCGGCCGTCATCGCGGCCCAGCGTTCGGCCCGCTGCGCATCTGCGGCGGCGAGCCGGGTGTCGCGGGCCGACTCGATCCGGCCGAGTTCGGTGGCGCGTTGGGCATCGAGCTCGGCCAGCCGGGGCGGATACTTCTGCTCGGCGGCCGTCTTCGCCGCCGCCACCTTCGCCCGCAGCGACTCGGTGGCCGTGGTGTACTTGGTCTGGAGGTCGGTCAGCGCCTTGTCCCGCTTGGCGACGAAGCCGGCCAGCCGGTCGGCCAGCTGCTGGGCCCGCCTCGCGGTATCCTCTTCGAACTTTGCGTCGAGCGCCGCCAGCTGGTCATCGCGGCGTTTGGCGATGAACTCGGCGGCAACGGATTCGCAGGCTTTGGCCCGTGTCGCTGCACCATCGAGCTCGCCACGCAGGGCCACCAGCTGCTCGCGTACCCGCGACCGCATCCGGCCCACGAGCCACAGGCCTCCGCCGATCCCGGCCCCGGCCAGCACGGCCGCCACACCGCCGGCGATGCCCAGCTTGAGGCCGAGTGCCTCCTGGGGGTCGCCAGGCACCAGGAAAAATGCGCCGGCTCCGGCGGCGAGGCCGAGGAGCGTGGGCAGAATCGTGGCGGCCGCTGTCGGCCCACCGCCGAACGCTCGCTTCGCCGCGGGCAGGCCGAGGATCTCCTGCGCCTTGGCCACGGCTGCCGCCCGCAGGCTCTCGAGCGCTGCGAGCACGTCCCCTGCGACTGCCGGCGGCTCGGCAGTCGCGTCGGCCGGAGGATCGGCGACGCTCACCCCGCGGGCTTTGAGGAATTCCTTCGTGCGGGTGTCACACTCGGCCACCTGCGTCGCCACGCGGGCGATGTCCTTCTCGGCCTTGGCAAAGAGCCGGGCCGGATCCTTCCGCTTCTCCTTGAAGACCTCGCGGGCCGACCCGGTCTCGAACTGGTCATCTTCCTTGGCCTGGTGGGCCTCCTTGTCGGCCGTCTTCGTGATCGACGCGGTGAGCACCTGCCGCTGGTCGTCGAGCTTTTTCTGCTCGCTGGCCGCGAGGGCCGTCGTCTTCTGGAGGACCGCCGCATACTCCTGCTTCGTGGCCTCGATCGTGGCGGCGAACTTCTTCGCGGCCGCTGCCAGGGCCGCGTCGGCCTCCGAGCGGGTGCGGGCCGTTTCCTGATCGTGCTCGGCCGTGATCTCCTGCTCCAGACGGGCCCGCGTGGCGGCGGCCTCGCGGAGCCGCTGGATCTGGAAGCGGAGCAGGTCGCGATCGTAGGCGTTGGTCACGGTGGTGTCGTCCTCGGTGTATCGCTGCCCGCCGGCGGCGGGGCGAGGCTGGTCAGTATCCGTCGTTGTCGCTCACATCGCGGGCCGCCCGGGCGAGCACTTCGGCCAGTCGGCCGATCGCCTCGAGCGTCTCCTTCACCGCGGGTAACAACGGCTCGATGTGGTCCTTGTGGTAGGCCTTGCTGGTCGAGTCGTTCCAGGTGTCGCGGGCCGAGTCGAACTTGATGTTCAGCTGCTTGAGTCCGAGCGCAAGCTTGGAGGCTCCGCCGGAGAGATCGCCCACCTTCATGACGCGGCCTCCGGGCTCGTGGCAGCTGGAGACGGCGCAGGAGCTGGCGTCGGGGCGGACTCGCCGGCTGCATCGTCTTGGCGTGTGACCGAGGCCGTGCCCGTCGCTCCCGCAGCGGTGCCGCGGTCGGATGGCGAAGCCATCTCGCGATACGACTCCAAGGCCTTGAGCATCCGCTCGAGCTGCGCGGCCGCCTTCGGGCAGTCGACGTCGATCACCTCCCGAAACCGCACCAGTCGCACGCATGTCTCGCGGAACTGCTGCGTGACGACGGGCGTCCAGCGGCGGACGGCCTCGGCCTTCCGCTCGGCATGCTCGAGCATCGACTTGGCCTTGTCGAGCGCCTTCTTCTCCTCGATGCAGGAGGGCTGGTTGTCGCCCACCTTCTTGAACGTGCGGCAGTGTTCGAGATCTTTCTTTGCCTTGTTGACCAGGTCGCTGCGGCGGCGAATCTCGGCCTTCCAAAAGGCCGCCATGTCGACCGTGATCCAGTCCACCGCCCGTTGTCCCTGAATCTCGACCTCGCTCAGGGCCTGGTTGCTTTCGTGCGCGAACTGGGCCAGCGCCGACTTGAGGAAGGCGAGCGTGTCGAGCGATTTGACGTCGGCCTGTGTGGACATGCAGGGGCGTTGCGAGGGGGGCGGAAAAGATGCCGAGGAGGGGAGAGTGAAGCTCAGCGCTGCTGCTGGTATTCCTCGACCCGCTCCGCCTTGCGGATGAGGTAGGGCACGTAGTCGCCCGTGGCCTCGACGAATCGACCGAACGTGGTCAGCTGCTGCTCGAACTCCTCGGCGAACTTCTGGTGCTCCGCATCCCGCCAGGTGGATCCGAGCGCGGCCAACTGCCGCTGCACCATCTGCATCTGCGCCATGACTTCGGTGCTGAAGTGCCGCAGCCGGCCGGCGAAGCGGCGAAGTTCCTGCGGATCGACGATTGCCTGGCCCATGGTGAAATCCCCTCGGAGGCTGCGGAAAACACCCGTTATCGTACCGTGCGGACAGGGGTTCCGGATAGCGGCAGGCTGCTACACTCGGGTGGCTGGTAGTCGGCCTCCGTGAGGTCGTCCGCAGCACCCGCGTATCCGTTCCGCATAGGAGATTCACCGTGACGCAGCCCGCCGCCCATCCTTCTGCCCCGGCCCATCCCGGTGCCACCGGTCGGCCGCACCATGGGCCTGAGTCGGCGGCCAACGTGACGACGTCGATCGAGCCGACGACCGGCTGGCACGTGTCACATATTTTTTACGCCTTCGACCGAGCCCGGCTCGCCGGCCTCTCGCATGCCGCCCGCGTCGAGGGCTGCCAGCAGTTTCGAGCGGCGCTCGACCCGGCGGGCCCGCATGCCCCCACTCGGCTGCAGTCGTGGCTCGTGCCAGGGCACAAGGCCGACTTCGGCATCATGGTGATGGATCCCTCGCCACTGGCCGTGGACGCCGTGCATCAACGGCTGCTGGCCGGCCCGCTCGGTCCTGCCCTCACGCCCACCTACTCCTTCGTGAGCCTCACGGAGGTGAGCGAATACGTGCCGACGGTCGAGCAGTACGGTCAGCGGCTGATCGTGGAAGGGGAGGTGGCCGACAGCCCCTCCTACCGGGCGAAGGTGCAGGGCTATGCGGCCCGTGAGGATTCAATGCGGAAGGCGCGGCTGGAGCCGGAGCTGCCGCCGTGGCCCAATGCCTGCTTCTATCCCATGAACAAGAAGCGAAAGGTGGGTGAGAACTGGTTCACGCTCCCCTTTGCGGAGCGGAGCCGGCTGATGGCCGAGCATGGCCGCACCGGGATGTCGTTCGGCGGCCGCGTGACACAGCTGATCACCGTGTCGGTGGGCCTCGACGACTGGGAGTGGGGTGTGACGCTCTGGGCACGGCGGCCCGAGTTCCTCAAGGAGATCGTCTACACGATGCGGTTCGACGAGGCGAGCGCCCGCTACGCCGAGTTCGGACCGTTCTACACCGGCTTCGTGGCCACGCCCGAACAGATCCTCGACCACTGCCGCGTCGCGATCATGTAGCCCCGTTGCTCGTCACGGCGCCGCGGAGAGAATCATTTCGACCTCGGTGCCGCGGGGGGGCACGCGGCCCTCGAAGGCCTCGAAGAGCAGGGCTTCGTTCGACTGCGAGCTCTCGATCGGCAGGTCGAGCGTGGCCGTCGGGAAGTTCGACACGCAGACGAGGTCGCCACCGTCGGCCTGGTAATACTCCTGGCCGTCCTGTGGATCCTTCCAGAACGTGCTACCCGCGAACACCCAGTCGGCGGCGAGCGGCTTGCCGGTCTCGGCGTTGCGGATCCAGTCTTGGGCGCGGCTCTCCTGCACCGTGCCGGCGGCATCCTTCCACCGCATGCGGATGGTGACGGTTGGACCTCGGGCGGCCACGTAGTCGGGATCGAACGAGACGGGGCTGCCGGCTTCGAGGCCGATGGCGAGCAGGGCGGCGTGAATGAGCCGGGCCGATGACCGGGTGGCCACGACCGCCTCGTGCTCCTTGGTCTTCTCAGGGCAGGCGAAGACCTCGATCGGTCCGTCGGCCATCGCGATCCGGCCGCCGACCACGACCTGCTTCTTCGCGACATCGACCCACACCTCCTCGGTGGGGGAGAGTCGCTTCAGCTCCGGATGACGGTCGGGAGCCGGGGCCGGAGCGACGGCCGCAGGTTCGGCGCCGGAGGCAGCCGGAGTGACGGCGTGGGCGATCGTCACCACTGCGGCCAGCATCAGGCCGGTCAGCACGCGCATCGAACAACTCCTGAACGAAGTGAAGCGGAGCCCGTGGAGCCGGCCTCGCGGCTCCAGTACGATACCGCCGCGGCAGCCGCCGAGGAACACGGGCCCGGGCTGACACGCGATGAAATTTTCCGCAGCCCGATGGGACGGCCATGGTTTCCACACGCGACAAGAAGACGAAGCGGACGAAGGCAAAGCAGGCGACCGCGATCGAACAGTCCTCCGACCGCGGTGCAGCGGCCACGACCGTTCGCGAGGGAGTGGCGGAGCCGCGCCGCGGTCGCAGGCAGCCGGCCCCCCAGCCGCCGGTCGTGAAGTCACGGGATGTGGCCGCGCGGATTCGGGCGCTCGCCGATGGCAGCAGCTCACTCGACGTTCGGCGGCGGCTCCGCGGGCTTGCCCGACAGGTTGATCGCGGGCCGGGCAACGTGCAGCGGATGACGCTGGTCGAGAATGCAGTGTCGGCATGCCTCGACGAGGCCGCGGCCGCTGCGCCGCCGGAGCAGTGGCTGATCTGCGAGGCGGCGGCATGGGCCGTGGCCTGGATGGCCCGGACGCGGCGGGCCGGCAGTTCAGCCGGTGGCCTGCTCGAGCGACTGGTGCGGATGGGCCGCGGTGCCGTGACGGCGCTCGAGGCGCGCGACACGCGACCGGCTCACTTCGTGTTGGCGCTCGCCCGCCTCTTCGTCGACATCGAGGCGTGTCGCTGTCTGGAGCAGCCGGCCGCCACGTCGCTGGCTGAAGAAATCCTGCGGCTCGCCTCGCCGGCCGGTGCCGTGCGTCTCTCCGGCTCAGGGCAGGTCGTCGAGCGGGTCGTGCGCTGGACCGCATGCCGCGACGTCTCGCTCGCGACCGGTGGACTGCCCTGGAGCGACGAGGTCGAGTCACTGTGGGCAGCGGCTGCGGGCTTCGCGCTGCGGCTGCTGGGAGGCCACGGCCGAATGCTCGCGGGCGCCGGCAGACTTCCCGGCCATCAGACTGCACCACTCGTGGAAGCACTGCTCGGCAAAGGACGGCACCGGGTGTCGAAGGCGACGCGACGGACCGCGCGGACGCTCGTGACGGCAGGCCCCGGAGCCCAGGCCGGCCTGCTCGACCGCGACTTCCACGATCCGGCGTCGGCCGTGGCGGTGATCCGCACGGGCTGGGGCCGGAAGACCATTCGCATCCTGGTGGAGTACCGCGACACCGTGCCCCGGCTCGAGATCGCAGTCGATGACCGGCTGCTCGTCGATGGGGCCTGGGAGTGGGCGGTCTCAGCCGGTGGACGGCCGCTCGAGGTCGAGGGGGCCTGGAGCGTGTCGTGCTGGGAGACGGATCGCAAGGCGACGTTCCTGGAACTCACGGCCCCACTGGGCGGTGGGCTGCAGTTCGAGCGGCAGGTCGTCGTGCTGCCCGCCGACCGCATCGTGCTGCTCGCCGACGCGGTCACGATCCGCGCGCAGCCGGATGGCCACGTGAACGGCGTGGCTCCCGCCGATCCGCTCGAGTACGAGGGCGGCATCGCGCTGGCCGCGTCGCTCGAAACCGAGCCGGCCGCCGAGACCCGCGAGGTGATCGTGTTCGACACGGCGAAGCGGTGCATGGTGCTGCCGCTGGCGCTGCCGGAGTGGCGGGTGGCCGGGTATGGCGGCCTCACGCCGCAGCCCGACGGTCGACTCGTGCTCACGCAACGGGGCCACCGCCGGCTCTCCGCACCGCTCTGGCTCGATCTCGATCCGGCCCGCGTCGGCGGACCGCTTACGTGGCGGCAGCTCACGGTGGCCGACACCCGGCAGAACCTGCCGCCGCATCAGGCCGTCGGCTTTCGCGTGCAGGCGGGGCTCGAGCAGTGGCTCGTCTATCGGGCCCTCGACGTGGCCCGCAACCGCACGCTGCTCGGCTGCAACGTGTCGTGCGAGTTTCTGCTCGGCCGGCTCAAGCGGTCGGGCGAGGTGGCCCGGACGCTCGAGATCCAGTGACGGTGGTGCATGCCGCCAGCTGACGCCCTGCGGGATCGTTGTCGCCGGAACGTCGAGGCCGTCCGCGATCGCGTGGCGGAGGCCTGTCGCCGCGCGGGCCGCTCGCCCGACGAGGTGACGGTGATCGCCGTCACCAAGTATGCAGGGCCGGAGATCGCCCGGCTCCTGCACGAGGTGGGCTGCCGCGATCTGGCGGAGAGCCGGCCACAGAGCCTGTGGACGAAGGCCGAGGCGTTGGCCGACCTCGAGCCGCCGCCGCGGTGGCATCTCGTGGGGCATCTGCAGCGGAACAAGATCCGCCGCACGCTGCCGCTGCTCACGCTTCTGCACTCGCTCGACAGCCTGCGGCTCCTGGAGGCGATCGAGGCGGAGGGAGCAGCGGCGGGCCGCGTCTGTCGGGCGCTCGTGGAGGTGAATCTCACGGACGATCCGGGCCGCACGGGAGCGACTGCAGCCGACGCCGAGGCGCTCGTGGCCGCCGCTGCCAGCCTGGGGCACGTGGAAGTGGTCGGCCTCATGGGCATGGCGAGTGTGCCCGATGGCGACGCGTCGGCGGCGCGGCAGGAGTTCGCCCGGCTACGCGAACTCCGCGACAGGCTCCGCGCGGCCGTGCCCGGCGGCGAAACGCTGCGGGAGCTTTCGATGGGGATGAGCGGCGACTTCGCCGAGGCGATCCTCGAAGGGGCGACACTCGTGCGAATCGGCTCGGCCTTCTTCGAGGGCCTGAGCTGAGCGGGTTGGTCCCCGTAGTCCGCACACTCCGTGTGCGGTTTGAGGCGTGAAGGCCGTTGGGCCGGGCTATTCGGGCGAAGGTTGGCGGGCCAGCAGCGGAATAGCTCAGGCCTGCGGTGTTTTGACCGTGGGCCACATGCGGAGCATGTGGACTACGGCCGATGGTTCGCGTGTATTGACGGCGGCAGGATGCCGATGTTTCGCGTGTATCTAGTCGAAGCGGACTTCGAGGATCTCGTACGTGAGCGTGCCGGCGGGCACGTCGATCGAGACCTTTTCGCCCACCTTGCGGCCGAGAAACCCCTGGGCCAGCGGGCTGGCGACGTTGATCCGGCCGGAGTCGAAATCCTCCTCGCCGGCGCCGACGAGCACGTACTCCTCCTCGTCGCCGAACTTCAGGTCCTTTACGCGAATCGTGGCCCCGAACACGACTTCGTCGCCGGCGTCCTTGGCCCGCTCCACGATCACGGCCCGGGCCAGCTTGTCGCGGAGCAGGTTGATCTTCGCCTGGAGCATGCCCTGACTCTCGCGGGCCCCGTGGTATTCGGCGTTCTCGCTGAGATCGCCCTCGCTGCGGGCGGCCGCGACGCGGGCGGCGAGCTTCGGCATCTCCACCGTCTCCATCTGGTCGACCTCGGCCTTGAGCTTGTCGTAGCCGGTGCGGGTCATCGGGATGCGATCCGACATGTCTGGAATCTCCAACAGGAAAACGGAACGGGCTCGGGGAGCGGCCGTAGAGGGCGGCTCACGCCGGGCGGGATGATTCGGGCACGTAGAGCAGCCGTCCGCAGCTGCGGCAGGCGACGATCTTGCCGAGCATGAGCTCGCTCACCATGTTGCCGGTGATCTGCTGGAAGCAGCCGCCGCAGCTCTGGCCGTCGAGCGGGGCCATGCCGTCAGCTCCCTTTTGCTTCACGATCCGCGCGTATTTCTCGCGGACGTCGTCGGGTAGATCCCGCTCCACGGTCTCGAGCTCGGCACGCACGCGGGCGACCTCGCCCTCGAGCCGTCCCGTCTCGGCCGCCACGCGGGCCTTCGCCTCGTCGAGCAGCTTCTTCGTGCTGGCCACCTCGGCTTCGGCAGCGGGAACCGTCGGCTTGAGTGCGTCGACCCGCTCGAGCGCCTCGAGGATCTCGTCCTCGAGCACCTTCGAGGCCATCGTGTCGGCGGCGATCTGCTCCGTGAGCGTCTGATACTCGCGGTTCGTCTTGCAGGCGTTGAGCTTACCCTCGAGGTCGCGAATCTTCGCCTCGGCCGTCTTCAGCTGGAGCTGTTTCTGGTCGGCGGCGACCTTCGCCTTCTTCACGTCGTCCTGCGCGGTCGCCTTTTTGGTCTCGGCAGCCTCCACCTGTTTCGTGCGCACGGCCACCGTCCGCGGACCGGCTGCCAACTGGTCCGACAGGTCGGCCAGTTGCCGGTGGATGCGGTGGAGGGAGCGGAGCGTTTCGGTGACGAGGGCGACGGACATGAGGGGTTCTGCTCGCGCGGAGCCTTCGGGATGGTGGACCGGAGTCTACCAGACCGAGGGGGCTGCGCAAGGGATGCCGTTGCGCGGGATATGCCGGCTCGGGGGCGGCAACAGTCTCGTCGCGGTGGACCTCGAAGACTCGGTCCAATGCTCCTCGAGCTGTCGCCGACCCCCTCGCCTCGTCAACTGGCGGGGCATGGGCCGCGGGCGGTCATTGGTAGCCGCTGTCGGGGTTCTGTCAGCCGTCGGTGCCGGCGGTTTCCATGAAGTTTTCCAGTTGCCGGGAACGGACCGGGTGCTGGAGTTTCTTCACGGCCTTGGCCTCGATCTGGCGGACGCGTTCCCGCGTGACGCGGAAGATGCGGCCGACTTCCTCGAGGGTGTAGGTGTAGCCGTCCGTCAGGCCGTAGCGGAGACGGATGATCTCCCGCTCGCGGTACGTGAGCGTCTTCAAGAGCGAGTCGATCTTGTCGCGGAGCAGGCCGTGGGTGGTCGACTGCGTGGGGCTCGCCACGCCGACGTCCTCGACGAACTCGCTGAAGCTCGCGTCTTCGCTCTCGCCCACCGGTCGGTCGAGGCTCATCGGCTGCCGGCCCATGTCCATCACGCGGCGGGCCTCCTCGAGCGGCACGCCGGCGGCCTGTGCGATCTCCTCCGCGGTCGGCTCGCGGCCGAATTCATGGAGCAGCTTTTTGGCCGTCGTCCGCAGCTTCGAGAGCACGTCGATCATGTGCACCGGGATGCGGATCGTCCGCGACTGGTCGGCGATCGCGCGGGTGATCGCCTGCCGAATCCACCAGGTGGCGTAGGTCGAGAACTTGAAGCCGCGGCGGTATTCGTACTTGTCCACCGCCCGCATCAGGCCCGTGTTGCCTTCCTGGATGAGGTCGAGGAACGAGAGGCCGCGGTTGCGGTACTTCTTGGCGATCGACACCACGAGCCGGAGGTTGGCCGCCGAGAGGTTCCGCTTGGCGGCGTCGTACTCGACCTTCAGCTTCTCGAGCATCTCCACGCGGGTGCGGAGCGACCGCGGGCTCTCGAGGGTGGTGAGCATGAGGTCGCGGAGTTCCTTCCGCATGTCGGCGAGGTCGTCCCGCGGCATCTCGCCCTTCTTGATCAGCCGCAGGTCGTGCTGCAGCCGATCCATCCGGCCTGACATGCCTCGCAGCAGCTTCACGAGCGGCAGCACGCGACGGGTGCGGAGGCTCAGTTCCTCCACGAGCAGGAGCGACTTGCCGCGGGCGCGGCGGAACCGCTGCCGGGCCGCCTTGGCGTCGTCGGGAGTCGTCCGCTTGCTGATCAGAAGCCGGAAGTCGGCCCGGCTCTGCTCCATCAGGTGGTCGAGCGTCTGCAGGTTGTGCGGCATCCGCGCCTGGATCTGCTCCTTCGTGAGCCGCTCGGTGAGCGACACCTTGATCGTGCGGTCGAAGGGCAGGGCCCCCTCGTGCACCCGCCGGAGCGTGTCGACGGTGGACCGCAGCGAGTAGTTGCAGCCGAGCACCGCGCGGCGGAACCGCTTCCGCGTGACCTCGATCCGCTTGGCGAGCGAGATCTCCTCGCGGCGGGTGAGCAGCGGGATCTCCGCCATCTGCGCCAGGTACATCCGGATCGGGTCGTTGGCCGCGTTGGACGGCGGCGTGGTGGTCGGCTCGTCGCGGCGCGGGGCCGGTGCAGCGGAAGCCGTCGCTCCTTCCCGCTCGGCTGCGGGCTCCGGCGGGGCGTCGAGCAGCTCGACGCCGAGGTCCTCGAGGGCCACGAGGAGCGCGTCGATCTTCTCCGGATCGACCGCCTCGTCGGGGAGGTATTCGTTGACCTGATCGAATGTGAGATAGCCCTGCGATTTCCCGGTGGCGATCAACGAGGTGAGATCGGCATCGGTGCCGGTGGCCGGAGCAGACGCGGCGCCGCGGGCTGCGGCATCGATGGCCGCCGGCGAAATCCGCGGGACAGAGGGCGTACCCGCAGACGGGCCGCGGCGACCGTTCGGTGCATGGTTCTTCATCGAGTGGTTCTCCTTCACCATCCTACCGTCACTCGCCGACCGCCCCCCGATCCCACGGCGCCATGAAGCACCGCACGATCGATCGCAGCGACGAGATGGACACCCTCACCAATCCTTGGGTTCGGCCATGCCCTGCACGGCCCGCCGCTCAGCGACGAGACGTGCCAAAAGTTCAGCTTCTGCACAGGTG
>JAPOJV010000139.1 GCA_029978085.1 bacterium
CGAGTGATCAGGTCAGGCCCGCATCCGCCGCCGGCGAATGACGTAACCGCCGCAGGCCAGGCCGGCGAGGGCGACAGCGTAGGTGGAGGGCTCAGGGACGGCGGCGACCTGCATCACGACCGTGTCGCCACTGCCGGCGAGCGTCCACGTGTAGTTGCCGGGGATCAAACCCGCTGCCTCGTAGGTGTAGCCTTCGAACGTCATGGTTCCCGTGAGCAGACTGCCGGAAACGTATGCCGAGTCCAGATACACGAGGTTGTCCCAGAGCAGGAGAGTCGAGTTTCCGGTAGAACCGGTTTGGGCAGTGGCAGAGCCAGTTCCCCATCGACCGCCCGGGCCCGTTGCCGACCAGCCGTTGTTAAAAGTACTGGTGTTTTGCAGGAACAGAAATCCGGTCACTCCGAACAACGGGCCATACAAGTAGGTGCCGCCACCGACATCGGAGACGATCTCCCCGTCGGTCAGATCCAGCGAGCCGGTCCACGAGAACTCCAGCCAGCCTTCGGGACTCGCCTGTGGCGTGATGATCACCCCGGCCACGCTCGATTCCGCCAGGCCGGCCGCGACGAAAGTGGCGAAGACCGCCGCCACCACGCCGGTCCGCACCCGAGCGTGAGACCGCGATGAACGCGAACTCTCTGCCGCCAACTGCCTCCAAATGGAACCCATGAGCAACTCCTTCGTTCACAACAGGCTTAAAGACGGGTACAAAAACTGGGTAAGTCCTCGAAAGTCGGAAAAGACGTAAACGTGTTGCTGTTGGTCGAGGACTCACATCGGCTCATCTCTCCATCGCCGCATCACAAACAGATCGGCGAGGCCAATCGAGTCGAAAGCGAACGACCCCCGACCGTTTCGGCGATACTCACGCCCCAAGAAAGGCGTTCGCCTGATACAGAGCCTTCGAACAGACGGTGGATACAAGCGTCAGCGGGCACAAAACGAGGACGCGCCGCCCGCCTCCACTTCCCTTACGGACTTCGCCGTGAGAAAGTGACAGCGGCCTCTTGGATTTCTCGGGCGGGCCGCCCGGGAACTGGACAGATCGGGGTTTGGCGCCGTAGAAGAACCAAGGTTGCGTGCGTTCCGATCTTCCCAGTCCGGCTGACGGGAGGGCTCCCGTCGCTCAGTGCGGCCCGCTTGATCGGCGAGGATGCCATCGGATGCCACGGTCTTCTCTGCACACCCGTGCGTCGCTTCTGCTACGGCTGCACGACACGCCGGACGACGCTTCGGCCTGGGAGGAGTTCGTGCGAATCTACGGCCGGCATGTGGTGCGGTGGTGCCGTCAGTACGGGCTCCAGGAAGACGATGCCCAGGATGTGGCCCAAGATGTGCTCGTGCGGTTTTGGCGGCATGCGGCCGGGTTCGAGTACGATCCATCGCAGAGGTTTCGGGGCTACCTGCGGCGGATCGTGACCTCCGTGGTCTCGGACCGCACTCGGCGGCGGGCGGTGGAGCCGCTCAGGCGGAGCGAGGAGGTTCACGAACTGCTCGACTCGCTCCCCGCTCGGGAAGACCTCGTGGCCCGCATCGAGGCGGCTTACGACACGGAGCTGGTTGCGGTTGCCATGCGGGACGTTCAGACGCGGGTGAAGCCGCACACCTGGCGGGCCTTCGAACTCTTGGCGATGCAGGGTCTCTCGGGAGCTGTCGTGGCGGAGGAACTCGGCATGGAGATCAACACGGCCTACGTGGCCCGAAAGAAGGTTCAGCGGATGATCCGCGAGGCCTTGGCTCAGCTGGAGACACCGTCGGTCGGGGCTAGGCCATGAGCGGCGCGTTGACCGACTGTCCGTCGCGGGATCAGCTCCACGCTTTGCTCGAGGACTCCGTGGAGGAGCCTGACCGCAGCCACGGGCTCGACCATGTCCGGTGGTGCCCGCAGTGCTCGGCGGCGTTTTCGCAGATGGCTGCCAGCTGGAGCCTGAGCGACCTCGCCTGCGGTGACACGGTTCTCGGCAGCAACACGCAGATCTTCGAGCAGCGGCTGCGAGCCTCCCGGCCGGAGCCAGGGCCACTGCCTGTCGATGTCGTTGAAGAGCCGCCGGCTTTTCCCGGGTATGACCACGTCACGCTGCACAGCTCGGGTGGGATGGCCACGATCTACCGTGCTCGTGACATGGCCCACGGCCGGCAGGTGGCCATCAAGCTGCTTTCGTCGCATGCGATCCACACGAGAACCGGGCGGCAGCGTGCCCTCCGTGAGGCAAGGCTGCTCGCGCGGCTGGCCCACCCGGGGGTGGTCGCCATCCATGCGACGGGCATCTGGCAGGAGCGTCCGTATCTGGTGCTCGAATGGATCGACGGCTGCACGCTGCAGGATCGCATCGACGAGGCGACGCTCGAGCCCGTACGTGCTGCCGCTATCGCCCGCGAGCTGGCGGAAACGCTCGTTGATCTGCACGACGCGGGGATCGTGCATCGCGATCTCAAGCCTGACAACGTCCTGCTGGCGGCCCCAGCTGCTGCTGGGCTCGATGAGACGGTCAAGCTGATCGATTTCGGGCTCGCCCTGCCCGATGATGCCAGCCACGAGCTGACCGTCGGAGACACGGTCTTGGGCACGCCGAGCTACATGGCGGCCGAGCAGACCGGCCTCGATCCGTCGCTCGGTGAGACAAGCCACGCGACCGATCTGCACGGCGTCGGCTGCCTGCTCTTTGCGATGCTCACCGGGCATGCCCCCTACAAGGCCACGAGCGTGATGGGATCGCTGCAGCGGGCGGTGCGGGGAAGCGTCGCCGGCTGGGAGCAGCTCGATGGCGTGCCGGACGAACTGCGGGCGATCGTGCGGAAGTGCCTCCAGGCCGATCCGTCGCAGCGGTACTCATCGGCAGCCCATCTCGCGGCAGACCTTGCGGCCTTCCTTGATACGGGCCGGCGGGCTTCTCGGCGGAGCCGGCTGGCAGCCCTTCCCGTGTGGCACCTGCCCCTGTGGACAAGGAGACGGGGATGGCAAATGAATGCTGGAATGACCGCGGCGGCGTTGCTGCTGGCCGGTCTGCTGGCTGGGGCCGTGCAGCAGGCAGGCTGGTGGTGGCCGCAGCCGGTGGCCGGAGCCGGTCGGCAAGCCCACACGGCCTTCAAGCCTGTCGCAGCGGCGGCGGCCGACGCGGTGAACCCGGAGTTGTCCGCTGCCCTTGGAGCGGCTGCGGCCGCAGCCATCGAGCGGGGGCTCTTTGAGGAGATCAACCGGGTGCGGATGGAGGCGGGCCTTCCGCTCCTCAATCTCGACGAGCGGCTGACTCGAGCGGCCCGCAGCCATGCGGCCAACATGCTCCGCCATGACCGCGTGGCACACCTGTTCGAGGGAGAGTCGTTCGGAGAACATCGCATCGCGCCCAGCGGCTATCGGTATGCATTTGCCCACCAGGAGGTTTTTTGCGAGCCGGTCAAAGGGACTAGCGATCGCAGCCGCACGCTGGAGCCGGGAACCCGGGCGGAGCTCCTTAACAGTCGGCTTCGGGACGCGGGCGTCGGTGTCGTCGTGGATACGGCCGGTCGGGCGTGGGAAGTTCTTCTGTTGGCCGTTCCCGTGGGCTCCTGACGGCTACCGCAGACGCTCTTCCGCTGGCAGTCGTGGGGGCTCGGCGAGCAGCTCTTCGATCCGTGCCCCCATCCACTGATCACCGGTCGCCCCGTTCCATTTCAGCTCGCCTGGCCAGAAGAACCGAAGATAGCCGCGCTTGTCGATGAGATAGACCGACGGCCACATCGAGTTGCCCCACGCATTCCAGTTGGCTTTCGTTCGGTCGATCAGGACCGGGAAGGTGAAGGCCGCCTCGTCGGCTCGTTGCCTGACACTCGCCGAGTCTTGCTCGGCAGCAGTCTCCGGCGTGTGAATGCCGATGATCACCACGCCCTTGTCGCGGTAGCGCTGTTGCCAGTCCAGGTAGGTCGGATAGTTCCTGATGCAGTTGATGCAGCCGAACGCGTAGAAGTGGACGACCACGACGCTGCCTTCCAAGGAAGCGAGCGTCAGCGGACCGGAGTTCAGCCACTCACCGCCGTCGACGAGCTCCGGTGCCTTGTAGGCAGGGCGACCGAACTGCGTCAGGTCGAGATCGCGGCCCAGGGCCTTCCGCCACGCCGCCTTCTGAACGGGCGTCAGGCACGAGCTGGCTTTCGAAATGACAATGACGGATGGGGATGTTCCTCAATGTTTGGCGGGACCCGGTGGCCAGGAATACGAGCGTGACATGGACGTGACGCACGCACAACTGTTCGAACGCATCTCGATCGATCCCGCGCGGTGCGGCGGCAGGCCGTGCATTCGCGGACATCGGATCTGGGTGTGGCTCGTGCTCGACATGTTCGCTTCCGGGGCCACCGTGGCCGGAGACTCTCGCCGATTACCCGGGCCGCTTCCGCCCCCGCCACATCGAGAAGCCACTGCAGGCTATTCCCGCGAGGGCCATGGCATACAAGGACGGTTCGGGGACGGCGGCAGGACTCGCGAGACGAAAACCGAGACTTCGGCCGAAGGCAGACGGGCTCTGCGGATTGAGGCTGGACGACGACAGGGAGGATAAGGAGTTATCCCAATCGCCACCCTGGGCGCCACGACTCGAACCAGGGGACCCAAAACTCGTCCCCGTGATGGCCTCGTTCCATTCAAACACGTTCCCGCTCTGGTCGAACGTGCCGTAGTACGAAGCGCTGTTCGTAAAGGCCCCACGTCCGTGAGGTAGTTCTGGGTCGACGAGCCACTCGGCGACTGCGTCACGGAGAACCCTGCGCCCGTGTAGTAGTTCGCCTGGTTGACCCCGGGGCCGACCACGTTGCCCGGGGCTGAGTCGCTCTGAGTCGCGTAGGTGTAGTAGCCCGGCTAGCCCGGCCCGCCTTTGACCGGCGAGTAATACGCCGCCTTGTACCACTCGTTCTGCGTCGGGATAGAAAAGGCGGCGGTGCTCGCGGCTGTCGCCGAGGCTCCCATCATGCTCCCCGTCCCGGTCGCCACGGCATTGGTGTTCGTGTTCGCCATCGTGAATTGCGAATCCGATACGCTCGTCACCACCCCGCTCACGTTGAATGTCGTCGCCGCCGTGCCGCTGAGTCCCGTCACCGTAACCTGGTCACCCACCGACAGGGTCGAAGGCGCCGAGAGCGTGTACGTGTTCACGCCGCCGGTCCTGCTGGCGGCCGTGATGGACCCCTTGGACATCGTGTACGCCCCGGTCTCCGTGCTGCCGCTCCCTTGCCCGTTGTGCATCCAGTTGGCAAATCGGGCGGCGGAATACCACGTGACGAGCGTGATCGGACGATTGCCGCTGGGGCCGCCGTTGTCGATCACGCCGTAGGTGTAGGCGCCACTCTCCCCGGATCGCGAGATGCCGGCGATGTTCAGGTTGGTGGCCATGCTCGGGTTGTAGAGCGAGTGCGGGTCACTCTTGGCGACGGCATTCAGGAAGTCCGTGTACTGCTGGATCGTCACGAGGTGCTTGGCGATTCGATACTCGTAGTTCACGGCACCGTAGCCGGTCGTGTCGTTGGCGTTTCCCGGGTTCCCCACCGTCACCCAGTCGATGGCGATCGGAGCGGCACCGGCGTCAGTCAGCGGCACGAACGCACCGAAGACCGCGGCGGCCACGAACCCAAAGGCCATCCTGTTTCCCGAGCTCATGAATGAAGTCCTCTCGCGTTTTCGGTGCGTCTTGTTGGCTCGGGCCTCAAAACGGTCAGCCGGCCAAGGTCGAAGGCCGAACGCGACCGACGAATCAGTTTGGTCGGTGCGCGTCAGGCCGGCTTCCGACGCCTGATGAGATAGCCGCCGCAGGCTATTCCCGCGAGGGCCATGGCATACGAGGACGGTTCGGGAACGACAGCGAGTTGAACATTGTCCCAGATCATTCGATCTCCGTTGTCGTTTGAATTCTCGACGCCGAGAATAACCGTCAGGGGGGCGCCCGTGTTCACGCCGCCGGGCAGCGATCCGATGGTGTAGGTCCGGGTGATCGTCTGGAAGCCCAGGCCGCCGACAAACGGCGTGAGCGGAGCGTCCGCTGTCAGCTGCACACCGCCCGCCACGAGGTGGAACGCCAGGGCTCCCGCGATGGGGCCACCGGCCGGCCCGTCAATCTGTGCCGTGATCCGATAGACCGTATCGGCCGCAATCGTCATGGTGGTCGCTCCTTGGACGCGCTGGTCGCCGCCCCAAGCCGCGAAGATGTTAAGGCCCGACGAGCCCCCCACGCCGTTCTTGCCCGTGTCTGGGTTTCCGCCGTTGACCGATGTCCAGCCAAGCAGGTCCACCGGGCCACCCGCCGGAGAGGTCCCCGACTCGTCATCCCACGTCACCGTGCGCACCGGCCCGTTCAAGGGCCGGCTCGTGCCCACACCTTTCACATAGCTGTCAAAGACGTTCAGCCCGTTGAGTGTGCCCGTCACCACGCCCCCGGTCCCTGGCTTGGTGATGGTGAAACTGCCATTGACCAGATCCGCATGGGCCTGGCCCGTTGTCAGTGCGAGACCGGCAACCGCAGCGACGAAGAGAGCTCGCTTTGTATCCACGATATTAAATCTCTTGTGAAATCCGGGCGGAGGGTTGTCACGTGGGCTTTCCTGATGCGACACGTTCGGCTCGGCTCGGAGGCTGTGAATGTCGATCACGGGCAGCTCGTCGGGTGAAAATTGAAGGGCGTCGCGGTCGTCACGGGCCTGCACGATCTCGACCCAGCCGGTCGGCGAGCATTGGGCGGGAGACGTCGGAGCGGGTTCATAGGCGATCCTTGCGTGCGGGCGGCTGGTGTGACGAGTCGGTCTCACCGGCTCCGGCGTCTCAGCCGTCGGCCGGCCAAAGTCGACGGCATGGCCGCAACGACTACCCCCTGGACTAGAGCAAACCGCGTGCGATAAAGCAACAACCCTTCTGTAAATCGCGGTTTTCAGAGGTGGGTCATCTGGCTTCCATGTTCAGGTAGGCACGTTCGGTTTCCCAGTCGTCGCTGATCTCTGAGAGAACGGCGGAGGCGAGCCGCAGGAGCGAGGCTTCGTTCGGGAAGAGCGTGGCGACCCGCGTTCGGCGCTTGATCTCCTTGTTGAGCCGCTCGAGGCCGTTGGTCGTTCGGAGCCGCCGTCGGTGGGAGGCGGGGATCGACAGGACGGTGAGGGCCTCGGGGACGTTCTCCTCGAGCCAGGCGGCGAGTTGCGGAGCAGTTTTCTTGTAGCGGGTCACGACCTCGCGAAGCCGCCGCTCAGCCTCGGCGGGCTCATCCGCGTCGAAGACGCGGCGGATGTCCCCCGCGATCTCTGGCCGCATGGCGACCTTGGGAGCGTGGGCCATCGCGTTTCGCATGAGGTGGAACTGGCACCGCTGCCAGGGCACCCCGCTGAGGACGGCCTGCCGGGCGGCCTTGAGCCCGCTGTGGTCGTCGCTGACGACGAGTTTCACTCCCCGCATACCGCGGTCGACGAGGCTTTGGAGGAAGGATCGCCAGTGCGGCTCGGCCTCGGAGAGTTGCACGCTGCACCCAAGGATGCTCCGCTTGCCGTCGGGCCCGATTCCGATGGCCGTGAGAAGGGCGCAAGGCACGATGGCCCCGCCGTGGCGGACTTTTTCATAGCGGGCATCGAGGACAAGGTAGGTGATCTCACCAATCGGCCGGTTCCGCCATGCCGCGAGCTGCTCATCCAGCTCGGCCGCGGCCCGGCTCACCTGCGTGGAGGTGATGTCCAGCCCGCAGAGTTCCTGGACGATGGCCGTCACCTTCCGGGTGCTGACGCCCTGGACGTACATCTCGGCGACGGCGAGGGTCATCGCCCGCTCGCTGCGGACGCCCCGCTCGAGTGACTGGGGGTAGAACGGCCGCCCGTTGTCGTCGCGGTAGCCACGGGTCTGCGGGATGCGGAGGGCAACCTGCCCGACGCGAGTCTTGAGAGTCTTCGGCTTGAATCCGTTGGCGTAGCCTTGACGGTCGCCTGTTCGCTGATGAGACTCGGCCTTGAGCACCTGCTCTCGCTCGATCTGCATTGCGTGGTTCATGAGCGTGGCGAGGGCGGAGGCCATGGCGGCCGGACCGTGCTCGATGAGCAGGGCCGTGAGGTCGTCGATCGCCGGACATTCATCTTGGTGGGTCATCGCAGGTTCCTTCTTGGGTAGGTGACACTTCCAAGAAAACCTCGATGGCCCACCTCTTCAACTCGGGCCGCCGGTGCGTGCCTTCCCTCGACTCGCTTGCGCTCGCCTCGGTCAGGCACGCACCGGCGATTTACAGAAAGAATGTTGCACTAACGAACTGGGGAATACCCGGAAGCCAGCTACGACCGCCGCCGCGAGATTGAAAAAGAGCACGAAACCTACATCCGCGGGTTCCTCTGGACGATGGCGAACAACCCACGCGTGCCCGAGGCCATTCGCCACAAAACGGCATCTTACGGCC
>JAPOJV010000085.1 GCA_029978085.1 bacterium
AGCACGACGGGATCGGTCCAGGGGACCGTTTCGAGCAGCCCACGCTGTCGGTTCACCGCATTGAGCACGATGCCCGACACGAAGCCGGCGGCGGCGGTCCAGGCGGCGACGGCGATCGTGCGGCTGGTCACGTTGGCCAGCCGTTCGAGGCTCGGCATCCGAAAGCCCTGGAGCGGCGCCTGCTTGCGGTGCAGCCGGCCCGCCTGGATCAGCCACATGATTCCCGCCACGGCACCGAGGGCCACGCTCACGCTCGCCGCGAGGTTGAAGAGGCCATGGATCGCGCCCCAGATCTGCGTGGCCGGGCTCTGCGGGAAGGGCTCGCGGCTGGAGAGCTGCGCCGCGCCGATGAGCAAGAGCACGACGGGCAGCAGGAACAGGCCGACGGGCGTTCGCGGATTGGTGAGCGTGAGCCAGAGATAGCCCGCCGCGAGCAGCCAGGCCGCGAGAAGGTACCAGTCGAAGGGACTCGAGAGGGGCAGCGCCGCCGCATTGACGGCCCGCCAGCCGAGGAACAGCGTCTGGGCGAGGAGGCCGGCCGCCGCGAAGCCGACCATCGCCGCGCCGCGCACGCCGGAGCGAAACGCCAGCCGCGACACCTCGCAGGCCAAGGCCACGGCATAGCTGGCCACGAAGCAGACGACCGAGATGCCGGAGATGAATTCGAGCATGGGCGTGATGCCGGGACCAGGGAACCGTCACCGCATTCTAGTTCGAATTGCGTCGATGCCGATGCCCCCGCCGCCACGTATACTCGCCCGACATGAATGCCCCGCCCACATCGCCGGCCCCGTCCGACCGCTACAGCCACTCGCTCATGATGCGGGCCTGCCGCCTGGAGCCGGTGGAGCGAACGCCCGTCTGGCTCATGCGGCAGGCGGGCCGCTACCTGCCGGAATACCGGGCCGTGCGGGAGAAGGTGGGGTTCATGGAACTCTGCAAGAGCCCGCGGCTCTCGGCGGAGGTCATGCTCGCCACCGTGCAGCGGCTGGGCGTCGATGCGGCGATCATTTTCAGCGACCTGTTGCCGATCCTCGAGCCGATGGGGCTCGACCTCGAGTTCGCGGCGGGTGAGGGCCCCGTGATCCACAATCCGGTTCGCGAGGCTGCCGATGTGCATCGTGTTCGCGAACTCGACGACGTGGGCCGGCTCGGCTACGTGATGGACGTGGTCCGCGCGACGCGGGCCGGCCTCGACGACTCGATCCCCGTGATCGGCTTCGCCGGCGCCCCGTTCACGCTCGCCGGGTATTGCATCGAAGGGGGCACGAGCAAGGCCTGGCTCCACACGAAGATGCTCATGTACCGGCACGAGTCGGCCTGGCACGACCTGATGGCCAGGATCGCTCGGGCCGTGAGCCGCTACCTCGTGGCCCAGCTCGATGCGGGGGCCCAGATCGTGCAGCTCTTCGATAGCTGGGTCGGCTGCCTCGGCCCCGACGACTATCGTCGCTACGTCCTGCCGCACAGCCGCGCGGCCATCGCCGAGGCGGCGAAGCGGGCGCCGGTGATTCACTTCGCGACCGGCAATCCCGCGCTCCTGCCGCTGTTGCGTGAAGCGGGTGGGTCGGTGATCGGCATCGACTGGCGGATCGATCTCGACGCCGGCTGGAACCTCGTCGGCCACGATCGAGCCGTGCAGGGCAACCTCGAGCCGGTCGTGCTCCTCGCCGACCGCGACACTGTCCGGCGGCGCACCCGCGAGGTGCTCGACCGCGCCGGCGGCCGGCCCGGGCATATCTTCAATCTCGGGCACGGCGTGCTGCCGCAGACGCCGGTGGAGAACGTGCTCGAGCTCATCGCCACCGTCAAAGGGGCGTGAGACCCGCGCCGCGTGGGCGGCCCTCGCCAAAGCGGGCCGGGGCGGGCTACGATAGCGCGTTGCGCTTCCGGGCGTCCTCGGTTCGTCGTGGGCTGCGCAACTGCCACCGTTCTCCGCGCACCAACGACTGAATGAAGACTCTCGAACAGCGTCTCTTCCACCTCTTCAAGCCCGCCCAGGTCACGCTCGCCCGCACGCTCGCCCCCGTGGTGGCCCGCTGCCCGCGGGTCGGGCACGTGCTGGCCACCGTCACCGACGAGTCGGGAGCCGAGCAGGAGGTGCTCCTGGAGCTTTCGGCCCACCGTCGCGGCGGCATGACGCTCGAGGCGCGATGCACGTCGGCCGCCGGCAAGGCGGGCCACCCCTGCCCCGTTCTCGCGGCGGCGCTCCTGGAGGTCGATCGCCGTGGTCTGCTCTCCGGAATCCACGACCAGACGCCCGTCGCGCTCGAGATCGTGGCCGACGAGACGGCCGAGGCCGACGCCGAGACCGCCGCGGCCGATGCCGAACCGGAGGATGACGAGCCGACGCCGGCATTCCGCAGTGGCCGACAGCTCTCCGTGGGCCGCCACGAACCGCGGCCGCGCACCGAGATCGCGCGGCGCGGCACGCAGCGGCTGCCCTCCTGGGCCGTGGAGCTCGAAGACCGGCGGCGGCTCGTCGAGCCGGCCGTGCGGGCGGCGGCCCTCTCGATCCCCGATGCGCGGCGGACGGGGGGCGCGCTCGTGTTCCTCTTCGACATCACCGCCTCCGCCGAGGCCCGCACCGCCGTGCTCATCCCGTGCCGCATGCAGCTCGACGTGGCGGGCAACGCCACCGGCCGGCCGCGGCCCGTCGTGCTCGGCCCCGGCAACGTCGAGTTCGAGGATCTGGAACCCCAGGAACGGGAGCTCGTCGAGCGGCTCATCGGCGCCGTCGGCGTCGGCGAGCAGGCGACGCCCGCGCCGCTCGAGCGGCGCGGCATCGCCAAGATCGTCGTCAGCCCGCGGTCGGCCGCCGCGCATCTCTCGATGCTCTGCGAGACGGGCCGGCTCGTGCTCCAGCCCGAGCCGCGGCGAGCCCCCGACACGATCGTGCCTCTCACCTGGGACGGCAGCCGACCGTGGGAGTTCGCCTTCGTGCTCGAGCCCGATGACGACGACCTGCGACCGTCTCGCGCCGCCCGCAATGGCGACGAAGCCGATGCGGCCCCACCGCGGCCCGCCCGCGCCACGCTCCGCGGCATGCTCGTCCGCGGCAGCCAGCGGAAGGAGCTCAAGGAGCCGCGGGCCATCCTGCGGACGGGCCTCGTCGTGTTTGCCGACCGGATCGCCCGACTCGTCGTGCCGGACGACGGCTTCTCCGCGGGCACGGCGGGCTGGGTCGAGCAGTTCGAACGCCGCGGCCCGATCGAACTGGCCGCCACGCAGACCGACGGGCTGGTGGCCCAGGTGGCGGCGCTGGCCGATGTGCCGCGGCTCGTGCTGCCGGCCTGGACGGGCTGGCGGATCGAGTCGGGCGCCCCGCAGCCCAGGCTCGTGCTCGATGATTCACCGGCGATCGATCTCGACGACGATGCCGCCGCGGAGCCCCGCGCCCGGCGTCGGGCCACGCCCCGGGTGCAGCTGGCGGGCCGGATCTGGTTCGACTATGCCGGCATCCTCATCGCGGCCGACGACCCGGCCGGCGGCGCTGCCGACACCGACCGCCGCATTTTCGTCCGCCGTGACCGGGCCGCCGAGCGGGCCGCCTTGGCCGTCCTCCCGCGGCACGGTGCCACGCCCGCCCGCGCCGCGGCCGACGACTCCGCTCCGCTCACGCACCACGTGCAGATCCCGCGCAACCGGCTCGACGCCTCCGTGGCGCAGCTGGCCGCGGCCGGCTGGACGATCGAGGTTGCCGGCCGCCGCTATCGCCCCGCCGGCAGCGTCGCCTGGAATGTCACCAGCGGCATCGACTGGTTCGAACTCTCCGCGTCGGTCGACTTCGGCGGCGTGACGGCCGACATGCCCGCGCTGCTGGAGGCGCTCGCCCGCGGCAGCCGCTCGATCGAACTCTCCGACGGCTCGCTCGGCATCCTGCCCGACTCGCTCGCGGCCCAGTTCGAGCCGATGGTGGCGCTGGCGCAGAAACACGATGGCCGGCTCCGCTACGGCCGCATCCAGGTGGCGCTGCTCGACGCCTTGCTCGCCGGCCAGCCGCAGTCGCATGTCGACGAGGCGTTCGAGCGGATCCGTGAGGAACTCGCGCGCGGGGAGCGGCCGGAGGCGGAGGACGAGCCCGCCGGCTTCCAGGGCACGCTTCGCCACTACCAGCGCGAAGGCCTCGGCTGGCTCTCGTTCCTGGAGCGGATGGGGCTGGGGGGCTGTCTGGCCGACGACATGGGTCTCGGCAAGACGATCCAGGTGCTTGCCATGCTGCTGCGGCGGCAGGCGGTCATCCAAGAGGCGGGCATCGCCCACCGGCCGTCGCTCGTCATCGTGCCCAAGAGCCTCGTCTTCAACTGGATCGAGGAGGCCAAGAAGTTCGCCCCGGCCCTGCGGGTGGCCAACTTCACCGGCAACACGCGGGCGGAGACGGCAGGCGACCTCACGAACTGGGACATCATCGTCACCACCTACGGCACGCTCCGGCGCGACATCGTGGCCCACCGGGAGATCGAGTTCGACTACGTCGTGCTCGACGAGGCCCAGTCGATCAAAAATGCCGCGAGCCAGGCGGCGAAGGCCTGCCGGCTCCTGCGGGCTCGCCATCGGCTCGCCCTCACCGGCACGCCGGTCGAGAACCACATCGGTGAACTGTGGAGCATCTTCGAGTTCCTGAATCCGGGGCAGCTCGGCAGCGCCTCGCGGCTGCGGAAGTTCCTCGCCGACGGCCGCGGCAGCACGGAGGTGGTGGCCCGCGCGGTGCGGCCCTACCTGCTGCGGCGCACGAAGACGCAGGTGCTCTCCGATCTGCCCGAGAAGACGGAGCAGACGCTGTACGTCGAACTCGGTGAGGAGCAGCGGAAGGCCTACGACGAGCTTCGCGAGCACTACCGGCTCGAGCTGTCGGGGCGGATCGGCAAGCTCGGCATCGGCCGCTCGCGGATCGCGGTGCTCGAGGCGCTCCTGCGGCTGCGGCAGACGGCCTGTCATCCGGGCCTCGTCGACCCGAAGCGGATCGACGACCAGGGAGCGAAGATCGAAACACTGCTCGAGCAGCTGGAGGAGGTGCTCGACGAGGGACACAAGGTGCTCGTGTTCAGCCAGTTCACGAGCTTCCTGGCGATCCTACGCCGGCGGCTCGACGAGCGGTCGGTGGTCTACGAATACCTCGACGGCCGCACGACCGACCGCCAGGCCCGCGTGGCCCGGTTCCAGGAAGACCCCGACTGCAAGCTGTTTCTCGTGAGCCTCAAGGCGGGCGGCCAGGGCCTCAACCTCACCGCCGCCGACTACATCTACATCCTCGATCCCTGGTGGAACCCGGCCGTCGAGGCCCAGGCCGTCGACCGGGCCCACCGCATCGGCCAGACCCGCCGCGTGTTCGCCTACCGGCTCATCGCCCGCGACACCGTGGAGGAGAAGATCGTCGCGCTCCAGGACCGCAAGCGGGAACTGGCCGAGTCGATCGTGCGGGCCGACGAGAGCATGATCGCGAGCCTCACCGCCGAGGACGTCGAGCTGCTGTTTTCGTGAGCGTCCGGCCGGGCGAATCCTCACGGAAATTGAACACTTCCGGGGGGCGGGCGGAGCGGGGATACTAGAGGCGGTGAGCCCCTCCGCACTTCCGGTAGGCCGATGAAGCAGCTTTCCTCACGACCGAAGGCCGGCGCCGAGCAGGCCGTGCAGCGAATCCTCGTCGTCGACGACGAAGAGGATCTGCTCGAGCTCGTCCGCTACAACCTCTCCAAGGAGGGCTACCAGGTCGAGTGCGTGGCCACGGGTGAAGACGCACTGAAGGCGGCGCGGCGGCAGCCGCCCGACCTCATCGTCCTCGACCTCATGCTGCCGTCGGTCGACGGGCTCGAGGTCTGTCGGCGGTTGAAGAACGACTCGAAGACCCGCGACGTGCCGATCATCATGCTCACGGCCAAGAGCGAGGAGAGCGACATGATCGCGGGCCTCGAACGCGGCGCCGACGACTATGTCGCCAAGCCCTTCAGCCCGCGGGTGCTCGGTGCCAGGATCAAGGCGCTGCTCCGCCGCCACGAGGCCCAGCGGCAGTCCGAACTCGAGACCACGATCGACGTGCATGAGTTGTCGATCCATCCCGGCCGGCACGAGGTGACGCTCGCCGGCCAGCCGATCGAGCTCACCTACACCGAGTTCGCCCTTCTGCAGTTCCTCGCCAAGCGGCCCGGCTGGGCCTACACGCGGTCACAGATCGTCGACGCGGTGAAGGGTGAGGACTATCCCGTGACGGAGCGGTCAGTTGACGTGCAGGTGGCCGGCCTGCGGAAGAAGCTCGGCGATTTCGGTTCCTACATCGAGACGGTTCGCGGCGTCGGCTACCGCTTCCGGTCGTGAGTACGGCCCACACGATGCCCCGCACCCGACTCGTCTGGCATCTGTTCATCGTCTGGTGTTCGCTCGTGGCGGCGGTGCTCGTCGCCTCGTCGTGGCTGGCATCGGTGCAGCTGGCGCGGATCGCCGAAGAGGACCAGCGGCAGCGGCTGACGGAACTCGCCAGGCTGGCCGGGGCGGTGACGGCGCCGCACGACGAGTCGCTCGATCCCGAGGCGTTCACCGCCGTTGCCCGCTCGACCCTGGCGGAATCGGAGGTCGCACTGGAGCTGCTTGCGGTCGACGGCCGGCCGCTTACCGCCGGACCGCAGGCCGCCGGGGCGGCCGCCCCGCCGCGCACGGCACCGACCGATGAACGGCTCGTGGCCGAGGCCCGCGCGGGGAGGATCGCGGCGGCCAGCCGGTTCGAGCCGGCCACCGGTCGCCGGTTCATCACCGTGGCCGTGCCGCACGGCCCGGCAGCGGCGCCCACGGCGATCATCCGCGCGAGCGCCGACACCAGGGCGGCCGACCGAGAACTGGCGGCGGCCCAGCGGCGGCTGATCGCGGCGCATCTGGCGCTGGCCGCTGCGGCCACGGCGGTGGGCTACGTGCTCGCCCGGCGGGCGGTGCGGCCGGTGCAGGAGCTCAGTATCGCTGCCACGCGCCTGGCGGCGGGCGAGATCGAGGCACCGCTGCCTGCCACCGACCTCGCGGAAGTGGCCGACCTCGCCGATGCGATCGCCGGCCTGCGGGAACAGCTCGTCGAGCGCGGGCTGCTCATCGGCCGGCAGGGCACGCAGCAGGAGGCGGTGCTCGGCAGCATGATCGAGGGCGTGCTCGCGATCGACGGCCGCCAGCGGATCGTGGGCATCAATCGCGCCGCCGCCGAGCTGCTCGGGCTGGATCTCGACCACGTCGTGCGGCGGCCGCTCCAGGAGGTCGTCCGCAACCCTGAACTCCGCCGCTTCGCGCTGCGGGCGATCGACTGCCGTGAGCCGGTGGAGGACGACCTCGTGCTCCACGGCGGCCGTGATCGCACGATCCGCCTCCGCGGCACGGCCCTGCGCGACGTGTCGGGGGAGGGGGGTGCGGTGATCGTGCTCAACGACGTCACCGACGTGCAGCGACTGGAGAACGTCCGCCGCGATTTCGTGGCCAACGTGTCACACGAGCTGAAGACGCCGATCGCCTCGATCAAGGGATTCGTGGAGACGCTTCTCGACGGCGCCGCCGACAACCCTACCGACTCCAAGCGGTTCCTCCAGATCGTCGCCAGGCAGGCCGACCGGCTGGCGGCGATCATCGAAGACCTGCTCGCGCTCTCGCGGATCGAGCAGAGCGAGGGGGCCGACAATCTCCCCGTCGAGCCGGCGGCGATCGGTGGCGTCTTGGCGGCGGTGGCAGCCGACTGCGAGCCGCGGGCTGCCGAGCGGTCGATCACGCTCACCACACGCTGTGATCCGGTGCTCGTGGCGGAGGTCAACGCGCCGCTGCTCGAGCAGGCCGTCATCAACCTCGTCGACAACGCGATCAAGTACAGCGATGCCGGCCGCACCGTCTGGATGGAGGCGGAGGCCGCCGCGGGCGAGCTGGTGGTCCGTATTCGCGACGAGGGCTGTGGGATCGCCGCGGAGCATCTTCCGCGGCTCTTCGAGCGGTTCTACCGGGTCGACCGGGCGCGAAGCCGCAAGCTCGGCGGCACGGGACTCGGGCTCTCGATCGTCAAGCACATCGTGCAGGCCCACCGGGGCACGATCGGCGTGGAGAGCGAACCGGGCGTGGGTTCGACGTTCACGATCCGGCTGCCGCTGGCACGATGAAGTGGCCATGTCACGCCGTGACATGAGGCCGGATTCCGGTCACGGCGTGACCGGGCTACACCCTTCCGGTCACGGCGTGACCGGGCTACCTGTGATCGAGCGGCCGCCGTCCACCGGCAGGCAGACGCCGGTCACGAAGTCGTTCTCGATGAGAAAGAGCACGGCATCAGCCACGTGCTCGGGCGTGCCCTCGCGGCCTGCGAGCGTGCCGGCGATGGCGGCGGCACGGGCGGCCGGGTCCATGCCGGCTGGCAGCGTCACCGGCCCGGGCAGCACGCAGTTCACGCGGATCCGCGGATTCCGCCGGGCGAACTCGACCGCGAGCGACCGCGTGAGCGTGGGGATCGCCCCCTTGCTCGGAAAGTAGGCAGCGTAGTCGAGAGCGGGCCGGGCGATCGCCTGATCGCCGAGCGTGACGATCGCGCCGCCGGTCTCCTGCCCGACCATCACGGCGCCGGCCTCCTGGGCCACGATGAAGGTGCCCACGCAGTTGACGTCGAAATGGGCCCGCAGGTCGTCGGCCGTCACCTCCTCGAGCGGCCCCGGAATCCAGATCGCCGCGCAGGTCACTACTGCATCGATCCGACCAAAATGGTCCGCCACGCGATGCACCATCGCCCGCACCGGCCCCTCGTCGCGGAGGTTGGCCGTCACGGCGAGGCTCGGCAGGCCAGCCGCCTCCAGTTCCGCCGCCAGTGTCCGGGCCTCGGCGAGCGACGCATGGCAATGGATCGCCACGGAATAGCCCCTCGCTGCCAGTGCCCGCACCACGGCGGCGCCGATCCGCCTCGCGCCGCCGGTCACGAGCGCCACGCGGCCGGTCGATGCGACGGCACCGGGCACGAACGCCGGCAAGGAGTCGGGCGGGGTCATCAGGAGGGGCTCACTGCCGGCTTCCGGATCGGGCCGCGTGGTAGTCGAGGATCTGCTGCCACGCCTCGGTCGGGGTCTCGGCGTAGGTGAAGAGTTCGAGGTGGTGGTCGCTGATCACGCCGGCGTCGGCGAGATACTGGAAGTCGATCACCTTCGACCAGTAGGCCTTGCCGTAGAGGATGATCGGCACCGGCTGCATGCGGTGGGTCTGCATCAGCGTGAGCGTCTCGAACATCTCGTCGAGCGTGCCGAAGCCTCCAGGAAAGAGCACGACGGCCGCCGCCCGGAGGATGAAGTGGAACTTCCGCAGGGCGAAATATTTGAACTGGAAGCAGAGCTCCGGCGTGATGAACGGATTGGGCTGCTGCTCGGCCGGCAGCTTGATGTTGAGGCCGATCGACTTGCAGCCCACGTCGAAGGCGCCGCGATTGGCCGCCTCCATGATGCCCGGCCCGCCGCCGGTCACGACCACGTAGTCGCGCTGGTCGTCACACTGGTTGTCGATCGACACGATCCGGGCGAACTCGCGGGCGTCTTCGTAATAGCGGCTGAACTCGATCAGCCGGGTGCACCGCTCCACGTCCCGCTTCGCCTTGGGATCGCCGGGTGCGGCCTGGAGCGCCCGCCGCGCCTCGGAGAGCCGCCGCTCGGCGGCCGTCCGCTCCACGATCTGCGTGCCGCCGAACACGATCACGGTCGATTCGATGTTGTCGGCCTGGAGGCCGAGTTCGGCCTTGCCGAGTTCCAGGAGCATCCGCACGCCGCGCATCTCCACCCGCTCCAGCAGCGCCGGATCCTCTTGGGCGAGGCTGTAGCTCGGCGAGGAGAGGATCCGCTCCATGTTCTCGGCAACCAGGGCCACATCGTCGCCGAGCACGGTGTCGGGCAGGATGGGGCAGGCCTTGCCGCCGGCGGCGGGGGGCTCGGTCGCGGGGCGGGGCTTCTTGGCCATGGGAGTCCTTTCTACGGGTGGCGCGAGACGCTGATGTCAGTCGAGAACGACCCGTTCGCCGAGCGAGGGCACATGGGCCTCCCAGCCGCGGGTCTGCCTCAGGAATTCTTGCATGCCGCGGGCGGCTGGCGGCTCCCCGTGCACCAAAAATGTGCGTTTCGGGGCCGGCATGGCCCCCAGCCAGCGGTCGAGCTCACGGCGGTCGGCATGGCCGGAGAGGGCGTCGACCCGGCGGATCGCGGCCCGCACGGGGATGTCGCGGCCGTGAATCCGCAGGAACCGCGCGCCGTCGATGAGCGTGCGGCCGCGGGTGCCGGTCGCCTGGTAGCCCGCCACGAGCACGGTCGTCTTCGGATCGGGGAGCCGCTGGGCGAGATGATGGAGGATGCGGCCGCCGTTCATCATGCCGCTGGAGGCGATCACGATGCCTGGTCCCTGGTGGGCGTTGATGGCCTTCGACTCGTTGGCCGTCTTCGCCATCCGCACGAACGGGCTGGCCAGCGACGTGGCCACGCCTTCGAGCTTCGCCTCGCTGAAGTCGTGCTCGGCGCCGTGCCGCAGGAACACCTGCATCGCATCGACCGCCATCGGCGAATCGACCCAGATCGGAATCTCCGGCAGCCGGCCCGCCGCCATGAGCGTGCGGAGGAGATAGACGAGCTGCTGGCAGCGGCCGATGGCGAACGAGGCCACGAGCAGCATCCCGCCTCGGGCGATCGCCTCCTTCGTCGCCGCTTCCAGTTCGTCGAGTGGCCGGCTCGGTGGATGGTCGCGGTTGCCATAGGTGCTCTCGCAGATGAGATAGTCACAGGGGGGCGGCGAAACCGGATCGTTGTAGAGCGGTGCGTCGAACCGGCCCACGTCCCCAGAAAAGACGATCCGCAGCGGCGCCGATCGCCCCGGCTCCGTCACTTCCATCTCCACGAACGAGCTGCCGAGCATGTGGCCGGCGTCGTGGAACCGGCAGCGAACACCCGGCACCGGCGTAAACCACTCGAGCCGCGGCACCGGGGAGAGCAGCCGCAGCGTGCGATCGACGTCCTGCTCCTCGTAGAGCGGGAGGGCAGGGCGGTGCTTCGCATAGCCCTTGCGGTTGGCATAGAAGGCGTCTTCCGCCTGGCACTTGGCCGAATCGTAGAGCAACAGGCCGAGAAGATCGGCCGTCGGGGGGGCCGTATGAATCCGCCCGCGAAACCCCTCGCGGGTGAGCCGCGGCAGGAATCCGGAATGATCGATGTGGCCATGCGTGAGGACGACGGCGTCGATCGAGTCAGGCGCCGGCTGAAACCGCACCCAGTTCCGCTCCCGCAGATCCTTCTCGCCCTGAAACAGACCGCAGTCCACGAGCACCCGGGCCGACCCGGTGTCGATGAGATGCCGCGAACCCGACACCACGCCCGCGGCGCCCAGAAACGTCAGCGTCGTCATCGTCCCTCCTTTGTTTCACCCGCCATGAGCAGTTCCCCCGGCGCCACGGCCAGGGCCTCGATCGTGCACCGCCGTGCGGCTGGCCCGATGCCCGCAGGCAGCGTCACCACGAGCACGCTGCGGCCGTCGCCGCGGCGGATCTCCGCCATGAGTCCCAGCGGCTCGAGCCGTGCAGCGAGGGCATGCAGGAGCGGGCCACGGGGAACCGGAACGGCTCCGACTCGCGCATCTGCCACCGTGCATTCCACCTGATTCGCCTCGCGGAGCCTGATCTCGAGGCCACACGATACCACGGCAGAGAGCGGCCCCACACCGACCCGCACGCCGAGCCAAACCAGGTGGTCTGACAACTCGATCCGGGGCGCCGTGACGCCCGTGGGCAGCAGGCCCGCATGATTGCGTGGCAGATCGAGGGCGAGCCAGGCATTCAACTCGTTCTCCGTGATCGCAGCCTCCCACGGTCCGGCCCGCTTGGCAGCCGCCTGCAGGCCGACGACCTTCGTGATCAGCCGTCGCGCAGCCTGCTCGGCGCCGGCTGTGGCACCGGCATCGAGTCGGGCGCGATAGAAGGCGGGCGTCGTGGCCGTCACGGCCACGAGGAGGCCGCCGAGGACCGCGGCGACGAGGCCCGCCACGGCAGTCGCCACCAGCACCGGCCGTCGAAGCCGCCCCGGGCGCGGCGGCTTCGACGGCACATCATGCATGGGCAGGGTGGATTCCATGCTCGTCAGGCCGACGGCCTTCAGCCCACGAACCCGAACAGCCGCGGAATCGGCAGTTCCGCAGCCTCCTCGAGCACGACGGTGCCGACCGCGTCATCCTCGAGTTCATCACGCAGCACCCGCACCTCCGGCGGCGCCTCGATCCCGATCCGCACCTTGTCGCCACTGACGCGGACCACGGTCACCACCACCGAATCTCCCACCCGAATCCGTTCATTTTGCTTGCGGGACAACACCAGCATCGAGAGCCTCCGTTCTTCCTGAATGAGTGTCGCGAATGAATGTAGTGGAATAATGTACACATGTCAACGCTTCGCCGCGGCCAGCCTCCGCGAACGTCCCGCCGCCACCGTCCGCCCAGCGCAGACGCCTTCCTCACCCCGCGCCGCCTCCTCGAGCGCTTCCACCGTCGCGAGTCACGGGGTTGGGAAAGATGTGAGCCAGAGGAAACATCGTCCGGTCAGGCAGACTTTCTTGCCAGCCGGCGAAAGAGCGCCGGCAATGCGCATTGTGAGGGTCGCGCATGGAACCGCGAACCGTTTCGCAGCTGCTGCTACCGCGTGACCGATGCGGCCCGCGAGTCGACGGCATCGCCATCGACGAACGCCGCCAGCTCGACCGGCTCCGCCGCGGCGGCCTGCGACTCCGCAGTCTCGATGCGGTCGAGATCCGAAGGCAGCAGCCGCGGCAGCACCTTGTGCACGCTCTTGAGCCGTTCGGTGCGGCCACCGAGCGGCCCGAGCCGCGGCTCGATCTCGAGCGTCACCACCGCCGGAATGCCACCGGCCTCTTCGATCCGCCGATTGAGCGCCAGCCGCGGAAACGGCGGCACGCCCCCGGGATGCACGAGGGCCCGCAGCAGCACGGCCGAGTCGGCGAACTCGCGGTAGGCTGCGGCCGCTGTCGCCGATGGCGCCGCCGCGTGGGTCACGGCATACCGCACCCGCGGGCCGGCCAGTTCGATCACGCGATCGTTCTCGGTGAGGCCGCTGTCAAAATCGGGGCCGCCGGCCCAGCGAATGAGCCGATCGTCGGAGCCGCGGGCCCACTTCGCGAGCGACACGCCGAGCCGCTCCAGTCGGACGCTCTCGACCTGCGTCTTGACGTTCCGTTTCGGATCGATCACCACGACCCGCTCCCGCGCCGGATCATGGAGCACGATCTCCACGAGCTCCATCCGCGGCTCGTCAGCGTCGGCATCGTCGCGGGCCGGCAGTTCCAGGAAGTCCCAGGCGATGCCGTCACGAAAGAGCGTGAGGCTCCGCGATGC
>JAPOJV010000009.1 GCA_029978085.1 bacterium
CATCGCGCCCGTGTCGAGGTAGCACCAGCCGAGCCGTGCGGCCAGCGCGCGGGCCGCCGAACTCTTCCCGGCACCGGCCGGCCCGTCGAGCGTGACGATCATGTTCCGAATTCCAGCTCCATCTGCAGCAACTCGTAGCGCCGCAGTGAAGCTACGACGGCCCGGCCTTCGATCGCAACCTCGACGTCGTCGCGCGGCTCGCCGCGGAGGTCCACGGCCGTCGCCCGCGCGACGGGCACCGCCCATTCGATCCGCACCGGCCCCGCTCGGCCGGCTGACTCGACGACACCGATCCGCATCCGCGCCGACTCGGCAGCCCCCTCCAACGCCGCAGCCGCCACCAGCCGCACGCCAGCGGGCAGCACCACAGGCGCCGGCCCGAGCGGCACATCCGCCAGCAGATCGACCGCCAGATCCCAGGGCCGTTCGACGCCAAGCCCGATGGCCAGCCGCCGCGTGATCGGCACGCCTGCCGCAGCCCCAGAGGCTGAAAGAATCGAGTCGAGCACGTGCGGACTCGAGAGCATGTGCCAGGGGAGGCCGCCAGTGAGAATGGCCACGGCATCGCGGTCGTCGCTCGCCGCCGCCCGCAGGCCACCGCCGCCGAGCAATTCGATGAAGTGCGGTGCCGTGAACCGCGACCGCTCCGTGACGATCGACTGGCCATGCAGACTGCGACGCACCTCGACCGCTTCGTTTTCGTTCCAGGCGAACCGCGCACAGGCATGGGCGTCGTAGAAGCCGCCGGTGAACCCCGCGGCAGGCGTGACCTCGATGTCGAGCACGGCCAGCGGCAGCCCCTCCACGAGCGACATGCCCTGCCGAAACCTGGCGACCTCGCGATCGCCGGCGGCAAGCAGCCGGCCGGTGGCCACGAGACCGTCGCGGCCACTCGCCGTGCGGCCACGAACGATCGCGTCGGCCTGCATCCGCGTCGCGGCTTCGACGCCACGACGCAGGGCGAGCTGCTGCGACAGCCGATTCCCACGATCACAGGGCCGCCGCAGCGAAAGCATGCCCCCGGTGGTCGCATGCGCCTCGAGCCGCACGAGTCCGTTGTCGAGCACTCGCTCGAAGGTCTCACGCGGCGCGAGGCCGAACCAGCCGCCAGCCTTCGCCCACCAGGTGCCGTGGGCTGATGCGGCCGGTTCTTCGGATGACCGGCTCGTCATGAGCGGTGCCGCCGCCAGAAGCGGCACGAGGGAGGCACGGGCGGCGACGACGGCCGCGGCCGACGCCCGCACCTCCGCGATCCCGCGGTCGATCGCCACGGCAGCACCGGTCGTCGGCGGACGCTCCGGCGCGAAGGCATCGGGCTCGAACGAGGCGGGCGTGCCCGAGCCGGCCGTGCGGGCAAAGAGGTCGGCGGGCGTGAGGAACGTGCCGAGCGCCGTGGTCCACCGGCCGATCCGCCGCAGGAGCCCATGCCAGTGCCCCGCGGTGCCGGCGTGATGCGCGAACGTGATCACCGCCACGTGGTCGTGGTCCAGCGCGTCGCCGATCCGCTCGGGCAGCTCGAGCACCGCGCGGGCCGTGCGGGCATCGAGCGGCGGCCGGGCCACCGCCTCCACGCTCGCGCCGCCGGTGCCCTCCCAGCGAATCCGGCCGGTGCCGGGATCGGGCAGCGCCGAGCCGTCGAACAATCCCCAGATGGCAGAGTCGATGCCGAGTCCGGCGAGCAGCTGCGGCAGGAGCGCCGACGAGCCGCCTGCATAGCGGGCGAACGTGGCCGGCGCGGCGGCCGTGACCTCGCGACACGTGGCGATCCCCGCGGCGAGCCAGGCGTGAAGTTCCTCCGGCAGTCGCGCGTCGAGCGGCCGATCGTCGGGCGCACCGCCGCAGAGCGACACCGTGCCCGCAGTCACCCGCTCTTCGAGCCGCTCGCGGACCGCCGCGTGATCGCGGGCCAGCACGGCGAGCAGATCCGATGACGCCACGATGCCCAGCGGCACGTCGGCATCCAGTTCCGCGGCGAGCGGCCGGCCGAGCGTCGAGGCGGCGAGCAGCACGAGATCGAGCAGCCAGAAATCGACCGGGTAGTAGCGGGCCCGCCAGCTCTCCAGCCAGCCGAAGCATTCCTTGAGGCCAGCTCGTGCATCGTCATCGCGGCCGGCGACGGCGGCCTGGGCGGCGGCGACCACCGCCGCGGCGAAGCCCCCGGAGTCGAGGTCGGTGGCCGATCGCATCCGCCGGGCGAGCAGTTCCGACACCAGCACGCCAAGGCCGAGCGCGTGGAAGTCATCGGCCCAGGCGGCGGGCAGCTCGCCCGCGGGCCCAGCGGCCACACCCGCCGCCGACGCCACTGCCTCGAGCAGCGCCGCGCGGCCGGCGATCCCACGCACCCAGCGAGACTCGGGCTGCGCAGCCGCGTCGAACTGGGCAGCGAAACGGTCGTCGCAGAAGGCAGGCACAACGCCGAGCAGGGCCGCGTCGGCAGGCGGCGGCAGGTCGGCGCTCGCCCACACGGGCATTGACCCCGTGGCCGCGATCACTGCCGGATGCCAGGCCGACGTCCAGGCCGTGAGCAGCTCGTCGGCCTCCTGCTCGTCGAGCCAGTAGGGAAAGTCGTCGAGCGTGTGACAGGGCAGGAAGACGGTGGGCCGCAGCAGGGTGGGGGATGTGACGCAGCGTTCGGCTTCCATGCCGTGAGTGTAATTCACGACGGCGATGCCGCGGCCCAGCCCGTCGGCTCGTTTGACACCCCTCAACCGCCGTTCGTAAATTGCGTAGTGGAGGCGGGTTTCGCCCGCGCTCCCCTTCTCCCGCCGCAGTGCCGATCCTTCTGGAAGCCCACCCCGCATGGCCCGCAGTCCGTTCACGTGGGGAATCGATATCGGCAAGTGCGGCCTCAAGGCGCTGCGCGGCCGGCTCGCGCCGGGCGACCCGCGGAGGTTCGTGGCCGAGGGCTTCGACTACATCGAATACCCGATGCTGCTCTCGCAGCCCGAGGCGGATGCGACGGAGCTGGTGCGGGCGGCCCTCGAGGAATTCACGAAGCGAAACGACCTCCGCGGCGACCGCGTGGCCCTCTCCGTTCCGGGGCAGCTGGGACTCTCGAAGTTCATCAAGCTGCCGCCGATCGAGGCCAAGAAGATTCCCGACATCGTGAAGTACGAGGCCCGGCAGCAGATCCCCTTCCCGATGGACCAGGTGGTCTGGGACTGGCAGCGGCTGGCCGGCGGGATGGAAGAGGGGGGCTTCGTGCTCGACGCGGAGGTGGCCCTGTTCGCGATGAAGCGGGAGCAGGTCTACAAGGCGCTGGCTCCGCTCGACGCAGCCGGCGTGGCGATCGACGTGTTGCAGTTGACGCCGATCGCCCTGGCCAACATGGTGCTCTTCGATCAGCCGCCGCCGCCTCAAACCGACGAGCTGGGTCCGCCGCCGGCATCGACCGTCGTGGTGTCGATCGGCGTCGACACCACCGATATCGTGATCACCAACGGCCTGCGGATCTGGCAGCGAAGCATGCCGATCGGCGGCAGCTCGTTCACCAAGGCGCTCGTCAAGGATCTCAAGCTCACGTTCGCGAAGGCCGAGCACCTCAAGCGCAACGCCGTGCGGGCCGAAGACCCGAAGGCCGTGTTCAAGGCGATGCGGCCGGTGTTCAACGAGTTCACCGCCGAGCTGCAGCGGTCGCTCAACTACTTCACCGGCGCCGACCGCACCGCGACGATCGGCAAGGTGCTGCTCCTCGGCAACGCCGCGCGGCTCCGCGGCCTCTCCGATTTCGTGGCGCAGCAACTGAAGCTCGAGGTGCAGCGGCCGGAAAAGTTCGACGCGCTCGAAGGCGATGCCGTGCTCACGGCCCCGGCCTTCAAGGAAAACCGACTCGCGTTCGGCACCGCCTACGGCCTCGCCCTGCAGGCGGCCGGCGGCGGGCAGATGCACACGAACCTGATGCCGCGTGAGATCATCCGCGATCGCATCATCGAGGAGAAGCGGCCCTGGGCCGTGGGCGGGCTCGTGGGCCTGCTGGCCGCGGGACTCGTGAGCTTTACCGGCCTGTTCTTCGCCTGGAAGACCTACGCGGATCCGGGTTACGCCGGAGCCTTCGCTGCTGCCGAGGCGGCCCAGCGGCGGTCGCAGGCTGAATCGTCGGCCGTCGACGAGGCGAAGGCGAAGCGGCAGGCGGCGATCGATCAACAGGGCAGCCTCAAGAGGGTACACGAGCGCCGATTCCAGACGCTCGACATGCTGCGGGCCGTGGAGTCGCTCCTGCCGCAGGACGACGTGGGGGACGTGCCGGAGAATCCGGCCGACCGCCAGGAGATCCACGTCGAGAGCATCGACTGCCAATACTTCCCCAATCTGGCTGTGTGGTTTGCCGGTGTGAAGAAGCAGTGGCACGACACGCATCCTGTGTCGGCAGCCCCGCCGGCGGCTGCGGCAGTCCCGGCCGACGGCGAGGCAGCCCCGGCCGAGCCTGGCGTTGAGCCGTCCGCCGACGCGCCCGCCGAAGGGCAGCCCGCCGCAGAAGGACAACCCGCTGCGGAAGGCCCCACGGGTCCGGGCTGGGTGATCCAGATCATGGGGCATCACTACCACAACGAGGATCGGCACAAGCCCGACGAGGGGGAGCAGTTCGTGCGGTCGACGCTTGTGAAGAACCTCCTGGGCGAAGGCGACAAGGTGCTCGTGTCGGCCGGACCGATGGCCGGCCAGCGGGTGCCGGTGGCCGAGCTCGGCATCGGCTATCCGGTGATCGTCGAATCGTCGCCGATTCGCCCGGAACAAGTGCCGCGGATGCAGCCCACGGGTACGACGGCCGCTGCGACGGCCGGCCCGCCAGGACAGCAAGGCGTGCCGATGGTCGAACTCAGCCGCTACAACTTCACGCTTCAGTTCGCCTGGCAGCCGGTCGTGCCGGGCAAGACGCCCCCTCCGGCCCCCGCACCCGTGGCCCCGGTGGGCGAATGACCACGAGCCACCCCGCCACCGCACCCTGAGCATCGGCATGGAAATCCCCGAGAATGTGCGGCAGACGCTCGGCGTCATCGCGAAATACCACTTCTGGATCCTGGCGACGCTGGTGCCCGCGATCGCCCTGACCGTGCTCTGGATCGGGAACTCCGCGCTGACCGTGCGGATCAAGCAACAGCGACAGAAGATCCAGTCCACCCTGGGGCAGATCAGCAGCGTGACGAGCGTGTCCCCACACCCGAACGCTGAATGGGCCAAGGTGATCGACGGCGAAAGCACGAAAATCTCAGCCGAGACGCTCGCCGAATGGCAACAGCTCTGGGAGAGTCAAGCCGACCTGCGAACGTGGCCCGATGATCTCGGCGTGGACGACTTTCTGCCGGCCGCAGCGACCGTCGCCCCCGGCGGCAGACTCGAGCGGAAATATCTGCTGCGGTACCAGAAGTTCGTGCCTCGATTCGCCCGCAGCCTGCCGGTGCGGCTGGGCGTGAAGGACGAGATGGTGGAGGCGGCGACACCGGCCGGACGCCAACCTGACCGACCAGACGCGATGGCCGCGGCAGCCCTGATCGAGACCACGTGGAATGCCGCCGACCAGAAGAAGCTCTACGACTCGTTCGTCTGGGATGCGCCGCCGACCACGACGCAGGTGCTCGTGGCCCAGGAGGAGCTGTGGGTGTATGGCGCACTCTGCGACGTGATCGGGCAGTTCAACGCGCGGAAGAAAGCCCAGGGGAGCCGTGAACTGCCGATCGCGATGATCGACGAACTGGCGGTGGGGTATCGGGCTGCCAAAGACGCCCTCGCCGCTGCGGAAGCCAAGCGGATCGTCATTCCCGCCGGGGCTCCCGAGGCGGCGGTGGGAGGCCCCGTCGATGCCGACGGCTTCGCGATCGCGCCGGCCCCGGGCGATGCGCCGCCTGACGATCCGATGGCGGCGGGCGGAACCGGCGAGGCGGTGGTGAACCCGCGGTTCGAGAGCGGCGCGAAGGCCGCGAGCGAGGATAGCTACCGCAACCTGATCTATGTGGACTTCGCCGGCAAGCCGCTGACGGCAGCCCAGCTCGGCACCGTGCCCGATGCGCGGATGGTGCACCTCGTGCCCTTCGTGTTCAAGGGCGTGATCGATCAGCGGGAGCTCGACGGCCTGCTCGTCGCACTGGCGTCGGCGAATCTGCCGATCGACGTGCGGGAGGTGCGGATCAACCCAGGAGCAGGCGGAGCTGCCGCCGGAAGCGCGAGTGCACCCCCGGCCGGCGCTGGTGCGGGGCGGCGGTACGACGTGCGGGTGGAGTTGCGGGGCACGGTGGCCTTGGCCACGGCGCCGGATGAAGCTGCCTTGGGTTCCGCGCCGGCGGCCGCGATGGAGGAAGGCGCATGAAGCGGCCCTCGATCTCGTTCAACAAGGATGCCCTGCTCGACTTCCTGCTCCGGCACGGCGAGAAGTTCGTCGTGGCGGCCCTGGGCCTCGGCGCCCTCTGGCTGGCATGGGGTGGCATCAATGCCCTGCGGCTGGAATCGGTGCGGCCGAATCAGCTTCCCTCGGCCATTCAGGCCGGGGCTCGCCGGGCAGAGGAGCATATCGGGAGCGTCGCCGAACTCCCCGCCGATCTGCTGCCGGCTCACCCCTCGCTGACGGCCGAGATCGACGGCTGGCGAACCGCGAAGCCGGAGGAGGCCCGTGGTCTCGCCCTACTCGACAAGCCGCTGTTCGAAGATCTCGCGCGGCGGCCGAAGCCGAACGCCTTGCCTGTGGAAGACCTGCGGGCTGTGGCCGGGATCGCCGTGCTGGAGGTGAAGCAGGCCGGCGCCGCAGGCCCGGGCCAGCCTGGTGATGGGCGAGGCCCGCGGCCACCGCGTGGCGGCCGGCCGGAGCCGCCCGCCGCCGATCCCGTGCAGCAACCGCAGGAGCCACTCGGCCAGCCGGGCCGCGTGGTGCCCTATGTGATCGTGACGGGCCTGATCCCGATCGCCAAGCAGCAGGCGGAGTTCGACCAGAAGTTTGCCGAGGTCGGGTTCCGCGACGAGAAACTCGATACGGCCATCTGGACCGATTTCGAGGTCGAGCGTTCGACCGTCGAGGCGGGCAAGGAGGCGTGGCAGAAGCTCGATCAGGCTGCCGTGCTCAAACTGCGGATCGCCCAATGGGCGGCCGCGGATGCCAACCGCGTGCCGGTGGCGTTTCAGATTCCCGCCGACCGGGACGGCCGTGACGTGAAGATCACGCCGTTTGGCTTCTGCGGACCACTGCCCACGCGGATCGACGAGCCGTGGGGCCCCGAGCAGTTCCATCCACTCGTGCTCGACGCCGTGCGGAAGCAGGCAGCCGCCACGCAGCAGCAGGGGCGGCAGGGGCAGCCGGGATTGCCCGAGCAGCAGCTGCCACCGGGGCTCGTGGAAGGGGGCGCTGGGGCGTTCAATGCACCGGAACCACTCGCGCCGGAGGCCGTGCAGCAGCCCGGCGCGGAAGAGCCGCAGGGACCTCCGCACCGGATGTTTCGTTTCATCGACACGTCGGTCGAGCCGGGCAAGAGCTACCGGTATCGCGTGCGGCTGAAGGTGCGGAATCCCAACTTCGGCCTTGACCCGCAGTACATCGCCGAACCGGCGCTGGCAGCCGATCAGCAACTGGTCTCACCGCCGAGCGACGCCACGACGCCCGTTCGCCTTCCTGATCCGGTCGTGATGCTCGCCAGCCGCCTCGCCGCCGACGACGTGAAGCGGCTCAAGCTCAAGCCCGGCATGTTCGAGCTCATGGTGATGGCGCCATCCCAGAAGACGGGCAACTATTCGCTGCGGAGCGTCGTTACCGAGATCGGCGGCGTCGCGAATGTCGATGAATCGCTCAACAAGCCGAACGACATGCGATTCAAGGGCGAGAAGACCGTGACGAACCGGATCCTGCTCGACGTGATCGGGCAGCAGGCCGATCCGGCAGCGTTGGCACCGACGCGGGGCGGCCGGCAGCCCAAGCCGCAGACTACGGGGCCCGCCGAGCCGCTGGAGATGATCTTCATGAAGCGGGACGGCAGCCTGGAGTTGGTGTCGGCCGCCGAGTCGGAGCCGCGGATCGTGCGGTATCGTGACACGCTCTATCCTCCGGAAGCCGCAGCCGAGGGAGGCCCCGGATTCGCGCCGGGCGGATCGCCACTCGATGGCGCACCCTTCAATCCCTTCCAGACGCAGCCGCCGAGGTAGCTCCGCATCATGACGTCGCGCATCCTCATCGACTGCCTCTCATTCCGCGCCGCTGTGGTCTGGGGTGGACTGCTCATCGCGGTCTCCTGGGCGGCGAGCGACGCCCGGGCCCAGCCCGCCGCCGCATCGGCGATCGCGGACTGGAAGCAGTTCGAGACGTCGCAGCAACTCACCGACTACCGGCTCGCGCTTCGCGACGGCGGCTTCGACGACGCCGCGAAGGCCTTCCTGACGAACACCGCCCTGCCGCAGCTGGGGCTGCCGGCCAATCGGGCTGCGATCGAGCGGGTGCGGCGGCGGATGCGTGAGCTGCTCTGTGGCGATGCCGCCTCCGACCCCAAGGCGATGGACGCGGCCCTGCAGACGATCGTGGGCTTCATGTCGGCGGCCGCCCGCAACGACAAGGTCGAGCCGATCGTACGGATCAACGCGCTCCTCTTCGTGGGCGAAGTAAAGGGCAAGGACGGAAAGCCTTGGCCGGGTGCCGCGGCGCCGCTGGCGGCGGCCGTGAGCGATCCCAAACTGCCGACGGCGCTGCGGATCGTGGCCGCCCAAGGACTCGCCCGGCACGTGGAGGCGGCGGGGCCGGCCGCAGGGCCGACCGTCGGTCCGATGCTCGCGAAACTGCTGCCGTCGCTCACGCAAGTGACCGACCGGGCGGGAGCCGATTGGCTCGCTGCACGGGCACTGACGATGGTTTCCGACCTCGGGTCAGCCGCGCCGCCGGAGGCCGCCGCGCCGGCGGTGGCGATCCTCGTAGACACTTCCCGACCGACCACACTGCGGGCCCGCGCGGCCGCGGCGGCGGCCGCGGCGGGAGCGAAGGCGGCGGGCATCGACTGGAACAAGGCCGTGGCGGCCTGCCGCGCGACGGCGATGCAGGCACTCGAAACCGAGAAGTCCCGAGGCGAGCGGGCCCGCGAACTGGGGCTCATTGCCACGGCGACCGGGCCGCAGCCTGGTCAGCCGGGTTTTGGTGGGCAGCCCGGATTCGGTGGCGAGCCGACCGCGCCATCCGCCGTTCCCGAACTGGCCTGCCGCCGCGTGGCCTGGGAACTGATGACGCTCGCCGAGGCGCTCACGGGGGCCGACGGCAAGGGAGGCATCGCGGCGATCCGCGGCGCCGACCCGCAGGCCGCCGGTGGACTCGGCAGCACGCTCCGCGAAGCGGCCACGATGATCGATACGAATCCTGACGAGACGGCGATCCTCGATGCGCTGGCCATGCTCACCGGCGGTCCGGCGCCCGCAGCCCGTGAACCGGCCGCTGCCCCCGAAGGCGAGGCCCAGCCCGCCAGCAACGCCGCCGAGCCCGTCGTGAATCCGTTCGGGCAGTGACGGAGCGAACGACAGCGACGTGGTCCACACACTCCGTGTGTGGACCACGGCAGGAAGGCCGAGCCGTCGGCTATTCGACACGACGTGCGCGAACCCGCAGGTGCGTAGCCCGGACCTGCGGTGTTTCCACCCTTGTGCCACATGCGGAGCATGTGGACTACGGGATTACTTCTTGATCAGGTCCTTCACCGTCATGCCCGACGGGATCATCGGCAGCACGTGCTCCTGATAGGGCACCTGCACGTCGAGGATCGCCGGGCCGGGCGACTTGATCATCCGCTCGAGCGCCGGCACGAGGTCCTTCTTCTCGGAGATCGTCTCCGCCTGCCAGCCGAAACCCTTCGCGATCGCCACGAAGTCGGGATAGCGGTCGCACGGCGAGATGCCGTCGCCCTGACCACAGGCCTCGGGGTGATCGATCGGGCCGAGGTAGGTATGGGCCCGGTTGCCCTTGAAGAACCGGTCTTCCCACTGCACCACCATGCCGAGGTGCTGGTTGTTGAGCAGCAGCACCTTTACGGGGATGTTCTCCGTGCGACAGGTGGCGAACTCCTGGATGTTCATCAGGATGCTGCCGTCGCCGTCGATGTCGACCACGAGCGCGTTCGGACAGGCCACCTTCGCCCCCATCGCCGCCGGCAGGCCGAAGCCCATCGTGCCGAGGCCGCTGGAGGAGAGCCACGTCCGCGGGCGGCGGAACGTGTAGAACTGGGCGGCCCACATCTGATGCTGGCCGACGCCGACCGCGATCACCGTATCCTGCTTCGCCGTGAGCTTCGAAAGCTCGTGAATCGCCTCCTGGGCGAGAATTCCCGGATAGCTCGTGTCGAAGGAGAACGGATCCTCCTTCTTCCACGCGGCGATCTCGGCATGCCACGGGGCGAGGTCGGCCGCAGGAGCCTCCACGATCGCGTTGAGCTGGCCGAGGGCCGTCTTCACGTCGGCCACGATCGGCACGTGCACGAGCTTGTTCTTGTTGATCTCGGACGGATCGATATCGATGTGGACGATGAAGCCGTGCTGGGCGAAGGCTTCGACCTTGCCCGTCACCCGGTCGTCGAACCGCACGCCCACCGCGATCAGGAGGTCGGCCTCGTCCACCGCGTAGTTGGCGTACACGCTGCCGTGCATGCCGAGCATGTCGAGCGAGAGCGGATCGTCGCCGGGGTAGGCACCGAGGCCCATGAGCGTCATCGTGACGGGGATGCCGGTCTTCTTCGCCAAGGCCCGCAGTTCCTCCGACGCGTCCGACGCGATCACGCCGCCGCCGGCGTAGATCACCGGCTTCTTTGCCCGCTTGATGGCGGCCGCCACCTGGGCGATCTGCTCGGCCGGGGCCGGCTTCCGCTGCTCCGGCTTGTAGCCCGGCAGGTTCATCGGCACGTCGTAGTCAGGCTGCAGCTGCGCGAGCTGGATGTTCTTGGGCAGGTCGACGAGCACCGGGCCGGGTCGGCCGGTGGTCGCGATATAGAAGGCCTCCTTCATCACGCGGGCGATGTCGTTGGCATCGGTCACGAGGTAGTGGTGCTTCGTGATCCCGCGGCACACCTCCACCATCGGCGTTTCCTGGAACGCGTCTGTGCCGATCACGCTCGTGCCCACCTGGCCCGAGAGCACCACCATCGGGATGCTGTCGAGCTTGGCGTCGGCGATCGCGGTGACGAGGTTGAGCGCGCCCGGGCCGCTCGTGCCCATACAGACGCCGGGTCTGCCGGTCGTGCGGGCGTAGCCCTGAGCAGCGAACGCGCCCCCCTGCTCGTGCCGCGGGAGGATCGTGCGGATTTGATCCTTGTAGCGGGTGAGTGACTGGTGAAGCGGCATGCTCGCCCCGCCCGGGTAGGCGAAGATCACGTCGACGCCGTGGCGGATGAGCGACTCGACGACCACGTCGGCTCCGGACACGAAGGCGGCGGCTTTCGGGCGGGAGGCGGTGGCCATAGGGGGGCTCCTGGGCGGGGTGAAACGGGCGGCAAACGTCCCTCAACCATACACGATGAAAACGGCCACAAAAACCGGGCGGCCGCCGGCCCGTCACGCCGTGACAGTCCGTCCGGCGTGGTCCTGTCACGCCGTGACAGTTCGTCCGGCGTGGTCCTGTCACGCCGTGACAGTTCGTCCGGTCACGGCGTGACCGGGCTACTTTTCGGGAGTGACCGGGCTACCTGGGCTGCGTGTATAACGATCCACGTGGCCAAGAAAGCCCCACCGGACGGCGGGCGGCTGCAAGGCCTGCCCGCCACGCTCGCGACACACCGCGGGTTCGCCGACGTGGTCGCCAGCCTCCGCGCGGGGCATGGCGGGACGGTCGGCGGAACCTGGGGATCGGCGTCTGCGCTGACCGTGGCGGCGATCGCCGAGGCACTGCCGGCAGGCCGCAAGCCCGCAGCCCCCCTGGTGGTCGTGCTCCCGCATGCCGCCGAGGCGGATGCCTTCATCGACGACCTCGCGCTCTTTGCCCCCACGCCCGCCGTGCTGCTGCCCGCCCTCGAAAGCTTCGGCGAGGAGGAGGCCGACCCGGCCGAGCCCGAGCGGCTGGCGGTGGTGAAGCGGCTGGCGGTCGATACAGCCCAACGGCCGACGGTCATCGTCACGAGCATCCAGGCCCTGCTCGCACCGCTCCCCGACCCGCGGGACATCGCCGCCGGTACCCGCCGGCTCGCCGTCGACGGTCGAATCAACCCCGAGGAACTCGCCGACTGGCTCACGGCCCGCGGCTGGCAGCTCACCGACGCGATCGACACGCCCGGCACGTTCGCCCGCCGCGGCGGCATCATCGATCTCTTCGCGGCCGACTGGGAGCGGCCGGTGCGGATGGAGCTCTACGGCGACGAGATCGAGTCGCTCCGCACGTTCGATACCGTCTCGCAGCGGAGCGTGGCCACACTCGAGGCGATCGACCTCACGGCACTGGCCGCCACGGCGGGCTCGGGTCGCCGCGCCCACCTGGCGGAGCTGTTGCCTGCGGGATCGATCGTGGCCCTTGTCGAGCCGGGCGAGCTCGCCGAAGAGGCGAAGCGAATGCACGACCGGCTGGGCGACGCCGGCCTCTTCGAGCCGGAGGACGTGTTCGCACGGCTGCATCGCTTTCCGTCGGTGACGCTCTCCGCGATCGCGCCATCGAGCCTGGAGGCGACCGCCGCACTCGCCGTCGAGAGCGTGGAGCGGTTCACCGGGTCGCTCGACCGAGTGAAGGAGGAGCTCGAGACCGTCGGCAAGGATCAGGACGTGTGGGTGATTGCCCCGTCGGATGCGGAGGAGAAGCGGCTCCGCGAGCTCCTCGCCGACTCGGCGCCGGCCCGCACGAAACGACTCCACTTCGCCCGCGGCCATCTCTCGGGCGGCTTCCGGCTCGTGCCCGAGAAGCTCGTGCTCGTGTCGAGCGGCGAACTCTTCCGTCGCGAAGACGCGCCTGCCGCCCGCCCCGCCAAGCAGCGGCTCTCCCGCGCGATCGACACGTTTCTCGACCTCCACGAAGGCGACTACGTCGTGCACGTGGCCCACGGCATCGGCCGCTACAAGGGGCTCAAGCTCCTGGAGCAGCACGGCCGCACCGAGGAGTTCCTGGAGGTCGAGTTCGCGGAGAGCACGCGGATCTACGTGCCCGCGTCGTGCATCGAACTCGTGCAGAAGTACGTCGGCGGCACGAAGCTCGCCCCCAAGCTCGCGAAGATCGGCGGCACGCTCTGGGAGCGGCAGAAGCAGGCCGTGCAGAAGGCGGTGGCCGACATGGCCGCCGACATGATCCGCCTCCAGGCCACGCGGGAGAGCCGACCCGGGATCGCGTTTCCGCCCGACACGACCTGGCAGCGGGAGTTCGAGGAGTCGTTTCCGTTCGACGAGACGCCCGACCAGCTGACGGCGATCGAGGCGATCCGCGACGACATGCAGAAGCCGCGGCCGATGGACCGGCTGCTCTGCGGCGACGTGGGCTTCGGCAAGACGGAACTGGCGATGCGGGCTGCCTTCAAGGCCGTCGAGGCGGGGGCCCAGGTGGCCGTGCTCGTGCCGACCACCGTGCTCTGCGAGCAGCACCGCCGCACGTTCACCGCGCGGTTCAAGGAGTTTCCGTTCGTGATCCGCTCGCTCTCACGGCTGGCGAGCACCGCCGAGGAGCGAGACACGCTCGAAGGCCTGGCCCGCAAGAAGGTCGACATCGTCATCGGCACCCACCGGCTCGCCCAGGCCGACATCCACTTCGCCAACCTCGGCCTCGTGGTCGTGGACGAGGAGCAGCGGTTCGGCGTGGACGTGAAGGAGCGGCTCAAGGCCCTGCGGTCGAGCGTGGACGTGCTCACGATGACGGCCACGCCGATCCCGCGCACGCTCCACATGTCGATGCTCGGCATCCGCGACATCTCCAGCCTCACCACGCCCCCGGTCAATCGCATCCCCGTCGAGACGAAGGTGGCCCGCTGGGATCAGTCGCTCATCAAGAACGCGATCGAACGGGAGCTGGCCCGCGACGGGCAGGTGTTCTTCGTCCACAACCGGATCCATGACATCCACAAGGTGGCCCAGAAGATTCAGGCGATCGTGCCCGAGGCGACGATCGGCATCGCCCACGGCCGGCTCTCGGAGACGGAACTCGAGGAGGTGATGCTGTCGTTCGTGGCCGGCACCACCGACATCCTGCTGGCCACGACGATCATCGAGAGTGGCCTCGACATCCCGCGGGCCAACACGATCTTCATCGACGAGGCCGACAATTACGGTCTGGCCGATCTGCACCAGCTCCGCGGCCGCGTGGGCCGATCGCACCACCGGGCCTGGTGCTACCTGCTCGTCGACGAGACGGCCCGCCTCACGAGCACGGCCGCCAAGCGGCTCCGCGCGATCCAGGAGTTTTCGAGCATGGGGGCGGGCTTCTCGCTCGCCATGCGCGACCTCGAGATCCGCGGTGCCGGCAATCTTTTGGGAACGCAGCAGAGCGGCCACATCGCGACGGTGGGCTACGAGCTGTATTGCCGGCTCCTCGAGCAGGCGGTCCGCGGCATGAAGAAGATGCCGCCGGCCGAGCCGCCCGCCGTGAACGTGGACCTCCCCGGCGAGGCCTGGCTGCCCCGTGACTACATCCCCGACTTCCGCGCGAAGATCGACGTCTACCGCCGGCTCTCGCGGGCCACGGCGGAGAGCCAGGTGGACGATCTCGACCGCGAGCTCACCGATCGCTTCGGCCCGCTCCCCGACGAGGCGCGGCGGCTGCTCGACTTCACGAAGCTCAAGGCGCTGGCCACCGCCCACGGCATCGACTCGATCACGCGGCATCCCGGCATGATCATGTTCGGCCACCACGACCGGGCCGCGATCGAGAAGCTCCGGCAGGCGGCGGCCAAGAAAGGCCGCGTGGTGCGGGTCGTGGATCAGAAGACCGCCGTCGTGCCGCTCCAGGCCGACACGCTCGCCGATCCGAACAAGGTCCTCGCCAGCATCCGGTCGCTGCTCAAAGGCTAAAAAAAAGGTGCCAGCCACCAAAACTGGGCAAGCTGGCATATTCTCCAGATTTGGTGGCTGGCACCTTTTCCACCCGCTGACGCTCGGCATTGCCCCGATTTTCGTCTTGCGACGGCGGCGGGGGGGCTCCTAGAGTCCCGCCCCCTTTGCGGCCGCACCGATGCACGCCTCGCTTTCACGCCCGCGCCCGCTCCACGTACGGCACCTCGCCGCCGCGGTCGCCATTGGCTGCGCGTTTGCCGGCGGCCTGGGCAGTGCTTCCGCCCAGGAGGTCGATCCGCGGCAGGCCATCCGTCCCGGCCTCGCGCCCAACGTGCCTGAGGCCGTATCGCGGCCGGCCGATTGGCCGACGGCGACGAAGCCGGCCGATGCCGCCGCGGGGGCGGCTCCCGACAAGAAGGGACCAGCAGCGACTGATCTCTTTCGCGACGCCGTCGACAAAGACAAGCACGTGCTCTCGAGCATCCGCACCACGCCCGGCGCACCGCTGAAGCTGCCGGCAGCCGCCACCGGCCCGGCGGGTCCCGTCGCCGACTCGGGCGTGATCCAGGCCGCCTTCGAACAGGCCGCATCGGCCACGGATCCGCCCCCCGCGCCGCAGGCCGTGTCACTCGAGACGGCGCTGGTGGTGGCCCGTGTCGGCCCCGAGGTGGTGCTCGAGAGCGATCTGCTCACGCCGAAAGCCCTCGACTGGCTGGCCACGGTGTCGCCCAACCTGAAGCCCGAACAGGTGCGGGAGCTGAAACTCCAGATCTGCAAGCAGGTGATCGACCAGCACATCGAGACGCTGCTCGTCTACGTCGATGCTTGCCGCGAGATTCCCGAGGACAAGCTGCCCGAGATCCGCAAGAACGTCGACAAGGCCTTCGACGAGCAGTTTCTGCCGAAGCTCATGCAGGAGGCCAAGGCCGCCAATACGATCGAATACGAGCAGTCGCTCAGGGCCAAGGGACAGTCGCTCGAGCGGATGCGAAAGATGTTCTTCGAGCGGGGCATCGCCCAGGAGTGGATGCGAAAGAATGCCGGATCTGACGGCGAGATCCCGCATGCCGACATGATCGCCTGGTATCAGAATCATCTCGCCGACTACGACTACCCTGCCAAGGCCCGGTTCGAGGCGCTCACGGTCAAGGACGGTCTCAAGCGGTCGCGGCAGCAGGCCTGGCAGATGCTCGCCGAGATGGGCAACGAGGTGCTCGCCGGCCGCCCTCTCGCCGACGTGGCCAAGGCCAAGTCGGAAGGCCCCACCGCCGCCAGCGGGGGCGAGTTCGACTGGACGACGAAGGGCAGCCTTTCGTCCCTGGTGCTCGACGAGGCCATCTTCTCGCTCCCGGTCGGCCAACTGAGCACGATCCTCGCCGACGAGAACGCCCTGCACATCGTCCGCGTCACGGAGCGAAAGGAAGCGGGCCGCGTGTCGTTCGTCGAGGCCCAGGTGGACATCCGCAACAAACTGCACGAGGAGCGTCGGCAGAAGCAGGTCGACGACTACCTGGCACGGCTCCGGGAACGGACCCCCGTGTGGACGATCTTCGACGGCGAGCCGGCGGACGCCGCCATGACCGCCGCTCGCCCGACTGCCGACGACACCACCCGCCGCTAAACCAAGCTGGTAGGCGACGGCGCCACACAAAGCGGGTAGGCAAGGGGGTCGGTGCACGCTCGAGGAGCATTGGACCGAGTCTTCGAGGTCCCGCGACGCGACGTGCACCGCCCCCGAGCCGGCGACTCTTGCACGCGTGGTCGGTCTTGCGCCCCGGCACAAAGCGACCTCGTTGCCGGACGCCACGGCGCGGGCTAAGCTTCGGCATTCACATCGACGGGCTGTTCTGGCGCCTGTCCTGCCCGCGTTCGGAGACTGCACCATGAGCGGCTCGCCGGCCACCGCCACCCCCTCCAAGAGCCCCGCCTCGCCCCCCTGGCCCGGCACCCGTTCAGCCGGCGTCGCCCGCCTGGAGATCGACGGCAAGACCGCCGAGTTGCCGCTGATCGTCGGCACCGAGGGGGAGCAGGGGATCGACATCTCGAAGCTGCGGGCCGCCACCGGGGCCGTCACGCTCGACGAAGGCTTCGTCAACACCGGCTCGACCACGAGCGCGATCACGTTCCTCGACGGCGAGCAGGGGATCCTCCGGTACCGCGGCTACCCGATCGAGGTGCTCGCGGAGAAGTGCGACTTCGTGGAGGTGGCCTACCTGCTGATCTTCGGCGAGCTGCCGACGACCGCGCAGCTCGACGCCTTCCGCGAGTCGCTCTCGCACCACACGATGATCCACGAGGACATGCGGAGCTTCTACAACGGCTTCCCACGCGACGCCCATCCGATGGCGATCGTGGGGAGCGTGGTGGGGGCCCTCTCGACCTTTTACCAGGACTCGCTCGAGGTGCGGGATCCGCGGCAAGTCGAGATCAGCATGCACCGCCTCCTGGCGAAGCTGCCCACGATCGCGGCCTACAGTCACAAGAAATCGTGTGGCCAGCCGCTGATGTATCCGCGGAACGACCTGTCGTACTGCGAGAACTTCCTCCACATGATGTTCGCGGTGCCCTGCGAGGCCTACCACGTCGATCCCGACTTCGCCGAGGCGCTCGACATGCTCCTCATCGTGCACGCCGACCACGAGCAGAACTGCTCGACGTCGACGGTGCGGATGGTGGGCTCGAGCGACGCCAACCTCTTCGCCAGCATCTCGGCCGGCATCTCCGCCCTCTGGGGACCGCTCCACGGAGGCGCGAATCAAGCCTGCGTGGAGATGCTGGAGAAGATCGCGGCCGACGGCGGCGACGTGAAGAAGTACGTCGACATGGCGAAGAAGAAGGACTCGGGCTTCCGCCTCATGGGCTTCGGACACCGCGTCTACAAGAACTACGACCCGCGGGCCAAACTGATCAAGGCGACCTGCGACAAGCTGCTGGCCAAGATCGCCCGGCACGATCCGATCTTCGACATCGCCCAGCGGCTCGAAGAAGTGGCCCTCGCCGACGAGTACTTCATCGAGCGGAAACTCTATCCGAACGTCGACTTCTACTCGGGCGTGATCTATCGGGCGATGGGCATTCCCGTGCAGATGTTCACCGTGCTCTTCGCCATGGGGCGGCTCCCCGGCTGGATCGCCCACTGGATCGAGATGCACCATTCGCCCACGAAGAAGATCTGCCGTCCGCGGCAGATCTACACGGGCGCAACCCTCCGTGAGTTCAAGCCGATCACGGCGCGGTAGACGGCCCTGAGTCCTGTTGCTCCGCCCGTAGTCCGCATGCTCCGCATGCGGCCCCCGGTCTGACTACCGCAGGCCCGTTTATTCCTCCATGGGGCGACCTCCTGTGGCATGGGTCGGGGTTGCCCACGCCCCGTCGCCGGACGCTCGCTTCGGGCATCCCTGCCCTCCGCTCGCTCGATGGCGGCTACGCTCTCGGCATCCTGCCTCCGCTTGCCGCCAACGCCGGCTCCTGGGGCATGGGCAACCCCTCCAGGCGTTTTGGTTCACACCCGGATTCCGCCCGCGCACTACGGAACTCACCGTTTGCCGCGGAAAAACTCCGTGAGGATGCGGCCGCAGTCGTCGGCGAGCACGCGGCCGACGTGATCCACGCGGTGGTTGAGCCGCGTGTCCTCGAACAGCCGGTAGAGCGACTCGACCGCGCCGGCCTTCGGGTCCGCCGCGCCCCACACCACCCGTGGCACCCGGGCCTGGAGGATCGCCCCGGCACACATCGGGCAGGGCTCGAGCGTGACGTAGAGCGTGCAGTGCTCCAGCCGCCACGAGCCGAGCTGGGCCGCGGCCTGTGTGAGCGCGATCATCTCGGCGTGAGCCGTCGGGTCGGAGAGCTGCTCCCGCTGGTTGTGGGCGCTGGCGATGACGCGGCCGGACGCCACCACGATCGCCCCCACGGGCACCTCGTCTTCGGCCGCCGCCGCTCGGGCCTCCTCGAGCGCCAGTCGCATCCACCGCTCGTCGGGCCGCGCCCCGGGCAGGGCGGCAGCGGTGTCGTCGAACGGGAAAGCGTCGGGATCAAATGCGTCGTCCATGCAGGTCACCTTCGGGCGCGGGCGAGTCACTGTAGGCCGGGGCAGTCATCGCCGCCAAACGCGACGCCGCGAGCGGCCGTTTGGGCAGGCTCCTGGCATCGGGTACGCTCTGGCGATACGGCCATCCGCCGCCGCTGCTTCGTCCCCTTCAGGAATCATCGGGAACCCACATGGATCCGACGCTGCTCCTTCTCCGCTGGGCCCATATCCTCGCCGCGATCGTCGCTGTCGGCGGCCTCGCCTTCGCCCGCTTCGGCCTTCTGCCCGCGATGTCGGAGCTCGATGCCGCGACCCGCGACCGGCTGCACGATGCGATCCGCCGCCGCTGGCTGCCATGGGTGATCGGGGCCATCTCGCTCCTGCTCGCCAGCGGCCTGGCCAACTTCCTGCTCTTCAATGCCCGCGTGAAGGCTGAGGGCTGGGCGGGAGGCATGTGGATGCGGCAGACGAGCTACCACGCCCTCTTCGGGGCGAAGTTTCTGCTGGCCCTGGTGATCTTTTACTTCGCCAGTGCTCTGGTGGGCCGCGGCCAGGGGACCCAGTGGATCCGCAACGCCCGGGCCACCTGGCTCTCCGTCACGCTCGGACTCGCGTTGGCCGTGGTCATGATCTCCGGCTGGATGCGGCAGCTGCACACCGGGCCGAACGTGAGTTTCGACGGCGGCGTGCGGATGGAGAATGGCCTCGACGCGCGAGGCGACGAGGAGCCGCCGGCGGCCGACCGCGAGGAATAGGATCGCTGCGAGACGTGTGAAACCCGCGAGAGAGCCCTGCCATGGATAAGAAAGACAAGAAGCGGATGGAGGTCCTGCAGCAAAAGATCGCAAAGCTGCAGCAGCTCCTGGCCGGCGCGAAGAAGCAGCCCGACGACCCCGCCGAGGTGCCGCGGCTGGAGAAGGAACTGGCCGCCGCCCACACCGAACTCGCCGCCCTCAAGAAAGGCTGAGTAGACGGCCTACTCGAGGCTGCTGAGAACGCGCCCCCAGTCGATGGCAAGTGGCTCGCGCGTCGCCGCGGGCAACGCAGCCGCACTGCGGCGCAACACCTCGATCCGCCGGGCCGTGTCGGGATGGGTGGAAAGAAACTCCGGCAGGTCGGCGGGTGTCCGCCGTTGCAGCCGCTCGAAAAAGGAGGCCATCGCCTCCGGCGGCAGGCCGGCGCGGTGCAGCAGCACGAGACCGTCACGATCGGCCTCGGCCTCCTGCTCGCGGCCGTAGGAGAGCTGGACGAGCTCGTCGGCACGGCCAGCCAGCCCCGCCAGGTCGCCGCCCCCCGTGGCGAGCGCGATCACCGCCACGCCACCGAGCCGCCGCACGAGCTGCTTGAGACCGTGGCGATGGAGCACGTGCTGGATCTCGTGGGCGAGCACGCCGGCCACCTCGTCGGCCGAGCCGGCCTCGGTGAGCAGGCCCGAGAACACCACGATCTGCCCGCCCGGCAACGCCAGCGCATTGACCCGTGGATCGTCGACGACGTGCACCGTGAACGTGTAGCCCGGGTTGTCGGCCACCGCCGTCAGCCGAGCGACGATCCGTTGGACCGCCTCGTGGGCAGGGCCAGCGGTGATCCGCCGCTCGCCCGCCAGCATCCCCTCGGCGAGCAGCTCTCCGAGTTGCATCTCCGTGGCCAGAGGCATCGTCTCGGCCGCGATCTCCGGGGCGATGCGGGTGCACGACCACCAGCCGGCGACGACCGCCACCGCCAGGCCGAGCAGGGCGAGCAAGATCGCCCGCCGCTGCCGCGCCGCATGGCTCCGCATACCGCTCGCAAATCCCTCGAGCACGCCTCGGCAGGGATCATCAACGCGGGCGGCCACCGCCGCGACGACCGCCGGATCGCGGATGACCACCGCTGTCACTCCGGCATCGAGCGGCTGCGAGCACGAGAGTGAAAGCCAGGCCCGCTCGTCACCGGTCACGTCGCAGGCCAGTGCGGCGTAGGGCCAGCGGACGGGCGGCTCACCCTCGGGGTGGATGACGAGCCAGCGCGGCTCGACGGCGACGCTGCATGGCCGGGAACCGGTGCCGGCGGCGACGAAACACGAGGCGGGTACCGTGTCGGCCATCGCGACGCAGCCCTCGGTTCAGCTGCCGCGGCTGGGAATGTAGCGGCTCAGCCAGCCGGCGAACGCCGCCGGGCTCCGCGTCTGCACGTAGATCGTACCCGGCCCTTTGAAGCGGCAGACAAAGCCCTCGCCCGAGGTGAAGCTCGAGATCCAGCCCGCGGCGGCCTTCTTGATCTCGTAGCTCGTCGTCGATTCCCAGGCGACGAGGTGGTTGTTGTCGACGATGTATTCCTCGCCGGGAGCGAGGTCGAATCGCATCAGCGCACCGAACGTGTTGATGATCAGCGTTCCCGAACCTCCCACCCGCGTGACGAAGAAGCCCTCGCCACTGAAGAGTCCCTTGGTGAGGTTCTGCGTCTTCGTGGAGAGCTGCACGTCGTGTTCCGCGGCGAGGAACGAGCCCTTCTGCAGGAAGTATTCGGTGCCGGTGAGCTCGAGCACCTGAATGCCCCCCATCATCGCCGGGGCCAGGAGGGCCTCCCCTCCGCCACTGCCGGCCGTGAGGGTGAGGTAGAAGAACGTCTCGCCCCGGAGCAGGGAGCGGGAAAGCGCCCCCATCACCCCACCCTTGAGCGAACTCTCGATCGTGATCCCGGGCGTCATCGACATCATCGCGCCGGAGTCGGCAAAGATCGACACGCCGGCGGGCAGCGTCGCCTTCACGATCGGTGCATCCCCCTCGTCGATGATCTCGAACTGCACTCGGCTCATGGCTACCTCCGCACGACGGGACGCGAAACGGTTGACTGCTCGATGCACCCACTCTACCAGCGGGGGATGCCGCGGGGCCACGCCCGCAGACGCGCACGGCCGCACGCGATACGATCTGGACTTGGCCACGGTCGGCGAAACGGCCCGCCGCAGCGGCTAGGCGTCACACAGAACTGCGTCACACGGAACTGGGAGCCACTGTGGGCGGATTCTTCGCGAAACTTTTCGGCTCGGATCGGGTTGATCTCTGGCGGCGGTTCGAACGGCTCCAGGAGAGCAACTCCGGCACGATGTCGACCTTCTACAAGGTGCGCGACACGAAGACCGGGGCGGTCGCCGGGCTCAAGCTGATCGACCGCCGCAAGCAGGATCCCGTCGAGGCCCGCTACAAGGGGCTCGAGAAGCCGTCGGAGGGCGAGATCGGCACCCGAATCACCGGACCCAATATCGTGCGGACGCTCGAGGCCGGCGTCTCCACGACCGGCGACGCCTTCATCCTCCAGGAGTTCATCGAGGGCACGCTGCTCCATGCGGTCATCTCGGCGAAGAAACCGTTCACTGCAGCGCAACGCATCGATCTCGTGCGGCAGGCGGCCACGGCGATCGCCGCCGTGCATGCCGCGGGGTTCGTGCACCGGGACATCTGCCCGCGGAACTTCCTGCTCAGGCCCGATGGCCGGCTCGTGCTCTTCGACTTCGGCCTCACGGTGCCCGACAAGCCGGCCTTTCTCCAGCCGGGCAACCGCGTCGGCACACCGAACTACATGGCGCCCGAGGTGATCCGCCGCCGGCAGGCCGACCGCCGGCTCGACGTCTTCTCGTTCGGCGTGACCGCCTACGAGATCTGCACCCTGCAGCCGCCGTGGCCGCGGTCGTCGGCCGCACAGGCGGCGCTCGCCCACGAGTCTCCTCCGATCGACATCCGCACTCACTGGCCCGACATTCCGCCGGCGCTGGCCGACGCGATCATGGCCTGTCTCGCGGCAGATCCGGCCCGGCGGCCGCCCACGCTGGACGCCTTCCTGAAACTGGTCGCGGGCGTGCAGGCCTGAAATGCCGCGGTCCGAGTCGGCCGCCCTTGATCAGGCCGGGAGCGGGTCGTACCTTCCAAGGCTCGCGTGGCCGCCCCGGCCGCCGTTTCTGGACAGCGACGAGGATTGACTCCGATGACGATGGACAAGAGCCTGAAGGTCCGCAAGGGTGGCAGCAGCGCCCGTGGCGTGCTCACCCGTGCCGAGCGGATCGCCAAGATGAAGGAGCTGGAGCTCTGGAAGGAAGGCCGCAGCCCGATCGGCCTGCCGAAGGTCCGCGTCCAGAAGATGGCGATGAAGAAAAAGAAGAAGGCCAAGGACGAGGCCGCCGAGGGCGCTGCCGCCAAGCCGGCTGCCGGCGGAAAGAAGAAGTAGCCGTCTACCGGGTACACGCCTGGCGGGCGGCAGCCTGCCCGGACGCGATCACCTGCGGGATGCCCACGCCCATGTAGGCAGCCCCTGCGATGCCGAGCCCGGGGAGCGACGCCGTCCGCTCCATGATCCGGGCGACCCGCTCCACGTGCCCCACGTGATACTGCGGCATCGCGCCGTGCCAGCGGTCGATCTGCACCAGTCGCGGCGTGCCGCGGGCACCGAGCAGTTCCGCCACTTCGTCACGGGCAAGGGCCTCGAGCGCGGCGTCGTCGCATCGCACCACATCGGGATCGAGCGCGCCCCCCGCGAACACCCGCATGAGCACGCAGCCTTCCGGCGCACGGCCGGGGTACTTCGAACTCGAAAAGCTCACCGCCAGGATCCGCCGCCTGGCCCGCCGTGGGATCACCATGCCCGCGGCATCGAGCGGGTGCGCCACGTCGGCCCGCGCAAAACCGAGTGAGATCACCGCCGAGCCCGCGTACTCGATGCCCCGCAGGTCTGCGGCCAATTCCGACTCGACCGACGCGAGCAGCCGCGCGGCCACGGCCGCCGGCACCGCGAGCACGACCGCGTCGGCGTCGATCGCGGCATCACCATCGCTCGGATTGTCGAACGATGTCCGCCAGCCACCAGCCGGCAGCCGTTCGGTCCTGGCAGCCTTCGCGTCGACGAATCGCACGCCCTGCTCCCGCAGCCGCGCGGCCAGCCGTTCGGGAAGCGTCTGCATGCCCGCCGCCAGCGTGAGGAACTGACCGTAGCGGGCGCCCACGGCCGACGGTGTGCTGCCGCTGCGGGTCCGCCGCCTCTCACCGACCCAGAGACTCCCGTGCTCCCGCTCCATGGCCAGAAATTCCCCGCAGGCGGCGGCCATGCTCAGCCGCGCCGGATCGGCCGTCCAGATGCCGGCCGCAAGCGGCTGCACGAGCCGCTCGAATGCCTCGCGGCCGAGCCGGCGCACGACGAACGATTCGAGCGACTCATCGGCCCGCGACGACCGCTGTGGCACGAACCGCTCTGCGAGCATCCGCAGCTTGCCCGCGGGCGAGAGCAGCGGAGTGGTGAGGATGGGTCCGATCCGCCCCGGCGCCAGCAGCCGGAAGCCCTGCGGGGCGGGCACGGGGCGGCCCTCGTGCCAGACGAGCGCCCGCCGCACGCGTGGATCGACGCCCACGAGCTGATCCTGCAGGCCGAGCCGCTCGACGAGCTGCACGGCCTCGGGCCGGGCCGCCAGAAAGTTGTCGGCCGACCGCTCGATGAGCCAGCCATCTCGGCGGACCGTCGAGAGCACGCCGCCCACGCGGCCTGCTGCCTCAACCAGCGTGATCTCGGATGGCTGCGTGGCCGCGGTCGCCAGCGATACGAGCTCTTCCGCGGCAGCCAGCCCGGCCATGCCACCTCCGATCACGACGATGCGGCGAGGGAAGGGCATGGGTGCGACGCGAGGTGGATTGTGACTCTTGTGGTGAAGTGTACCCACGTGTGGGCACGTCACGCCGTGACTTGCGTTCCGGTGTGGGCAAGTCACGCCGTGACTTGCGTTCCGGTCACGGCGTGACCGGGCTACCGTGACCGGGCTACCCGTAGGCTCGTCAATCTGGGCAGGCTGGGGCGGCGAGCGGTGGGCCGCGAGGCTGGTCTGGACGCGGCGATGCCCGGCTCCTACCTTCCCCCCGCCTTGGGGCGAGACCGTGCAGCGGCCGCCCCGTTCCGTTCCAGGAGAAACATCGTGGCCATGCTGCGGTATGCGTCTTCATGCGTGAGATGCGTGGGCATCGCGATTCCGTTGACTCTCGTCAGCCTTGCTGGCGTCATGCCGCAGAGTGCGGCCGCCGAGCCTGCTCCACCGCCGCGGCCGCTCATGCGGCTGCCGACCTGGATCGAGACGCTCAACGAACCCGCGGCGCCGCAGCCTGCACTCACGACGCCGACGACCGTCCCCGACCTGATGCCGGTCGCAGGAACGGCCCCGGTCGCCGTGCCGCAGACACCGAAGCCGACCACGACGCCCGCCACCCCGACCGGCAACCCGCTCACCCGCTGGTTCTCCGAGAAGATGGCCGCGCTGCCGAAGCCGAAGTCACTGCTGCCGTCGACTCCCGCACCCGATGCCGACGCCACACCCGCGCCGCCCCGCGTGCCCGTGCCCCTTGGTGAGCAGCCTGTCGAATCCTCCGTCGTCGCGAAGCCGGCCGTGAAGGAGTCCGCCAAACCGGAACCGGCCAAGCCGACCGTGACGGCGCCCGTCGCCGCCACGCCCGACGAGATGCCCACGCTCTCGATCGATCCTGCCAGCTTCAAGGGCGCGCTGCCCGGCAAGACGACCCGCGCCGAGGTCGAAGCCGGCTGGGGCGCCGGTGAGGCCTTCACTCGCGACGACGGCACCACGGGCATGGCCTGGAAGGTGGAGCCGTTCGAGCGGGTCGAGGTGATGTTCGAGAACGACGTCGTCTCGTCGATCCGCATCAAGCTCGTCGAGCCGGTCGCCGTGCCCGATCTGGCGAAGCAACTCGAGATCAGCGACCTGCGGACCGTGTCGATCCTCGACGAGCAGGGCGTGTCGATCGGCGAGGTCTATCCGGAGCGCGGCGTGATCCTGAGCGTGAAGCCGGGCAGCCCGGCCGCGACCGCGATCCTCATCGAGCCGCTCGATCCCGAATCGTTCGTGCTCCGCGCCGAAGGCGAGCTGGAAACATGCTCGGCCAATGCAGTGGCCGACCTGCTGTATGCGATTCAAATCGACCCACGGCACGTGCGGGCCCATCGACTCCTGCTCGCCGTGATGAGCGACCAGGGCAAGTGGACGCAGGCCCTGCAGCTGGCCGAGACGGCCGGCCGCCTCGACCCGGCCGACGTGTGGACGCAGCTCAAGCATGCGGGCGTGCTCCTGGCGCTCGACCGGCCCGCGGAGGCGAAGGCCGTGCTCGAGGCGGTGAAGAACAAGGACACGGGCTCGCCGCTCGTGGCGGCGCAGGTGCAGCGGCTCCTCGGCCGCACGGCGCTGGCGGGCGACAAGCCCGACCACCAGGCCGCCGTCGAGCACTTCGCCGAGACGATCCGCAAGGCATCGCCGCTGCTCGCGAAGCGGTCGCCCACCATGCAGGCCGCGGCCCGCGAGGTGCTGCTCGACGCCCATCTCGGCACCGCGCTGGCGATCGCCAAGGGCACCTGGCAGCAGAAGGGCCGCGTGATTCCCAAGTGGATCTCCCGCAGCGAGGTGCTGGTCGACGAATTCAAGGGTGGCGACCGCGAGAAGATGATCCTCGAGCTGCAGCTCTGCCGCGGGGCGCTCGCCGCGTCGGCCGGCTCCACCGAGGCAGTCGAGCCGCTGCCGTGGGTGAAGCGGCTGCTCGAGCTGCGAGAGCGGATGGACGACGCCATCGGCGACCCGTGGCGGCGGCGACAGGTCGACTGGGAGGTGGGCCAGGGGCTCGGCGACGCGCTCGTCGCCGCCCAGAAGCGGGGCGATGCCACCGACATGCTCGACAACGCCACGCTCACGGCGGCCTACCTCGAACGCGGCGCCGAGCAGCGGGAGCTGACGGCGGTCGAGCGGCGAGCCTTCGGCGAGCTGCTCTTCCGCGTCGGCATCATGCACAGCCTGCAGCGGGGCGACCACGCCACGGCCGTGACCTGGTTCGACCGCGTGATCCCGCTCTGGGAGGAAGGCGACGCCGTCGCCAGCGATCCCGATCCGGGCAAGGTGGGCGAGTCGTACGTGAGCATGGCGATCTCGTATTGGCAGGTCGAGCGGCGAGAGGATGCGCTGGCCTTGAGCCGCCGGGGCGTCGATCTCATGGTGGCGGCTGTGGATCGCGACCAGCTCGACGAGCGGGCGTTGGCTGTGGCCTACGGCAACCTCTCGACGATGTATGCCGAAGAGGGAGACGATACCCAGGCACGGACCTACGCCGAAATGGCGAGCCGTGCGGAGGCTACGGGTACGGTCGTGAAGTAGGTCCGTTGCTCCACGACGAGCCTACAGCAGGCTCTCGAGCAACAGCCGCATCTTGCGGAGCTCGGCGACCTGATCGACGCCCTCCAGCGGCGGCATGTGGGCGCACAGCGCCCGCTTGTAGCCCACCCGCTCCAGCTGCGACACGAGCCTGCCGTATTCGACGTTGCCCTGGCCGATCCGCACCTGGAAGGCGTCGGCCTTCGAGTCCCGCAGATGCACGTGGCAGACGTACTTGAGGATCGACTCCCACGAGGCGGGCTTCTTGTGGCCGTAGATGAAGTGACTCGGGTCGAGCGTGACGCCGAGGCCGGGCACGTTGCGGCACAGCGAGGCGGTCGTCTCCGCATCCTGCGTCATCCGGCCCGCGGCCGTCTTCACACCCACGATGGATCCGAGCCCGGACGCAATCGCCACGAGCTTGCGGAGCCGCTCGATCTCTCCGTTGAACGGTGTGCCGAGCTCCGACGACTCCACCACCATCGTCACTACGCCGAGCGACTTGGCGAGCCGGCAGCAGGCGGTGAAGTGGTCGTACATCTCCGGCGTCTCGGGTGCCGCGAACGACACGGCCACCGGCCGCAGCCGCTGGAGGTCGCTGCAGGCGGCGATCGCCGCCTCTGGATCGGCAGCCACGGCCGCGGGATCGAGATGCCCGCCATCGGGCCGCACATCGAGTTCCACCGCGGTGAACTCGAGCTCGGCCAGCCGCTCCATGGCGGTGGCGAGCGGCATGTCGGGAAGGCACTCGGTACTGACGCAAACGAACACGCAGGCGGCTCCTGAAACAGAGGGTCGACGTGATCCTAGCCGCCCACTCCAAAATCTGCCACCACAGGCACGGCTGCCGTAGAATGCGTTCGACACGCAACGAGGAGGCCATGCGCATGACGCTCATCGACACCGACCCACGACAGCCCACCCGCGTGATTTTGGAACAGGGGGGCACGTGGGGCCGCTGGGGCACGCGGATCGCGTGGACGGTGGCGGGGTTCTCTCTCCTGGCGGCGCTCGGCAGCATCGGGGCCTTCTCCCAGTATTTCCAGCGGGACGGCAAGGTGGTGGAGAAGTACCACTCGCTGTCGAAGACGGCGTCGGCCAAGGTGGCGATCGTGAGCCTCACCGGCGCGATCATGGGGGGTGACGGCTTCACGCGGGCGCAGCTCGACCACGTGGCCGAGGACGAGAGCGTGAAGGCGATCGTGCTGCGGGTCGATTCCCCCGGCGGCACCGTGAGCGGCAGCGACGAACTCCACTACCGGCTCACGAAGCTGGCAAAGGACCGTGCGCTGCCGGTCGTCGTAAGCATGGGGGGCATCGCGGCCAGCGGCGGCTATTACGTGGCCATGGCCAATGGAGGCCGTGACGACGTGATCTTTGCCGAGCCGGCCACGCTCACGGGCTCGATCGGCGTGATCATCCCGCACTTCGACGTCTCACGCCTGTTGAAGAAGTACGACGTCCGCGACGACTCGATCTCGAGTGGGCCGCTCAAGGAGATGCTCAGCGTCACGAAGGACCGCGACCCGGCCCTCGCCGAGAAGGAGCGGAAGATCCTGCAGTCGCTCGTCGACGACATGTTCGCCCGCTTCAAGGAGATCGTGCAGGCGGGCCGGCCGAAGCTCGATGCGGCCGCCGTGGACAAGGTGGCGACCGGGCAGATCTTCACGGCCCGACAGGCCAAGGATGCCGGGCTCGTCGACCGGATCGGGTTCCTGGAAGACGCCGTCACCCGGGCGGTCGAACTCGCCGGGCTCACCGAATCGACCGCCCGAGCGGTGAAGTACACGAAGCCCAAGGGGCTGCTCGACGAGGTACTCGGCGGCGACGCCGTGCCAGGCTCACGCGTGTCACTCGAGGCGTTCGCCGAACTGACGGCGCCGCGCGCCTGGTATCTCTGCAGCTGGTGGCCGGCGATCGTCGCGGCGAAGTAGGCGCAGGCATGCGAACGACGGCGCAGGCGTGCGAACGACGGCGTGTGCCGGCTACCCTGCGCGGCCGAGGGCGGCGACGGCGGCGTGGTCGGCCGATGTGAGCCGACGGCCGGTGGCGCGGGCGAGGGCAAGGCGACACCAGACATCGGCCGCTGCAGCCGCGGCATCGGTGCCACGGGCGTCGGCGTGATGCGCCGTCGCCAGCACGCTCACGAGCTCGCGCACGTCCGCCGCCAGGCCGCCAATCTCCAGCTGGCGGTCGGCCAGACCGCGGCCATGGCGGCGGATCGCGCGGTCGATGCTCGCGGCGGCATTCGCGAGGCCGCGCCGTGCCTGGCGGGCATGTTCACGAAGCCGGCGGTCGAGCAGCCCCGCGTCGCCGCGCGAGCCCGCCGCGAACCGGGCGGCCCGCCAGGCCAGCCAGTCGCCTGCCCGAGCGAGCCGCGCTGCGTCGCGGGCCTGCTGGGCGAGCGGATGGTGCTTGGCGAGTCCCTTGAAGAGGGCCAGGCCGAGCAGGTCGCTCTCCCCTTCGTAGACCGTGACGGCGAAGTGATCGTGGAGCGAATCGCCGAGCGGATGGCCGACGAGAAAGGCGCGGCCGCCGTGCACGCCGAGCGCGTCGATCGCCGCCTCGCGGACACACGTGCTCGCCACCACCTTCGCCGTGATCGCCTCGAGCTCACCCGTCTGGCCGGCGTCGATCGCGGCCGCGGCCCAGCCGGCCAGCGCATCGCAGGCGACGATCGATGCGGCGATCCGCCCGAGTCGCCCCTGCACGAGCTCACGGGCGGCGATCGGCTGGCCCCAGGTGGTGCGCCGCAACGCGTGGTCACGCGCCTGCGCGAGGAGCAGTCGCAGCGTGCCGGCGGCCTGCGCCGCCAGCGTGATGCGGCCACGGTTGAGTCCGTGCCAGACGATCTGCATCCCGTCGCGGCCCGGCGGCGGGGCGAGCAGATCGGCCTCGTCCACCTCGAAGCCAGTGAACTCGAGCGCGGCGTTGGCCGCATGCTTGAGCGGATGGATCGCGTAGTGCCGCAGCCGGAAGCCGGGCGTGTCGTGGTCGGGCAGTCGCACGAGCACGACGGCCGGCTTGCCCTCGTGCATCGCGAGCAGCTTGACGAGCCGGCCATGCACCGCATTGGTGATGAACATCTTCGTGCCGGTGAGCAGGAGTCGCCCGTCGCGCCGCTCGAGCACCGACTGCACCGCACCGAGATCGCAGCCCACCTCCGGCTCCGTGCCGCCGAAGATCGAGAGCGGCCGCCCCGCGGCGAGACCGGGCAGATGGCGAGCCTGCTGCTCCGCCGAACCGAAGGCCGTAACGGCCGAGACGACGCCGATCGACGAGTGCACCGCGAGCATGCCCGCGGCGGTCGGGCAGTCGGCGGCGACGCGGGTGATCCCGCGGGCCAGCTGGCCCAGCGTGGCTTCCACACCGCCATGCAGACGGGGCACGAACAGTCCCCACAGGCCCGCCTCCCCGAGCGCGGCCTCGGCGGCTGCGGTGAAGCGGCCGGTCGGCGCCGGCGGCGCATCGGCGAGCGGTGCGGCCGGCGCGGCGGCTGGCAGCGTTTCGTAGAGCCGACCTGCAGCCCGCAGTGCGGCGAGCTCGAGGGCGGTGCGATCGAGCACGGCCTCGACCGCATCCGGGAGCGGGTCCGCTGCTGACTCCGCCGCCTCGGCGAACCCACCGGCAGTGCCATGCCATGTCGCGGCCGTGAGCCACGAGTGCCGTGACGCCATCCCTATCTCCTCGATGGTTCCTCTGGCCCGCGGTCCGGCCGGCACGACGCCCACACCGCGGGGCTCCGCCCGCGCGGCCGCCCGGATCTGACTCTGAAAGTGGCTCGCGATCGCCCGCCTCTTGAGCTTGAACGACTCGGTCGTCTCGCCGTGGGCCGCATCGAACGCGCGGCCGACGAGTATCCCTCGCCGCACCTGCCAGGCCCGCGGAAGCGCCGCCTGCCGCTGGGCCAGCCGCCGGGCGATCCAGACGAGCAGCCGCGGATGCGCCAGCGCCTGTCGCCGGCTGAAGACCCGCAGGCCGAGCCGGCGGATCGCCGCGCGGATCACGTCGGGCTCCGGCACGACGAGGGCCACGGGCCAGGGCAGGCCGTCTCCCACGACGCACACCTGCGCCACGGCCTCGTCCTCGGCGAGCGTCCGCTCGATCTCGGCCGGCGGCAGCTTGACGCCGGTCGAGAGCACGATCGTGTCGGAGAGCCGGCCCGTGATCCGCAGGTGGCCGGCCGCGTCGATCTCGGCCACGTCGCCGGTTTCGAGCCAGTCGGGATCGACGTCCGCCCGCGTGTCACATGAGTCAGGCGGATGCATGAGCCCCACGGCGCGACTGGGCGTGCGGACGAGGAGCTGGCCGCGGGACTCGGGCCGCTCGTCGATCCGCACCTCCACGCCATCCAGCGGCGGCCCCACCGTGCCCGGCCGCGCGATCCGCGGATTCGACACGGCCACCACGGGCCCCGCCTCGGCGAGTCCGTAGCCCTGCACGAGCGGGACGCCACGCGCCGCGAAGAATTCCGCCGTGCGGTCGCGCAGCGGTGCGCCGCCGGAGATGCAGACCCGCACGCGGCCGCCGAGCGCGGTGGCGAGGTCGGCGATCCGCCCCGCTCGTGCCCCGCGCTCGAGCCGCTCGAAGAAGGCGGGCACGCCGAGGATCACGGCCGGCGGCAGGGCGGCGCAGGCGTCGAGCAGCCGCATGCGATCGCGGACCACGTTGAGGCAGCCGCCGCGGACGAGTGCCGTGTAGAGATCGCCCACGCGGGCGTAGGCATGGCTCATCGGCAGCCACGACAGCCGCACGTCCTGCGGGTCGTGCAGAAACATCTCGCTCGATGCCCGGGCATTCACGGCCAAGGATCGCTGCGAATGCAGGACACCGTGGGGCAGGCCGGTGGTGCCTGACGAGAGCAGGATCGTGCAACAGGCGCCGGGGTCGCAGGCGGCGACGCGGTCGGCAAGCGCAGCGGCGAGGCGGACGGGGTCGGCGGCAAGCCCGCGCCAGGCGGTCGCGGCAAGCACGCCCGCGCCGAGATCGAGGAGCGGGAGTTCGCGTGACGAAGCCTGTGGTGGCCGGCCGCTGCAGACGAGGGCCTGCGGGGCGAGCCAGTCGAGGAGCCGCTGCTGCTCTCGACGTGGCAGGTCGTCGTGCACCGCCACGTGGATGACGCCCGCGAGCAGACAGGCGAGATCGACGACGATCCAGTCGGGCGTGTGCGGCCCCGCATGGGCCACGCGATCGCCACGGCGGACGCCCTGAGCCTCGAACCGCTCGGCAAGCGTGACGGCCGCGGCGGCGATCTCGCCCCACGTCCACGACTGCGTGGGCTCGAGGCCGTCGACGACGGCGGGCCGCTCGCGAGCGTCGGCCACCCGCGCGGCAAGGAGCGCGACGAGCGAATCGCAGGCGGCGGGGCGTTCGACGGTCGGCTCAGGCTGGGCGAGCACGGGCTGCATGCGAGCATTTCAGCAGGAAATGCCGTTCGCTTGAAGTGGGCTCACGTGGGTATGTCACGCCGTGACATATCCTTTCCGGTCACGGCGTGACCGGGCTACCGCGGGCAAGTCACGGCGTGACCGGGCTACCGCGGGCCTACGGGCCGAACGTGCGCGGCTGGCCCGTGGCCTCGAGCACCGCCAGCCACAGGTCGCCGTCCGGCGCCACCTCGTTGCGATGGCTCACCGTGAGCGGCATCGGGATGTGGACGAACCGGCCATGCCAGCGGCCCACCACGCACTCCGTGCGGCCGGCCATCGCGGCATGCACCGCGTTCTGCGCGAGCCGCAGGCAGTAGACGCTGTCGTAGGCATTCGACGCCACGCTGCGGATGAGATAACTGGGGTCGATGTATTTCAGGTTCACTTCCGTGTTCGCGGCGGCGAAATGCTCCGCGATTCGCTGCCGCAGGAAGAGGCCGACGTCGTCGAGCCGCCGGTTGCCCGACGCATCCCGGGCATCGCCTCCCGTGCCGCAGAGATGCTGACCGGCCCCTTCGGCCACCACGATCACGGCGTGGCCCCGGGTGCGAACGCGGTCGAGCAGATGGGCGAGGAAGCCGCCCGGTCCATCGAGGGCGAACGGCACCTCGGGAATGAGCACGTAGTTGGCATCGGGCTCCGCCAGCGAAGCGTAGCAGGCGATGAAACCAGAATGGCGGCCCATCAGCCTCACGAGGCCCACGCCGTTGGGCGCCGCCTTGGCCTCGACGTGGGCCGCACGGATCGAGGCCGTGGCCTCGGCGAAGGCCGTCTGGAAGCCGAAGCTCTGGTCGATGTAGGGGATGTCGTTGTCGATCGTCTTGGGCACGCCGACGACCGCGATCTTCAGTCCCCGCTCCTCGATGATGCGGGCGATCTGCATCGCGCCGCGGAGCGTGCCGTCACCACCGATGACGAACAGCACGGAGATGTGCATCCGCTCCAGGCAGTCGACGATCTCGCCCGGATCCTGGGCGCCGCGCGAGGTGCCGAGGATCGTGCCGCCGAGCTCGTCGATGTCGCTCACGACGTCCGGCGTGAACTCGACCACGTCGTGGCCATACTTCGGGATGAAGCCCTGGTAGCCGTTGCGGAAGCCGACGATCCGCTGCACCTCGTAATGAAACGAGAGCTCCATCACGATGCCGCGAATCACGTCGTTGATGCCGGGACAGAGGCCGCCGCAGGTGACGATGCCCACGCGGGTCTTCGCCGGCTCGAAGAAGATCTTCCGCCGCGGGCCGGCGGGCTCGAAGCCGGGCAGCTCATCGAGCGACACGCCTGCCTCGCGGATGAGCGTGGTGGTGTCGTGGAAGAGCACGCGGTCTTCCTCGGCGACGTAGTGGGCAGTCGTGCGGCGGGTCGCCACGTGCTCCTGGAGAGGCGACGCGATGCGGCATTCGCCCAGCGTCTTCACGGCCAGATCGGCGGCGTTCATGGGCGAGTGTCCGAGGCGGGCGGGGCGGACAGGCGAGGGCAGAAGTGTAGCACGGCGTGCAAGGAGGCCCGTCTCTCCGCGTGGGCGAGTCACGCCGTGACTCGCTTTCCGGTCACGGCGTGACCGGGCTACCGTGACCGGGCTACCGTGACCGGGCTACCGTGGGCCTACTGCCACAAGTGGTGCGACGGCAAGTGGTTAGGGCCCCCGGCATGCGCAGCCGGCGTGCCGCTCGGCAGTTGGCATGGAGTCGCGGCCGTTCCCGCCGGTAGACTCCGCGGGCGTTTTCGGCCCTGCTGTCCTCGAGGCGACCCCTGATGCATGCATGTTTCCGCAGTCTCGTTTCCTCCGCTCGCCTGACCGGACGGGCCTCCATCCTGGCAGCGATCACGGTCGCGGCCGTCGCGGCACCAGTCGCCGCCCAGCTGCCGGCTGACCGGCTCGTGCAACTCGCCGACGATGCGACGAACGCGGCCCAGACATTCCAGCCCCCCTCTGCCACCGCCCTCGATGCCGCCGCCGGCAATCTGCGTCAGGCACTCCAGCCGCTCGACACTCTCCTCGCCCGCAGCAAGAGCGGCGCCGACTGGCGGGAGTATCTCGACTGGCCCACGCTCCAGGCTCAGGCGGCTTCTGGCGCCGCCGCCGATCCCGCCGCGCTGCGGAAGCTCGTCGATCTGTTGAGCGCCACCGAGACCGGCCTCGACATGCCCGACTTCGTGCGGGTGCGGAAGGCGGCCAACCGCTACGCGGAGGCTGCCGATGCCGCCCGGGGCGCGGGTGCCGACCGGTTCGCCCAACGACTCCAGACGCTTTCGACCGCGCTTCGCAAGGCGGCCGAGACCGGCTCCGCCGACGACCTCGCCACCGTGGCCCCGACGCTCGAGCGGCTCGCCATGGCCGAGCAGGCTCCGGGCCTCGTGCACTCCGTGCGGTCGAGCTTCAACCGGCCCAACATGCTGTTCGCCGTGCATGAGAACCTGTTCGCCGAGGCGGTGAACCGGCCGGTGGATCAGGTGGTGTCGATCAACGAGAACGTGCTCGGCACGCGCGTTCGCGGCACGGGCCACACCACGGGCATGGTCCGGCTCGACTTCGTGCCGGCCCACGACCGGGCCGTGTTCGATCTCGTGCTGGCCGCGCGGGCTTTCTCCACCACCCGCGGCTCGCAGGGGCCCGTGACGGTGTGCACGCAGGGCACGACCGATCTGATGGCCCGCCGCAGGATCTTCCTCACGGAGCATTCCGTCTCGGCGTCCCCGGTCGAGGCCTCCGCCGACACGCACACCGACGTGACGGGGATCGGGGTCAACAAGAACTTCGGCAAGAAGCTGATCCGGCGGATCGCAACGAAGAAGATCGCCGAGACGAAGCCGAAGGCGGAGGCGATCGCCGAGGGGCGGGCCCGCGACCGGCTGCGGCAGCAGTTCTCGGAGCAGACGGAGCCGGCGCTCGCCCAGTTCCGCGATCAGTTCCAGTCGCGGGTGCGCGGACCGCTCGAGGCCCGTGGCCTCTATCCCGAGATGCTGCACCTCAACACCACCGACTCCGAGCTGGTGGTGACGGCCCGCAAGTCCCTCGCCAACCAGCTCTCGGCCGCGAGTCTCCCGCCGACGCTCGGCTCGCACAACCTGCTGACGGCGCGGGTGCACGAGTCGGCCGTGAACAACGTGCTCGAGCAGAAGTTCAGCGGGCGGATTCTCCGCCAGGCCGACGTCGACGCGCTGGCGAAGGAGATGAAGGGGAGCATGCCCGAGTCGCTCGGCAGCGATCCCGACCAGCCGCCATGGGAGGTGACGTTCGCCAAGCAGCGGCCGATCAGCATCTCGACGGCCGATGGCCGCGTGAAGCTGATGGTTCGCGGCGACAAGTTCGTGTCGGGCGACCGCGAGTTCCCGGGCATGGACATCTGGGCCACCTACGCCATCGGCCACGCGCCGCAGGGGATCATGCTCGTCCGCGAGGGGGACGTGCAGATCTATCCACCCGGGTTCGTGCCCGGCGGCGGTGAGAAGCTCAGCCCGGCCGAGACGTCGCTGCGGCGGATTCTCCAGCGGCGGTTCGACAAGCTCTTCAAGTCGGAGATCGAGATCCCCGACCTGCCGCTTCAGGGTGAACTCGCCGCCGCCGGTCCGCTGCCGCTCAACGAGCTCGTGGCCCGTCGGGACGGCTGGATCGCCGCCGGCTGGCGAAAGAAGGACCCGGTCGTACACGAGACGATCATCGGCGAAACGGTGATCGGGGAGACGGTGGTTCGCGAGGCATCGTTCGTGCGGTAACCGCAGGTGCGTTCCGTTCCGGCGTGGGCAAGTCACGCCGTGACTTGCATTCCGGTCACGGCGTGACCGGGCTACCGTCACCGGCCTACGGCCGCTCGACCAGGATCGCGATGCCTTGCCCGAGGCCGATGCACATCGTGGCCAGACCGTAACGACCGCCGGAGTCGCGGAGCGAGTGAAGGAGCGTCGTGGCCAGCCGGGCGCCGCTCGCGCCGAGCGGATGGCCGATCGCAATCGCTCCGCCACGAACATTGACCCGCGCGGGATCGAGGCCCAGTTCGTCGATGCAGTGGATCGCCTGGGCGGCGAAGGCCTCGCTCAGTTCGACGAAGTCGATGTCGGCGAGCGTGATGCCGAGTCGGGCCACTCTCGCCAGCAGCTTCCGCGTGGCCGCGATCGGACCCGTGCCCATCACGGCCGGCGGCACGCCCGTCACCGCCGTCGCCACGATGCGGGCCAACGGCTCGAGCCCCTGCCGGGCCGCCTCGGCCTCCGACATCAGAAGCACGGCCGCCGCGCCGTCGCTCACCGGTGCGCTCGTGGCCGCGGTCACCGTGCCGAGCTTCGGCAGGAACACCGGCTCGAGCGCAGCCATCGCCTCCAGGCTCGTGTCGCGACGGATCGACTGATCGGCCACCGCCTCGATCACACCGCCCGCCTCATCATGACCCAGCACCCGCACGATCTCGTCGTCGAAGAGGCCGGCATCGGCCGCCCGCACGGCCTTCGCGTGGCTCTCCAGGGCAAACTCTTCCTGCCGCCGGCGCGAGATGCCGTGGGTCGCGGCGAGGTGCTCCGCCGTGAGTCCCATCGAGAGCATGCCGCGGCTGGTGCGGGCCAGCACGCGGGGATGAATGTCGACCGCCGACTCCATCGGCAGGTGCTGCATGTGCTCCACGCCGCCGGCCACCTGCACGTTCTCGGCGCCGGCCGCGATCGCGTGGGCGGCGCGGGCGATCGCCTCGAGTGACGAGCCGCAGAGGCGGTTGATCGTCGCACCGGCCGTCGCCAGTGGCAGGCCCGCCATCAGCGCCGCGCACCGCGCCACGTTGCCCCCGAGTTCGCCCCGCTGCTGCGTGGCGCCGAGGATCACGTCTTCGACCGTGGCCGGATCGACGCCGCTCCGCTCGACCACGCCCTGCACCACGGCGGTGGCGAGTTCGTCGCCGCGAACGTGTCGAAACAGACCGCGGTCGGCGTGCGACCGGCCGATCGCGGTGCGGCAGCAGGCGATGACGACCGGCGTGGTGGCGGGATCGCGAAGCGATGGCATGCGGGAGAGTCTCGCGTGGGGGTCAGGCCGTGAACCGGCCACCGGTGCGGGCGAGCGCCATGAGCCGCTCCGTGGGAATCATGCGTGGACCGAGATCGGCCAGCGGCTCCAGCCGCCGCAGCACCTCTGAGGGACCGAGCGTGTCGGCCCAGGCGAGCAGGCCGCCGCGAAACGGCGGAAACCCGAGGGCATGGATCACGGCCAGGTCGATGTCGGCAGGATCCCGCACGATCCCTTCGTCGACCGCCCGCACCGCCTCCAGGAGCATCGGGAGGAGGAGGCGATCGGCGATGGTGCGATCGGTCGTTTCCCGCGGGGCCACGGCGTAGCGGTCGAGCACCCTGCGGCCCTCGGGATCGACGCCGATGATCCGGGCCTTCTGATCGGCGCCCGAGTAGCGATAGAAGCCCGAGCCCGTCTTGCGGCCCAGCCGCCCCGACTTCACCAGCGCGGGGATCAGCGGTGAGGCCTCGATTCGATCGCCGTAGGCGGCGCTGAGCACGAGGCCGGCGTAGAAGGCGGTGTCGAGGCCGATCATGTCGTAGAGCTCGATCGGCCCCATCGGCATGCCGAAGCCCCGGGCCACGCGATCGATCCGCGCGGGATCGATTCCCTCCCGCACGAGTTCCGTCGCCTCGTGGAGATAGGGCATCAGCACGCGGTTGACGAGGAAGCCGGGGCTGTCGCGGACCACGATCGGGCACTTGCCGAGCCGCTTCGCCAGCGCCACGGCCGTCGCTACCGTGGCATCGCTCGTGGCCGGCCCACGGACCACCTCCACGAGCGTCATGCGGCGGACGGGGTTGAAGAAGTGGATGCCGCAGAAGCGGGTCGGGTCGGTGACGGCCTCGGCCAGCCGCGTGATCGGGTTGGTCGAGGTGTTGGTGGCGATCACCGTGTCGGGCCCGACCGCCCGTTCGATGTCGGCGAGCACGGCGGTCTTGACGTCGGGCCGCTCCGTCACGCTCTCGATGACGAGATCGGCGCCGGCGATCGCCGCCAGCTGCGTGGCCGTGCGGAGCCCGCCGGCCAGCGCGAGCGCCCGCGCCGGGTCGGTGCGTTTCGTGGCCCGATCCCAGGCCGCCTCGTCGAGGATGCCCGGCACGCTCGCGGCGAGCGTCTGGGCGTTGACATCGACGAGCGTCACCGGCACGTCGGCCCGCAGATGGCTCGCCGCGATGCCGGCGCCCATGATGCCCGCCCCCACGACCGCCGCGGTTTGCACCTCCGCCGGCGTCACGTCGCCCGCCACGCCGGAATCGTGGCGATTCCGCTCGCCGATCCGAAACACGCGCACGAGCTGCGCCGACACCGGCGTGGCCGCGAGCTTCGCGAAGGCCTGCGACTCGATTGCGCCGGCGGCAGCCGCATCGACGTCGCTGCCGGCCAGGATCGTCTGCAGGATGGCGGGGGGCGCGGGATAGTGGCCGCCGGTGCGGCCCAGGATCACCGCCGCGGTCGTCGCTTCCAGAAATGCCCGCTCCTGCGGGTCGAGCGCGACGGGCTCCACCTGCCGCCGGCGGCGGGCGGCGATGCCGCCAGTGGTGGTCTCCACATCGATCAGCTGACGGGCAGTTTCGAGAGCCTGTTCACTGGGCACACAGGCGTCGACGAGGCCGAGCCGTGCTGCGGCTTCCGCCGTGACGCTCTCCCCGGCCGCGGCGAGTTCGATGGCCGGCCCGGGGCCGATCAGTCGCGGCAGCCGCACCGTGCCCCCCCAGCCCGGCAGCAGGCCGAGCTTCACCTCGGGAAATCCGAGGCTCGTGTGGGAAGCCGTCGTCGCCACTCGGAGGTCGCAGGCCAGCGCCAGTTCCAGGCCTCCCCCGAGACAGACGCCGTCGATCACCGCCACGCTCGGCCAGGGGGCCGCCGAGAGCCGGGCGAAGAGGCTCCGGCCGGCGTCGCACAGCCGGGCGATTTCCGCCGCCGGCAGATCACGGAGGGCGTCGAGGCGGGAGACGTCGGCGCCGGCGAAAAACGACCCCTCGCGGCCCGACCGCAGCACGAGGCCCCGGGGGATCAGCCGCCCGGACGACCGTTCGAGGTCGTCGAGGGCTGCGGCCAGGTCGGCCAGAAATCGGGGCGTGATCACGTTGTGCCGGTGATCCGGCACGGTGAACGTGAACACGACGAGGCCGTCGGAATGCCGTTCGACCGCGAGCGTGGCGGGATCGCGGACGGATGCCGGCATGGCGAGGAGCTTTCGACGGTTTCGCTTGCTCTGAGCGGGAAAACGGCTAGTGTATCGGCTGTCGCGGAGAGCCCCAGAGGGGGTCCGCACGTCCCTGCGCCCGGTGCCAGGGCAGCCCACGCGCACGGAGGACGACCCCGCCCATGTCCCACCCCACCGCCCCGCACGCCCGCGTTCACGGTTCCGCTGCCGGCAGCGACGCGGTTCTCGGCTCGCTGCGGAGCACTCCCGCTGCACTGGCGATCGTCTGGCTGGCGCTCGTCGCCCTCGGCGTGGCCGGCCGGCTCTGTCAGCCCACCTGGCACGTGACGCCGATGGCGGCCGTAGCGTTGGCAGCCGGCGCCGTGTTTCCCAATCCGCTGGTGGCCGCGACGGTGCCGCTCGCCTCGCTCGTGGTAAGCAACTTCGGCCTGGATGCGTACGAGAGCCTGCCGATGGCGGCCGTCGTGTTTGCGGCGACCGCGTGGCCGGTGCTGCTCGGCGGCCTGCTGCGGCGGATGGCGACAGGAAGCCGGGCTGCGGCGGTGATGGCCCTGCTCGCCGGGGCGCTCGCCAGTTCGCTCGTGTTTTTCCTGGCCACGAACCTCGCCTTCTGGTGGTTCACGGCTGAGTATCCGCACACGACTGAAGGGTTGCTGGCCTGCTTCGCGGCAGCACTCCCCTTTTACCGTTGGATGCCGGTGGGCGATGTGGCCTGGACCGCGGCCACGTTTGCGGGACTGGCTGCTCTGGCTCGGGCGGTCGATGTGGTCGCGTCGCGGCGGCTCCAGCCGCTGCCCGCAGCCGCACAAACGACGCCGGCCAAGCCCGCCAGCGACGTGGCTTGACTGGAATTCGAACGATTCAAGAATGGGGCGGTGGCTTTCGGGCCACGCTCACGCCGCGGGAATGGCGGAATTGGCAGACGCGCCAGGTTGAGGGCCTGGTGGTAGTAATACCGTGCAGGTTCAAGTCCTGTTTCCCGCAGTACATACGCAAAAAGGGCATCCATGCCCCTTTTTGCTTTTGGGTCAGTGGTTTGTTAGGGCATCCATGCCCCTTTTTGCTTGAAGCTCGGCTGGGGTTGAGACGAGGAGTCGATGGAATCGCCTGAAAGTGTTCCGGCGGCTGCCGATGCAGCTGCCGAGTCGACTCCGGCCCGACGGATCGCGATCGGCACGCAGCGAGCCGGAGCGAAGCCGCCGTCGCTCGCCCCGAAGTATCAATACATCTCGCCGCCGGCCGCCAAGCCGCAGACAGCGGAACCCGCAGCCGCAGACGCGGCCCCTGAATCGGCCGTGTCGCAGCCGGCCGCAGCAGCCCCCGCGCCGACCGCCCCCGCCGGTGACAAGCCCGCCCCGCCGGCTGGTGGCCGCGACCGCGGCGGCCGAGGCCGGCGCCGCGATCGGGACGCGAAGCCGTCGTTCACCGACGTGCTCCCGCCGGCGAAGCGAGTGGCCGTGCCCAGCCTCCGCGGTGCCCTCGACGAGGATCTCGAAGCCGACTACGAGGCGGCCCTCGGCGGCCTGGAAGTGGATGCGCTCCTCGCAACCGCCACGCCGGCCCGGGTCGATGCCCCGCTCGATCCCGGTACGCGAGTGACTGGCACCGTTCTCTCCGTCGGTGCCGACACAGCCTTCATCGACCTCGGCGGCAATCGCCAGGGCGCGCTCAAGCTCGCGCCGCTGCACGACCGCGGCCAGGATCTGCCCGAGGTGGGTGCGACGATCGAGGTGTCGATCGGCAGCCGCAACGAGGAAGACAATCTCTACGAAGTCGCCCCGGCGAATCACGCCGTGGCCATCGAAGACTGGTCGCAGATCCAGGCGGGGATGATCGTCGAGGCCCGCGTGGTTGCGGCCAACAAGGGAGGCCTCGAGTGTGAGGTCGCCGGTCTCCGCGGCTTCATGCCTGCGAGCCTCGTGAGCACCTGGCGGGTCGAGAACCTCGAGGAGATGGTGGGGCAGACACTCGAATCGCTCGTGACCGACATCGTGCCGGCCGCCCGCCGGCTCGTGCTCTCGCGGCGGGCCGTGATCGAAAAGCAGGCCGCCGACGCCCGGGCGACGATGCTCGAAACACTCGAGCCGGGCACCGAGCTCGAGGGCACGGTGCGGAGCGTTCGCGACTTCGGCGCGTTCGTCGATATCGGCAGTGGTGTCGAGGGGCTCGTGCACGTGAGCGAGCTGTCGTGGGAGCGGGTGGCCAACCCTGCCGACGTGCTGCAGCCGGGCCAGAAGGTCCGCGTGATCGTGAAGAAGATCGATCCCCAGACCGGCAAGATCGGCCTCTCGGCCCGCGACCTCATCGAGAGCCCGTGGAAGCGGGCGGCGGTGAAGTATCACGTCGGCGCCACCGTGAAGGGCGTCGTGAGCAAGCTCGCCCAGTTCGGCGCCTTCGTGAAGCTGGAGCCCGGCGTCGAGGGGCTCGTGCACATCTCTGAACTCGCCACGCGGCACATCCGCAGCGTGGCCGACGTCGTCCGCGAAGGCCAAGAGGTCGAGTGCCGCGTGCTGGCGATCGATCCCGATGAGCAGCGGCTCTCACTCTCGGTCAAGGCCCTGGCCCCGAAGCCGGCGGCCCAATCGGATGTGGCCGACCGCGCGGAGCCTGAGGCCGAAGAGCCGGCTCCGCCGCCCGTGGTGAAGAAGCGAACGTCGCCGCTCAAGGGCGGCCTCAGCAGCGACTCCCAGGGCGCGAAGTTCGGCCTGAAGTGGTAGCCCGGTCACAGTAGCCCGGTCACGCCGTGACCGGAACACAAGTCACAGCGTGACTTGCCCACACCGGAACACAAGTCACAGCGTGACTTGCCCACACCGGAACACAAGTCACGGAGTGACGGGCCTACATGAAGCATGCGGACTACGGGGCGACCGGGGAAATCACCTTCTTGCCCATCCAGGGGACGAGGGCGTCGGGCACTTTCACGCTGCCGTCGGCCTGCTGGTGATTCTCCAGCACCGCGATGATCGCGCGGCTGATCGCGATGGCCGTGCCGTTGAGCGTGTGCACGAACTGGGTGCCCTTCTCGCCGGGCTTGCGGTAACGGATCGCGAGCCGGCGGGACTGGTAGTCGGTGCAGTTCGACGTGCTCGTCACCTCGCCCCACTCGCCGCGTTCGCCGCGGCCCGGCATCCAGGCCTCGAGGTCGAACTTGCGGTAGGCGGGACCGCCGAGGTCGCCCGAGGCGGTGTCGATCACGCGGTAGGGAATGCCGAGGCCGTCGAACAGCCGGCATTCGAGGTCGAGCAGCAGGGCGTGCATCGCTTCGCTCTCCTCGGGCGTCGTGAAGGCGAACATTTCCACCTTCGTGAACTGATGCACGCGATAGAGCCCACGCGTGGCCCGGCCGTGGGCGCCGGCCTCGGTGCGGAAGCAGTGGCTGATGCCGCAGAGTTTGAGGGGCAGCTCGTCGGCCTCGAAGATCCGCTCGTGGAAGGCGCCGCCGAGCGTGATCTCGGCCGTGGCCACGAGCGAGAGATCGCTGTCGGTGATCGAGTAGATCTGCGTCTCGGGGCCGCGGGGCATGAAGCCGGTGCCTTCGAGGATCACGTCCCGCGCGAGATCGGGCGTGGTCATCACCGTGAAGCCCTCGCGGAGCAGGAGCTCGATCGCATACCGCTGCAGGGCCAGCTCGAGAAGCACGGCGTCGTTCACGAGGAAGTAGAAGCCGTGGCCGGCCACCTTCGCCCCCGCCTCGAAGTCGAAGAGCTTGAGCTGCTCGCCGATCTCGACATGGTCGCGGGGCTTGAAGTCGAACGTTGGGAGGGGCGTGGCCCCGCGGCGGATCTCGGCAGCGTCGGCCTCGCCGCCGACCGGCGCGGCCGGATGCGTGAGATTCGGGATGGCCCGCAGGATCTCGTCGGCCTCACGGACGATCTCGCCCGCCTTCGCCTCGAGCGCCGCGACCTCCTCGCGAAGCCGGCGGCCCTCGGCCTTCATCGCCTCTCGCTCGGCCGCGTCGGCCGCCTTGCCGATCGACTTGCTCACCTGACCCGCCTGCTGGTTGAGCCGGTCGATGTCTGACTGGAACTGCCGCCGCAGCCGGTCGAGGTCGGCGAATCGGGCCACGTCGGCCGAGGAGCCGCGGCTTTTACAGTTGGCGGCGACGAGAGCGATGTTGTCGGCGACGAAGCGGCGGTCGAGCACGGGGACACTCCGGGGAAATCGGGGCTGGGGCGGCGGGATGGCTGCTGACGGCCGCGGAAACGGCGGATCGACCGCCTATACTGGGCGGTCGCGTGGGGCAATCATGCCCCCGAAACCGGGAGTCTGCCAGACCGATGCCCGCTTCCGCCAGTGCCGTTGCCGAGCCCGACACCGCGAGCCCAGTGCCGGCTGCCGCCGCTCCTGAAAAGCAGGCGAAGCCGAAGCGGCAGCCACGGTATCACGTGGTGCTCTGGAACGACGACGACCACACCTACGACTACGTCGTGGCGATGCTGCGGAAACTGTTCGGGCATCCCGCCGAACGGGGCGTGACGCTCGCACGGCAGGTCGACAAGCAGGGGCGGGCGATCGTGCTCACCACGACGAAGGAGCACGCTGAACTGAAGCGGGACCAAATCCACGCCTTCGGTGCCGACCGGCTGCTCGCCCGCTCGAAGGGGTCGATGTCGGCCACGATCGAGCCGGAGCCGGCGTGAGGGACTACGGCGAGTGACGACGGATGCACCGCGGGTGTCCGTTTGCGGCAACACGCGGTTTTTCCTCGTGAATCCGGCACGAGCGTCGCGCTGCTTGCCCGCACCGCTCGTCACGCGAAAAGGTTGGTCGTGCCGGGACGACGCCCGTGAGCAAACCGCTCGCGGGCACCATCACGGCGATCGACTCGGACGACGAGTTGCTGGGCCCTTCGGCTCTTTCCGAAGCCCCGGCGCAGCGTAGGCCGACGTGGACGAGTGGCGTGAGCCGCTCCCTGCGAACGCCTGTTTCCCTGCGCCGAACTGCATGTCGGCGTGATCAGGTGCAGTGGACGCCGCACAGCCGATGCGGAGATTCGTCATGCGACTTTCACGTTGGCATCGCCACAGCCTGGCCTTGGCCCTGATCGGATGTCTCGTCGGTGCATCGTCAGCCAAGGCCCTCAACTACAACTTCAACACAAGTGACGGCGGTTGGACCGCCTCGAATTACAACACGCTTGCCACGACTTGGGTGTGGGACGGAAGCCCGACAGCAGGGTATTGGACCGTCGATGGCGAGTCGCGGACGCTCGGTGACGTCTCGGCCAATTACCTCACCAGCCCGATTCTCTGCGTCACCAAGGACACCGTTACGATCGAGGTGCTGCACCTCTTCAATTTCGCCACGTTCACGGGGACGAGCGGCACGATCCCGACCGGGCTCGGTCAGTTGCAGTATCGAGTGATTTCATCAGGGAGCGGCTTTCAGGCAAGCCCGATTACGTACTCTGACATTGTTCCAACCTACTCGGTGACGGCTCCACCGCCGTTTCCGCTCGAAGTCGGGCTCGCCTGGGAGGGCACTTCGCCCGAGTTCGGGCCGTCTGCATGGAAGAATACCAAGGGCCAGATACCACTCCTCGAGGGAGACGTGTTCCAGGTGCGGTTCGTCAACACGCACCTCGGCCCCTACGACGTCAGCTACAACCCCACCCCTGCCTGGCAAATCGACGAGGTTCGGTTCACAAACGTGACCGAGTGCGTGCCTGAGCCGGGCACGCTCGCGCTGCTCGGGATCGGTGGCGGATTGCTCGTGCTCGCGCGGCTACGACGGACGCCGCG
>JAPOJV010000160.1 GCA_029978085.1 bacterium
ACCATCGCGGCTATCGACCAACAAGGGTGAAATCCGTTCCCGTCCCGGATTTTCCGGGGCAGCCTGGAGAGCCTCACCTGCTGTGTGGCAACTGGGATCTCGATGCCGTGCCGCGCCAGTGCGAACCAGATTCGATCGCGGGCCATGCCGTCCACCCGATCTCGCTTGTCGAATTCCGTGGTAAAGAACCGCACCCAGTGCTCGACGCCGCGGTCAGTGAAGGCGTTTGTGACAACCGACGGCGAGGGATGATCGAGCACGCCGAAGCTGCCGCGGATCGCCTCGAGGATGACCTTCTGCACGAGCTGCGGCGACACGGCGTAGGGAGTCGTCACGAAGAGCGACCGCCGGGACCACGGGTCGGGCTTACTGAAGTTGCGGATCGACGCGAGCCCGAGCTGGCCGTTGGGGATCACGACGAACGCCTCGTCGAGCGTGATCACGCGGGTGGCTCGCCAGTTGACCTCGACCACCCGGCCGATGTGGGCTGGATTGGTGTCGTATTGGATCCAGTCGCCAAGCTCGAACGGCCGCTCGGCCTGGAGCGCAAGGCCGGAGAATACGTTGCCGAGTGTGTCGCGGCGCGGTGAAGAAGAGCAGGGCGATCGCCACGATCGCGGCGATCAACGAGCGAAGCGTGTCGCCATCCCGGATGCCGGAGAGGGTGACGAGCTGGTGGAGGAATGGAGTCGGCTGCATCCGGTGGCTGCCAGCGATGGCGGTGAAGAACGGCTACTATACCGCTCTGGACGCTGCCGATCTGCCACAGGAAGAGACGACATGATCGATGAACTGCTGCAAGGCAATGAGAAATTCCTGGCGGACGAGTTTCGCCCGCACGCTGACTACTACCACGCCATCGCCGACCGCCAGACGCCGAAGGTGCTCTGGATCGGCTGTTCCGATTCGCGGGTGAGCGAGCACCAGATGACGGGCTCGAAGCCCGGCACGATGTTCGTCCATCGCAACGTCGCCAACATCGTGGCCTTCAACGACGTGAACATCAGCGCCATTCTCGAATACGGCGTCGTGCATTTGCAGGTCGAGGACATCATCGTCTGCGGCCACACCCGCTGTGGCGGCATCGCCGCCATCGAGGACGGCGTCCATGAGAACTACATCGCCGACTGGCTCTGCATCGCGACGGGGGCCAAGGAGGCGGCCGACCGGATCGCCCGCGAGCGCAACCTCTCGCGGGAGGAGAAGCTGGCCGTGCTCACGGAAGAGAACGTGAAGCTCCAGATCAAGCATCTCCGCAACCTGGCGCTCATTCGCAACATGCACGCGAAGGGGGAGCGGCCCCGGATCCACGGCTGGCTCTACCGCGTCGAGACCGGGACGATCGACGTGCTGGTGGACGGCCGTGCTCCCCGCACGGCGTGAGACGGGCGATTATGGCGTGCGGAGGGCCGTGCGGAGGACGGCTTCACCCACGTGTGCCTTTATGCTGCCAGCGGTGATCAGAGCGGTCTCGGCGGAATCAGAGTCGGGATCGCCGGGATCGAGGTTTTCATGCAGGCACCGCTCGATTTCCTGAACACGTTCCGCGTCGAAATGCGGGCGTCGGGCATTCGCTTCGCGATCACGAGCGGGATGGCATGCGTTCACTACGGACTGCAGCAGACCACCAAGTATTCGGATTGGATTGTGCCCCCGGATTTTCCTGCTTGGAAGCCCGAAGCGCGAGCTAAGGGAATCCACGCGGCCGTCCCCTGACATGCCGCGATGCTGCGCGGGCGAAAGCACGTGCAACAGCGGGCGGCCTACGCCCCGCCCAGGCGGGCCAGCCGCTGAAACTCGCCGGGCGTTCGGCCGAGTCGGCGGCGAAACAGATTCGTCATGTGTTGCACGTGCGAGAAACCGGCCTCTCGCGCCACCTGTTTCAGCGTCAGCTCTTTCGCGGCAATCAACTCCTGTGCGTGCCGCAGCATCGCATCGTGAATTTCGTCGCGGATGGTCTTGCCGACGATCGTCCGGAATCGGGCTTCGAGTGTGGACCGTGAGACCGCCACCTGGTCGAGCACATCGGCGACGCGGATATGCTCGCAGGCATGGTCGCGAATGAATCGCATGGCCTTCGCCACGTCGGCGTCGCCGATCACCAGCGTGTCGGTCGACCGGCGGACGATCACCCGTTCCGGGGCCACCAGGTTGGCAAGTGCGCGGGGCCGCTTGCCGGCCATCATCTGGTCCAGCAATTCAGCCGCCCGGTACCCGAGTTCCTGTGCTCCCTGCTCGATGCTCGAGAGTGGCGGATCGGTCAGCTCACACATCAGTTCGTGGTTATCGACGCCGATCACGGCCACGTCCTCGGGCACACGGAGGCCGACGGACCGACAGGCCTCCAGAACATGGCGGGCCCGGGCGTCGTTGGCGGCCATGATGCCCACCGGTTTTTCGAGTGAGCGGAGCCACGTGCAGAGGTCGCGTTGGAGCGCCGCCCACTGCCGGGTGGACTGGTGGTGCCCGGCGTAGACATGACAGGGCACGCCCGCTTCTCGGGCGCGGGCGACGAACGCCCGCCGGCGGCGTTCCACCCATTCGGTTTGCCGGCTCTTGGGAAGGCCGCAGAAGGCGAGCCTGGAGTAGCCCTGGCCAATCAGATGGTCAGCGGCCATCTGGGCAACGGCTGCGTCGTCGGTGGCAAAGTAGGGAATGCCGCTGTCCGGCTCGTACCAGCCATATCCGCCCTCGACACCGACGACCGGGAGATCGAGGCCACGGACGAGCGCGGCGTAGCGCCGCTCGGTGAACGCCGTGATGATCCCGTCTCCGCGCCACGCCTTCAGGTCGGGCAACGTGTCGAGCGGATTTTCCTCGACATACAGCCGCCAGCCCCCGGCCTGACGGGCATACGCGGCCACGCCCCGGATCATCTTTCGCTGATAGGGACTCGAGACGTCGAGAATAACGGCGACCTGCCGGGGCTTTTTCGCCATGGCCTCACTTTCGCTCCCTACTTCAGCGTTCCGCGACCCGCAATGCAAGCATGCAACACTTTCGCGCATTTATGCAACTCGGCGAGGTCGGGTTTCTGATACCGTGACCTATTGTGTTTCGAGCTTCAGGCGGGGTGCGGCAATGGTTGGCGAAAGGTGCAAAAGTTTTGCCATGCCATGCACAAGAATGGATTTGGCGCGCGAACCTTTCCTGAAACAATGGCAGGGGTGAGGCACTTCTCAGAGTTCGTATCGATAGGCAAAGGCGAGGCACATCCTCGAATGGGGGGCAATGACATGGTCAACCGTCACAATGAAACCCGGCAACTCACGCGGCTGACGGCCTTGGCGGCATGCTGTCTCGCGCTGCTCGGCGTCGCGGCCGCGCCCGTGCATGCCGCCACGCTCACATGGGGCACGAGCGGCACGGGCGGCAGCGGCACGTGGACGGCCACCGACGGCTGGTGGAACGGCACGACGCAACAGACCTGGAGCAACGCCACACCCGACGACGCGATCTTCGGTGGCACTGGCGGCACGATCACGCTCGCCGGCGGCACGACGACGGCGGGCAGCATCACGTTCAACCCCTTCACCGGCAGCTACACGATCGGCACCGCGAGCCAGACGCTCGCGATCAACGGCGGCGGGATCACGCTGAACGCGGGCGCCGGTGCGGTGACGATTCAGAATAGCCCGATCACGCTCGGCGCCGCCCAGAGCTGGACGAACGATTCCTCGAGCCTCCTGACGGTGTCGAGCGGAATCACCAACGGGGGCAACCTGCTCACGGTCGCCGGCAGCGGCAACGCGACGCTTTCCGGCGCGATCGCCGGCACGGGGGGGCTCACCAAGTCGGGCAACGGCACGGTCATGCTCTCGGGTGTCAGCACGTATTCCGGCACGACGACCGTGAACGGCGGATTGCTGACCTCCAACACCGCCACCTCCGGCGTGGGCCTGTCGTCGTTTGGCACGGGCCCGATCCAGATCGGCGCCTCCGGCACGCTGCAGCTGACGGGCTCGAACGGCGGCACCCAAAGCGGTTTTTTCACCGCCTTTTACGGGAACGGCTACACGAATACGGTGTCCGGCTCCGGCACGCTGCAGCTCCTCGGCCGGAGCGGCAATTTCAGCGTCAACTACTCAGGCGATTTGTCCGGATTCACGGGCACCGTGTCGGCAACGGCCGCCGAGGGCACCTACGTCGGATTCGGCAACACATCGACCATGAGCCTCAACGCGACCGGGTCGAATGCACGATTCGTCGTGTCCGGTGCGGGGGGCTTCTTGGGAGTGCTCGGCGCGACAGGCACCATCGCGATGGGTGAACTCAGCGGCGACGGCACTATCAATGGAAGCCACAACCGCGCCACCACATGGGAGATCGGTGCGCTGTCAACCTCGTCCACGTTCAGTGGCCGTATTAACAACGACACGACGGGCCTGAGTGGGACGTCAAGATGGTCGTCGCTTCGCAAGGTCGGCACCGGCACGCTCACGCTCACGGGAACCAACGGCTATAGCGGCGCCACGACGATCTCGGCCGGGCGGCTTGCCTTCGCCGGCAACGGCGTGCTCGGCAGCGGCAGCTACGCCGGCACGATCGCCAACGCGGGAGAGTTCGTCTACGGCAGCGACGCGGCCCAGACTCTCTCGGGAACGATCAGCGGCACAGGCAGCCTCGTGAAGACCGGCGCCGGTACGCTCACGCTCTCGGTCGCGAACACCTACACCGGCCCAACGACGGTCAACGGCGGCCTCGTGGTCGGCTCGAACCTGAGGTCGTTCGGCACCGGCACGATCGCGCTTGGCTCATCCGGGACGATCCGGCTCACGGCACAGGCGTCTGGAACTCAAAATTCGTTCATCTCAGGGGCGTATTACAGCGATGGATACAAGAACGCCGTCTCGGGCTCCGGCGTGATCGAGGTGGTTGGATTGAGCAACCTCTACAGCGTGAACTATTCGGGCGACCTGTCGCAGTTCAGCGGGATCCTGTCGGCGACCGCGGCCAGCGGGCAGTTCGTGGGTTTCGGCAGCATCGGCAGCCCGAGCCCGAATCTCACCGGCACGAACACCCGGTTCGTGGTGTCGGGGGCCGGCACGTTCCTTCCCATGGCCGTCAGCGGCGGCACGATCGCCATGGGCGAATTGAGCGGCAACGGCAGGATTGCCACGCCGTTCGGTTACAACACGACGTATCAGATCGGCGCCCTCTCGACGTCCTCGACGTTCAGCGGCGTGGTCGGGCAAAACTTCAATCCCACCAGCGGCGTTGGCGCACTCTCGTTGACCAAGGTCGGCTCCGGCCTTTTGGCTCTCTCCGGCTCGAACACCTACACCGGCGCGACCACGATCTCTGGCGGCGTGCTCCTTCTCGCTAGCGGCAGCGCCATCAACGGCGGCATCGGCTCGGCCGGCGGGCTCTCGGCGATCGTCTTGAACGGCGGCGTGCTCGGCCTCGGAGCGGGCAACTTCGCCCGCGGCCTCGGCACCGCCACAAGCCAGGTCAATCTCACGAACGGCGGTGGCTTCGCGGCCTACGGCGCCAACCGCACGGTGAACCTCGGCGGCGCGAGTGCCGCGGTGACGTGGGGCACCGGCAACTTCGTCGCCTCGGGCAGCACCTTCATTCTCGGTGCGGCGGGTGCCACGCACACCGTGGACTTCCAAAACCCGATCGCCCTCGGCAGCGCCGGCACCGATCGCACGATCCAGGTGGGCGACGGCTCGGCCGCCGTGGACGCAGTCCTGAGCGGCACGCTCTCGGGGGGCGCGGGCCTCGTGAAGAGCGGCTCCGGCACGCTCTCGCTCACCGCCGCCAACACCTACACCGGCAGCACGATCATCTCGGGCGGCACGCTCGCGCTCGGCAGCGGCGGGTCGTTCGCGAACAGCGCCCTGATCGTCGTGGGCGACGCGGGCTCGAGCGGGGCCGTCTTCGACCTCACCGCGAGGTCCACGTTTGCGATCGCGGCGGGCCAGACGCTCAAGGGCAAGGGTACCGTGCTGCTCGGGCCGAGCACCGCCCTCGCGATCAACGGCCTGCTCTCGCCGGGCAACAGCCCCGGGCTGCTCACCTACGACGGCGGCGGCACCGTGGCGCTCTCCGGCACGACGCTCATGGAAGTCTGGGGCACGAGCCGCGGCGCAAACCCCGGCTACGACGCGATCGACCTGCTCAACGGCACCGACCTGACCTTCGGCGGCGCCCTCCAGCTCAACTTCAATCAGACGTTCGCCGACGGCACGACGTTCAACCTCTTCACGCCCGACGGCACGTCGAGCCTGGCGGGCACCTTCTCGTCGATCACGATGGTCGGCTCGTCCTACTCCGACCTCACATTCACCAACAACGCCGGCTTCTGGACGACGAACACGGGCGCCGCCAACCAGTCGATGACGTTCAACAGTGCGACGGGCACGCTGTCGATCATCGTCGTGCCCGAGCCGGCCGGGGTCGCGCTCGCCGGCTTCGGAGTGGTCGTCGCCGGCTGGGCGGCTGCTCGGAGGCGACGCGCAGCGTCGTGAACGGAATGCCTCGGTTGCACCGCCCGGGCATGACGCTCGTGGAACTGCTGATCGTGATCGCGATCATCGGGCTGCTCGTGGCCCTGCTCCTGCCGGCAGTGCAGGGCGTCCGCGAGGCGGCCCGGCGGCTGCAGTGCGGCAACAACGTGAAGCAACTGGTCGTCGCTATGCAGGGCTACCACCAGGCCAACGGCACGTTTCCGTCGGCCTCGCTGACCACGGCGCCGGGCAACCGTGGCAGCCTGAACAACCCGACCACCCATTGGACGATG
>JAPOJV010000212.1 GCA_029978085.1 bacterium
CCGAGCCGCCGACCGTCGTGAGCGAGCCGGCCGCGCCGCCTCCCGTGCCCGCGCCGCCGCCGGCCGACACGCCGGCGCCGATCGCGGTCCGCGAGTCGCCGCCTGGTGCTCCGCCTGCGGCGCCTCCGGAGCCACAACCCCAGCCGCCAGCAAGTGGTGCCGCGGCCGCAGCAATCGCAGCCCGCGTGCCGCAAGGAGAGGCATTGGCGATCGCAGCGCCTTCCGCCGTCGCGGCGCCTGCTCCACCAGCCCCGGCGGCTGACGAGCCTGTGCCTGCCGCGACGGCCGCGCCGAAGCCTGCCGCAGCCGTCGTCGCAGGACCGTTCGTGCTGCTCGTCGGCTCTGCCGCCGCGCCGCAGCAGCCGCTGGAGTGGCAGGCGCGACCCGCTGCGGCGGCCGTCGCGCTGCCGGCTGAACTCGTATCGCCTCCGTTCAGTCAGCCGGAGCTCGTGATCGGCGGCCTGCGGATCCGGCTGCAGCCGAGCACACGGGCGGCCGTCGTGACCGATACCGATGGCGGTGTGCGGCTTGAGGTTCTGTTCGGTCGCGCGGTCGTCGTGGCGGATGATCCGGCAGCGCGACTGGGCATCACGGCGGCCGGCCTCGTGGGCCGCGTTCGCGCCGGCCTCGAGGCGCCGCTGGGTATCGAGGTGGTGCTCGACCGGGAGCCGGGCTCCGATCCCGCGGCCGGCGCCGCGACACGGCGGGCCAGGCTCGTGTCGGCCGGTGGCATCGCGTGGGAGCAGACGGCCGAGGATGGCGGGCCGGTGCAGCAGCCGCTCGGCGGCTTCGATCCCCAAGGGCGTGTTCCAGCGGGCGCGGTCGCCGAATGGTCGTCGGTGACACCCGATGTGGTCGTGATGACACCGGCCACTGCAGTGCCCGGCTGGCTCGCGGGCAGGATCGACGTCGAGGCCGCTGACCGTCAGGCCGCGCTCGGCCTCGCATCACGGCTGCCCGCCGCCGGGGCCGCACAGGCTGCGCTCCGGCAGCTCGCTGCCGATCCACGCGGCGAGCAGCGGGTGCTGGCCGCCGCGACGCTGGCCTTGCTCGGCGACTATGACGAAGCCGTCCGGCAGCTTTCGGCGGAGAGTCAGGGCCGCGAGCTCTACGCCGGGCAATGGGCGAAGCTCGAATCGCTCACCGTGCCCCTGGCGCTCGCCCGCGGGGCGAATGCGGCGGCCCGGTTCGCCAAGGCATGTGCCGAGCAGGCTCCGCCGGGCACGGCTGATGCCGTCACTCGGCTGGCCCGCGGCTTCACGCCGGCCGACCTGGCTGCGGGTGCCGATGCATGGCTGGTCGATGCCCTCGACGACCCGCACCTCGTGGTGCGGCGGTATGCGTTTCAACGGCTTACGGAGCTGACGAATCCAACGGCCGTCGACCGGCTGCGGTATCGGCCCGACGGTCGACCCGACCAGCGGCGCGACGGGGTCGAGTGGTGGCGGCGACAGCAGCAGGATGGGCGGCTGCGCGGCACGCCGCCGGCGCCCCCATGAGGCTGCTCGAGCCTGAGGAGGCGTTTCCGCCGCATGTGCGGCGCGCGGTTTGTGTGCCCGCAGAGCCCGGTGATATGATCCCGTCACGACCGTGATCGGCCGCCGGCGATGCCGGCGGCGGGCGGTTTTTCACATATCAGACGACGAAATTCCCCGGCGAGGGCTGTTCAGGGTGCAAATCAACGTTTCCGCGCGGCACGGGCATCTCAGCCCGGCGGCGCAGTCCAAGATCGCGAGCAAGGTGTCGCGGCTGAAGCGGTATTTCAACCGGCTGACGGCACTGAACGTCACGGTCGACCTCGAAAATGCCACGCTTCCGGCCGTGGAAATCATCGCCTCGGCGGAGCATTTCCACGAGATGGTCGCCCGGGAGCATGCGGCCCAGCTCTGGCGGAGCGTCGACGGTGCGGTGCAGAAGCTGGAGCAGCAGCTCCGCAAGCACAAGGAAAAGGTTCGCGACCACAAGCACGTGCAGAACACCCGCCGCGTCTAGCCGCCGGCCGGCCTGCTGCCTGCGATTCTTCCGCCACGCCTCCTCGACAAGCAACACGCATGAAGTTCTCCGATTTTGTCGCGACCGACGCCATCCGCGCCCAGGTGAAAGCCGGCACCAAGGAGGGCGTGATCCGCGAGATGGTGCAGTCCCTCGTCGATGCCAACCGGATCGCCGCCTCCGATCAGGAGAGCATCGTCAAGGCGATCATGAAGCGGGAGGATCTCGGCAGCACGGGGATCGGCCGCGGCGTGGCGGTGCCCCACACGAAGCACCCGAGCGTGACCCGGCTGGTGGGCACGGTGGCGGTGAGCCCGTCCGGGATCGAATTCGAGAGCCTCGACGGCGACCCGGTGCAGCTGTTCTTCCTGCTCGTCTCGCCCCCCGATCGGCCCGGCGACCACCTGCGGGCGCTCGAGAGCATCTCGCGGCAGCTTCGTGACGAGTCGTTCTGCAAGCTGCTGAAATCGGCGAAGGGTCCGGTGGAGATCCAGCACCTCCTCGAGGAGGCCGACAGCCAGGGAGTGGTGTCGTGAGCGGGGCCGATACGGCGGGAGCACAGACGCTGACGCGCGAGGTCGTGGTGGCCAACAGCCAGGGTCTGCATGCACGGCCTGCCGACATGCTGGCCCGCGAGGCGCGGAAGTGGCAGTCGCGAATCGAGCTCGTCGGCGAGGCGCAGCGGGTCGACGGCAAGAGCATTCTCGACGTGCTGACGCTCGCGGCCGAGGCTGGCACGCGGCTCGTGGTCGAGGCGACGGGGCCCGACGCCCGCGAGGCGCTCGAGGCCATTGGCGGTCTTTTCGAACGCAAATTCAACGAACACGGAACCGAGCAGACATCCTGACCGACGGCTGCCGGCGGGCGGGACGCGCCCCATGCTGAAACTTCAAGGCATCGCCGTTTCGCCCGGCGTCACGATCGGTGAGGCGCTCGTCCTCGACAGCGAGGGATTTCGCATCCCCCGCCGGTTCGTCGAACGCAGCGCCGTGGACACCGAGCTGGCCCGCCTTGCCCACGCGATCGGCGAGACGGCCCGCGAGATGGAGCGGAATCGCGACGCGATTCGGGCCGAACTGGGCGAGCAGTACGCCGCCATCTTCGAGGCCCACCTCGCGATGCTGCACGACGAGAAGCTGCAGCGGGAGCTGCAGACCGCCGTCCGCGACCGTAACTGGTGGCCGGAATATGCCGTGAGCCGCACGCTCCGCCGCTACGCGAAGGTGTTTCAGAGTCTCGACAACCACATCTCGCAGCGGGCCCACGACATCTACGACATCGAGAAGAGCCTGCTCCGCAACCTGCTCGGTCAGCGGCGGGAGACGCTAGCGGCGATCTCACAGCCGGTGATCGTGCTGGCCCACAACCTCACGCCGAGCGAGACCGCCACGCTCGATCGGCGGTTCGTGAAGGGTTTCGCCACGGAGCTCGGTGGGCCGGGCAGCCACACGGCGATCGTGGCCGAGGGACTGGAGATCC
>JAPOJV010000174.1 GCA_029978085.1 bacterium
AACACCGCCGAGATGCTCGACGCTCGCGTCATCAAGGCCACGATGATGGCCACTGCCACGACTACCAACGGCTGGAACAACGGCCAGCAGTCGGTGAGCGGCGTGATCACCACCTCCCAGGCCCTCGATCACTCGGCCGGCGCCGGCATGATCAACCTCGACCGGGCCTACCGGACGTATGTCGGCGACCCGACCGTCGTCGATATCGGAGGCATGAACTACTTGATTGCTGGCGTGAACACGACGCTCGGCGTGACCGGCAGCAGTGGCGGCAGCGGCCTCGACCTGCGGGGCTGGGATCTCGGCACGGTGCTCAATGACGCGGACGCCGAGTCGGGCAATGTGAACTCCTACGCCTTCGCCTCCATGCTGCCCGCCGGCGGCACGTTGACCGCCGCCCTCACCTGGTTCGCCGATCGCACCGTCGGTAGCACGGTCGCTTCCGCCACCGACGTGGCGCTCGCCAACCTCTCGCTCCAGCTCTACCGCACCGATACGGTCGGCGGCCCCTCACTCGTGGCCCAGTCGATCGCTCCCTACAGCTCAGCCGAGTTCCTCCGCCTCACGCTCCCCGCCTACGGCTTCTACGAACTCCGCGTGCTGGGCCTCGACGAGGTCTACAACACCCTCGGCACGCCATTGACGACCACCGACTACGGCCTCTCGTGGGTCGTCACCGTCCCCGAGCCCACCACCTACGCCCTCGCCGCGATGGGAATCGCGATCATCGCCACCTCCCACAGACGCAGGCGAGGGAATCGACAACCGCTCGAGGAGTAATCACGACGCCGCATCGGCTCACAGGAGGCGAGGGGGTCGGCGACAGCTCGAGGAGCATTTGGACCGAGTCCTCGAGGTCCACCGCGACGAGACTGTTGCCGCCCCCGAGCCGGCTTCTCCGGACAGGCGACCCGCGCGCAGCGACTCACCACCGCGCCTCAATCGCCATGCCCCCCAAATCCGCCATCGGCAGCGGCACCACCCTCACCTCCATGTCGGCAAAGTGCATCTCGGTGGCATTGACGGCCCGGGCGCTCGCCCAGGCCAGATACCAGCCGAGGAACACCTGCGACGGGAAGTGGGCGTTGTCGGTCATGCGTGAGAAGCCGGTGAACGTCGAGCAGACGTAGAGCGTGCCCTTGAGCAATGGGCTCTCCACCATGTCGGCGGCAGCGAGGAACGGAACCGCACCGATGAAGGCATGGCCGCTGACGCCGTTGGAGTCCTGAAACGCCTTCCATTTGCTGCCCGCCGAGCTCTCGTCGGGCCGCGAGGCACCGGTCGCCCACTGGAGCACGTAGAGCGGCGGTGCGCCGACGACGAACATCCGCAGTGACCGCGACCCCCATTCGCCGATGAAGTCACCAACGGGCGCACCTTCGAAGGCCATGCCCGTGACCGCCGCGGCGCCAGCGACGGGCAGCAGATATTTGCCCTCGCCGAGAAACTTGCAATCGGAGAAGAACGTCCCGAGGCTGGTCGGCGCCACGCCGCTTTGCCAGGCGTCCTGCATGGTGACGTCGAAGCCGGTGTTGGCCATGAGGGCGCCGGCGCCGAACGCCCCTGTGAGACAGACGAGCGGCTCACACGAATAGAAATTCCGATAGTCGTCGAGCACCTTGTAGCCGGCGCGGGAGACGCGGGGAAACTGGCTGTCGGTCCAGGGAAGCTTGGCCTGCGGCGGCGCGAACATTTCTCGGGAATCGACCGGCGGCAGCGTCGTGACGACGTCGGCACCCGGTGCCAGCTGGGCTGCCAGCTGCACGGTCATGTTCCCCTTGTCCGGCGCGGTCTCCCAGGCGCTGACCAGGCCGATCTCGGCATTGCCGGCCGGCGCGGTCGCCAGCGACTGCGTCTGCAAGGCGGCATCGATCCAGGCGCCTCCGGGCGAGGGCACGACCCGCACGATCACCCGCTGCCGCTGGGGGGTCGCGCCGGCAAGCGGTCCACCGGGGGGCTCGACCCAGGCCGATTCAATCACGCCGGCGCGGCCCGCCGACGCCGAGAAATCAGGGGGCTCGGCCCGCACGATCGGCCACTCGGCGGCGACGGTGGCGAGCGTCTGCCGCCACAGCGCCTGCCCGTCGCCCACCGGTAGAAACATGCCGCCACCATCGTCGGCAACAGCGGCCTCGATCGGCGCGGCGGGTGTGGCCTCGGGCTCATCTGCAGCGCGCGCAGCGCCACAGAGAACGATCCATGCGGCTGCCAGACAGGTGCAGCGCCGCACGCACGTTCTCCATTTCGCCGCCACGGTGTGGGTACGGAGTCTCGGAGTCATGAGCGGGCGGAGACTGTCCCAGCCCCCCCGCCCCGCTGCAAGCCGGGTTTCGTCCGGCGAAAACGCCCCGTGGGCATGTCACGCCGTGATATGCCGCCTCTTTCCGGTCACGGCGTGACCGGGCTACGTGGGTCGTGAGGGGCTGCCCGTGCCCCGGGAGCCGGCGTTGCTGACCAGCGCAGGCAGGATGCCGGAGCGCAGTCAGCATCGAGCGAGCGAAGGCAGGATGCCGTAGCGAGCGTCCGGCGACGGGGCATGGGCAGCCCCGCCCCCCCATACGAGGTCGACCCGCTGCGGACTACGGGCCCGCGGGTGTGTCGATGAACACTTCCACTTGCTGCCCGACGTAGAGCGGCGGCAGGCCGGTCGGGTCGAACTCGTAGATCACTTGCAGCACGCGGGTGTCGACCCGCTCGGTGTTGTCGCCGGTAAGCGACTTCTTCGGCACGACGAACGGCTCCACGCGAACGAACTCGAGGGGATACCGCTGCTGGAGGTTGCCTCGCGGCACGGCCACCGCCGGCAGGCCCTCGCGGAATCGCGGGATGTCGTATTCATCGATGTCGACCCGCACGTGCAGCCGCTCGATGTTGCCGAGGATCACGAGCGGCTGGTTGGGCGGCGTGCCCACGAATTCGCCCGGCCGCACGTTGACCTGCAGCACGCGGCCCGCCACCAGCGACCGCACGATGAGCCGGTCGAGTTCGGTCTCGATCCGATCGACCTCGGCCTGCGCCCGATCCACCGCCGCGGCCGCCACGTCACGGTCGTACTCCCACGAACCGGCCTCCAAGAGTTGGAGATCGGCCTGCGTCCTTTCGAGGGCCGCCTGGGCACCGGCCAGCGCCTCGCGGCGGGCGATCAGCTCCTGCTCCGTGGTTACCTTGCGGGCAAACGTCTCCTCGGCCCGCTTGAGGGCGTCGGTCTCGCGGATCACCGCCGCTTTGGCCTCGTTCACCTGCGCGACCTGCACCGGAATCTTCTCCTTCCGGGGCTCGGCCTCGAGCCGAATCAGTTCGCTCTTCGATTGAGAAACCGCCGCCTTCTGCACCGCGAGCAACGCCTTGAGATCACGGTCGTCGAGCCGGAAGAGCGGTCGACCGGGCTGCACGTCGTCGCCCACCTTCACGAGCACCTCGACGACGACGCCCGGAGTGGCAGAGCCGACGGCGATGTTCTCCGTCCGAGCCTCGACGATACCGGCCGCCGCGACCGTGTCGGCGAACGGACTGCGGGCGGGAGCGATCGGTGGAGCGGGGTTGCCCACCACCGGGCGGGTTGTCCAGACATACCAGCCGGCGAAGCCGAGGAGGCCAAGGGCGATGACGGGCAGAATCAGTTGCGTGACCACATCGGCGACCGTGCGACGACGCGTGAGCCGCCGCGGCGGGCGGGGCACGACATCGACGGCGAGCGGGCGGTCGTCGGGCAGCGCGGTGGACATGGTCACAGGCTACCCGATGCCGCGGAATCCGAGGACATATCCGTCTGCCGGGGGCCGGCGGCGATGGAGTCGATCCGGCCGTCCTCCATTGAGGCGATCCGGTCGGCGAACGAATAGACACGGGAATCGTGCGTCACGACGATCACGGCCCGATCGGGCTGCACCGCGATCCGCTGGATCAGCTCCATCGTGATCCGGCCATTCTCGGCGTCGAGGGCGCTGGTCGGCTCGTCGCAGACGAGCAGCCGCGGTTCGTGCACGAGCGCCCGGGCAATCGCCACCCGCTGCTGCTGGCCGCCGGAGAGCTCGCTCGGCAGGCTCGCCAGCTTGTCGCCGAGCCCGAGCGTGTCGAGTACGTCGCTCGCCGCCTCGACGGCCGGCCCGCGCCGCCAGCCGGCGATGAGCAGGGGTACGGCCGCGTTCTCGGCGGCAGTGAGCGCCGGAAGCAGGTTGTAGGCCTGAAACACGAAGCCGACGTTGTCGCGGCGAAACCGCACCTTGCGACCGTTCGACATGGCCACGAGGTCGAAGCCCAGCACCGCCACCTCGCCGGCGGTGGGCTCGAGCGTGCCCGCGATGATCGATACGAGCGTCGTCTTCCCGCAGCCCGACGGCCCCACGAGCATGAGCAATTCGCCGTAGGGCACGTCGAGATCGACGCCCCGCAGCGCCCGCGTGACGGAGTCACCCGAGCCGAACTCCTTCGTCACGCCGCGGACCCGCACGGCCAGATCGCGGCCAGCCGGCGGGGCGGCGGTCTGCGGCGCGACGGTGCGTGTGCGATTGAAGGCCGTCATGAGCGGAACACGATGGCCGGGTCCACGACGAGCACCTTGCGGATCGAGAGCAGGCTCGCGAGGAGCACGATCAGAAACACCGCCGCGGCCGTGATGGCGAGCACCTGCCAGGGCATGAAGAAGGAGAGCCGCGTGCCCCCGCGCACCGCCTGGCCGAACAGGGCCGCGAGGCCGACGCCCAAACCGTAGCCGACCACGCCCACCTGCACCGCCTGCGCGAGCACCATCCAGAGGATCGTCCAGTTGCTCGTGCCCATCGCCTTCAGCGCGCCGAACTGGCGGATATTTTCCACGGTGAAGAGATAGAAGGTCTGGCCGGCGATCGCCGTGCCGACGAGGAAGCCGAGAAACACGGTGATCCCGAAGTTGACCGGGATGCCGGTCTTCTCCAGGTAGTAGCGGATCGTCTTCCAGACGAACTGGCTGCGGGTGAGGGCCTGGAGGCCGGTCCGCTCCTCGATGCGACGGCAGACCTCCTCCGGGTCGGCACCCGGCGCGGGATCGGCGAGCACGAACGAGAGCACCTTCCGCTCCGGCGGGGCGAAGAGCACGGCCTGGCTGTACCGCGTGTAGCAGATCGGGAAGCTCTGGAACGTGCGGCTCGCCTTCGTCAGGCCCACGAGCACGGCCCGGCGGTCGTTCATCTCGAACGTGCGTCCCAGCCGGTAGGGCTCGCCGGGCCAGGTCCGCTTGTAGCCGGCGTCGTCCATGATCACCGCGTCAGGCTTTCGCAGGTCGGCGATCGAGCCCATGAAGACACCGGCAGGTGCCCCCACGAGCGTGGCGTCGTCGAGACCGAGCAGAATCATCTGCTGGTAGTTGCCCTCCTGGATCCTGGCCCTGCCCAATCCTTTGTAGAACCGCACGGCCCACTCGACGCCGGGCACACTCTTGACCCGGAAGAGCTCGGTGTCAGAGAGCGGCTTGACGTCGTCCACGAATTGGACGTTGCGGTCCATGACCCAGATGTCGGGCCCCTCGGTGTCGCGGATCTGGCTGATCGTGAGCGACATCAGGCCGCAGAAGATGCTCGACTGCTGCGCGATCAGGAGGGCGGCGAAGACGACGCCGAACACGATGCCGAGGTACTTGACCCGGTTCCCGATCAGCATCTTCCAGGCGATCCACATCATGGCGGCCGATTGTACCGCCCCGCGGCGTGGCGTCTGGTATTCTCGGCTCCCTCCACCCCTCCCCAGGATGACACCGTG
>JAPOJV010000102.1 GCA_029978085.1 bacterium
GCGACGGCCGCGATCACGACGAGCCGAGACGGGGTGGCAGCCAAGCAGGGATCCTTCGCACGGGGTACGCTCTGTCTAGGGGTCGAGCCCCCACAGGAGGATCGGCCCGGCCAACCGGCAGATTGACGAGAACCGGCCCGACCGCGGCTCTCTCGCCAGCTTTCCCACCTTCACGCAGGAGCGATTCATGCAGTGCATCGTGCCCCCGTACATCGTCGAGCACATGGCCCGGTCGGAGGATCCGCGGGTCCGCGAGCGGGCGATGGTGTCGCTGGCCCATGCCGCGGCCGTGCGAGCGGTGCGGGCGTTTGCTCAGAAGCTGCCCGCGATGATGGCGGCACCGTCGCCGGCCGGGCGGAAGTATCGGCTTGTGTACGACGCGCGGAAGAAGGACCGACTGCCGGGGAAGCTCGTGCGGAGCGAAGGGGAGGCCAAGTCGAGCGACCCGGCCGTGAACGAGGCCTACGACCACTCCGGCGATACGTTCGACTTCTTCCACACGCTCTTCGGCCGCAATTCGCTCGACGATGCCGGGATGGCCCTGATCTCGAGCGTGCATGTGGGCGAGGTGGATGGCGGCGGGAAATTTCAGCCGATGAGCAACGCCTTCTGGGATGGCGGCCAGATGGCCTACGGGGACGGCGATGGGGAGGTGTTCCAGCGGTTCACGCGGTCGCTCGACGTGGTGGCCCACGAGCTCACGCACGGCGTGCAGTCGTTCACGAGCAACCTCGCCTACTACGGTCAGTCGGGCGCACTGAACGAACACTTCGCCGACGTGTTCGGCGTGCTCGTCCGGCAGTGGCGGGAGGGCGTGTCGGCCGAGAAGGCGAGCTGGCTCGTGGGGGCCGACGTGCTCGTGCCGGCCGCCACCCGCCGTGGGATCCGCGACATGGAGCATCCCGGCACCGCCTTCACCGACGACCCGGCCCTCGGCAGCGACCCGCAGCCCGATCATATGAAACATATCTATACGGGGCCGGGCGACTCCGGCGGCGTGCACATCAATTCGGGGATCCCGAATCGGGCGTTCGTGCTCGTGGCCCAGGCGGTCGGCGGGCCGGCCTGGGAGACGCCCGGACGGATCTGGTACGACGCGATGCTCCAGCTCTCGCGGACGAGCGACTTTGGCGACCTGGCGAAGCTCACGGCGCAGATCGCCGGCGACCGGTTCGATGCGGCCACGAAGAAGGCCGTGCGGGGAGCCTGGCGGAAGGTGGGGCTGTAAGCGGGTTCACCCGCGGGCAGGCTCGACGGCCGCGGGGGCGATCGCCTCAGCCGCAGGCCGCGGCATCCCGAAGAGCTCGCCCTGGAAGAGGTCGATACCGTCCTCGATGAGACGGGCCAGCTGTTCTTCGCTCCGGGTGTATTCCGCGACGGTCGTGATGCCGCGGGCACGGCAGAGGCTGACGACGGTGCGGACGAAGTCGCGTTGCAGCGGGTCGTCGTCGATGTATCCGGTGACGAGTTGGTCGAGCTTCACGATGGCGAGCGGCAGCTGGGTCAGATACCGGAGGCGGCAGATGCCGCTGCCGAAGTCATCGAGGGCGACGGCGACCCCGGCCGCTGCCAGGCTTTCAAGCCGGGGCCGGGCCACTTCGTCCGGCGCCGCCACGCACCGGGAGGCGATCTCCAGAATGATCCGTTCGCAGCCGTCGGGCACCCGCCGGATGAGGTCGAGATATGCACCGGGGAACTGCCTCGACACAAAGGTCTCGTAGCTGACGTTGACCGAGAGCCTGGCGTCCGGATGCGACTCGAGCATCTCGAGTGCCCGCTGCAGCATCATCCGGTCGAATCGTTCCAGCAGTCCCTCCGCCTTGCCCGCGGTGAAGAAGTCGGCCCGCGACGCCAGGTGCCGAGGCCCGGCGTCGAACCGGGCCAGGGCCTCGTGGTAGACGGCCTGGCCGTTGCCGTGGCGGACGACCGGCTGAAGCCACATCTCCCACGAGCCGCGGTCCATGCTCGCCGTCAGCTCATGGGCCTGGGCATGCGTGAACGCGGGCGACCGGGCGACGATCACCCGATTCCCACCAGCCGCACGCGCCTCGGCGGCGGCGGCCTCCGCGAGCCGCAGGGCCAGATCATGGTCTCCGTCGACCATGTGGGCCACGCCGATCGAGGCCTGAAGAGGAAGCCGCGGCGCGAATCCGGGCACATCGATGCCACCGAGCATCGTGAGGAGTCGCTCGGCCCGGTGCAGGTGCTCGTCATTCTCGGCGCTCGACACGTAGGCGACGAAGGAGTCGCCCATGAGTCGGCTCGTGAGCGCCGGGTAAGGGAACACCTGATTCAGCGCCGCCGCCACACTCAGAAGCACGGCGTCGGTCTGCCGGTGACCGATGGAGCTGCTGATCGTCGCGAAATGATCGAGCATGAGGAGGATCACCGTGGACCTGTCCCACGCGGGGCCATCCGCCTCGTGGGCTTCGAGTGCCCGTGACATCGCCCACCGGGTGAGGAGGCCCGTGATCGGATCACGATGGTTGACGTGGCGGCCGACGATGGGGCCGCCGGATATCAGTGGCTGCGCGAGAATTGCGACCCGAGCGGCATCGACTCTCCGCATTCCGAATGCCATCGTATGCCGGTGCCCGCGGTCGTCGAGGAGTCGCACGGTATGGAACTGTGTGTCGCCGGCACCGGCCTGTGCGATCGCGTGTGAGATCGTGCTCCGCTCGAGTGGCTCGACGAAGGACGGCAGGGCATCGCCGGGACGAAGGCGGCGGATCGCGGCGATCGCCACATCGGGGATCAGTGCGGCGGAGGTAACGATGCCCCTGTCATCGACTTCGATGAGATGCGGCCCGAGCGGGTGCTCGACGATGCCGGGCGCGCGGGCCGCCCGGCTGACTGCTTCGAGCACGAGCCAGCAGATGTCCTGGAGTGGCTGGCTGCTCGGGATCGTGTCGACCCAGCCGCCGCGGCCCGTCTCGCTCGGCGGGAAGGGCTGTATCGAGTCGGAGATGATCAGGATCGGCACGCCGGGCAAGTCGGCCCACGTCTCGGCGACGATCGCCTTCGCGTCCGGTGGATCGACCACGACCACGACGATCGGCGGCCGGCCGCCCGCGACTCGGTGCATCTCCCACACGTCCCGGGCCTCCGACACTTCGACGGGGTGGACGGTGAGCGACGCAACGACGTCAATGCCGACGCCGGGGCCACAGACGCGGACGACGACGTGGGGCAGCGCGAGTTCCACCAAGCACCTTGAGCCAGCGAGGCGTGAGCGGGAGCGGAACTGTATGCCGCAGCCTCCGCTCTCGAGAAATGACGGTTCGCGGCGGCACTGTCCCCTGAGGAGACATTTTCCTGTCAGCGGCGGCGAGCGTAGGGTTTCATATGCCGTGGACACAGGTTTTCGCCGGGGCCCTCGACACGCTGCCCAGCTGGCTTTGGCTGGCGGTGTCGCTCGTGCCCGACGTCGTCATGCTCGCGGGCATCGCCTGGCTCTGGCGGTCGCTCATGCGGACGCAGCGCGAGGCGCGACGGCAGTTGGCGGAGACCACAGACACGTTGGCCCGCCGCACGGAAACGCTGCGGTGGGCCGCGGAACTGGCCGACGTCGGCGTCTGGTTCTGGACCTTCTCGAGCGGTGTGGTGGAGTGGAGCGACCGCGCCCGAGCACAGTTCGCCCTGCCCTCTGGCCAGTCTCCGAGTCTCGACTACTTCTACTCGGTGATCTACCAGGATGACCGCGAACGGGTTCGCGCCGCGATCGACGCCGCGGTTGCCGGACGTCAGGACTACCGAACTGTGTTTCGCGTCGTGCATCCCGATGGATCGCACCATTGGATCGCGGCGATGGGCCGCGCCCTGTATGCCGCCGACGGCACGCCGGTTTCCATGGGAGGCGTGACGATCGACGTTACCGGGCTGAGAGCAATCGAGGATGAACTGCGTGCCCTGAAGGTGGTCACCAAGGAGCAGGCGACGGAACTGGATCTCGCCCGGCGATTTCGGCTTTTCGCCGAGAACGCCTCCGACGTGGTGATGGAAACCGACAATGCCGGCCGTATCCGCTGGATCACACCGTCGGTCCGGCTGCGGATCGGCCTCGAGCCCGGGGACGTGATCGGTGAACGGTTCGTGCAGTTCGTGCATCCCGATGAGCGGGATCGCGTGCGGGCGATGGAAGACCAGGTGGCGCGGGGCACGGCCGCGGAGTCACGGCTGCGGCTGCGGATCGCCGCCGACGGCTACCAGTGGTTTTCCGTCTCTCTGCGGCCATTGTTCGACGACCGGCAGACGGTGATCGGCCGCGTGGGCGGATGGCGCGACATCCACCGCGAGGTGCAGGCCCAGGAGGTGCTTGCCGCGGAGCGGCTCCGGCTTCGCGCGACGCTCGAAGGCATGCTTGACCCGCTGGTGATCATCGAGCCGGTGCGGGACGACGATCGGCACGTCGTGGACTTCACCTACCTCGACGTGAATCCCGCCGCGTGCGCCTGGCTCCGAGTGGACCGCGACCGGCTCGTCGGTGCGCGTCTCTGTGAAACGGTTCCCGAGGTCGATTCGTCGGGGCTGCTGCGGGCGATCTCCGAGTTATCCGATACGGGCCGCCCGCTGGTGCTTGACGATTTTCCGTTCATGCTCCGCGGCGTCGGTCTGCGGCGGCTGGATGTCCGCGGGATCCATGGCGACGAGTGGATCAGCCTTGCGTGGCGGGACGTCACCGAGCGGCATGACGCGACCGAGAAACTCGCTGCCTCGGAGGAGCAGTTTCGTCTCCTGGCGGAGAACTCGACCGACGTCATTCTGCGGCTCGATGCGAACGACATCGTCCTCTGGGTCTCTCCTTCGGTGAGGCCCGTCCTCGGGTGGACGCAGGCCGAGGCGATCGGCCAGGACGGCAAGACGTTTTTCGCAACCACCGAGACGCGGGAACAATACGAGCGAGACAAGGCGAGGGTCTTGGCGGGCCAGGGGGCTGCCTCTCGGGCTCAGGTGCGCGCCGCCACGGGCGACGTCCACTGGATGGAAGTCCGCACGTTTCCCTATCGGACATCCGAGGGAGCCGTGAGCGGAATGGTGGCATCGATGCACATCATCGATGCCGAGGTGCGGATGGAGCAGGACCTCGAGTACCGGGCCCGAGTGGACGAAATGACCGGACTGCTGAACCGCCGGGAACTGGTGGAGCGGCTCGCCGGCATCGTGGCTCATGGCGAGCAGGCGGTCGGCCTGCTGTGGTGCGACATCGACGGCTTCAAGGCGATCAATGATCTGCATGGTCACGCCGCTGGCGACGCCGTGCTCGAGGCCCTGGGCGAGAGGATTCGCAGCTGCCTGCGGTCGAGCGACGACATCGGCGGTCGGATCGGAGGGGACGAACTGGTCGTGGTTCTCCACGGGATCGAAGGCCTGGCCGACGCGGTCGCCTGCGCCGAATCGCTCCGCTGCCGCGCGGCGGAGCCGATCCCTGCCGGAGACGACATGATTGAGGCGACGATCAGCATCGGCGTGACGCTCGTCGCGCCCGAGGAAGGCATCGATGCCCTCCTCGCCCGCGCCGACGACGCGATGTATCAGGCGAAGCAGCACGGCAAAAACCGGGTCGTCGCGGTCCCGCCCCCCGCGGCCGTCACGGCCGCGTCGTGAGCCTGTCGGCCACGGATTCGTCGACGGTGGGGGCGAAGTCGCTCATCGCGTGTCGGGCCATGTCTTCGAGCGGTGGGATGAGCTCGCAGTGGCTGAAGACCCGCACGAGGAACCGGGGCACGGCCGGTCCCTGGGCGGATGTCGAGAAGGGCTCTTCCGCGATACTCAGGACCGCCTCGTCCTTGCCGTCGCCGTCCACGTCGCCCAGCACGAACGAGACGTCGGTGCGGATGTCGCCCCACAGTGGCGGTCGCACCTTGTCGCCGTGGTCGCACTTCTGCAGCTTGGGAAGCAGGTCAGCTAGCCAGGCTTGCCGCTCTGTCGGGCGGCACAGCAGGTGGATCGCCGTGACGTGGGGATTTTCGAGAAATGGCCGCAGCGTCGCGTCGAACACCTCCTGGCGGCGAAACATGCGGCAGCAGGCGTTGAACCACCGCACCTCGCCGTAGACAGTCGCGGCGAAGTCCGCAAACTCCTGTCGCATCCGCTTCGGGCCGACGAGATGGACGTCGGCTTGCTTCGCGGCCGCCACGTTCGCGATGTGGCGCTTGATGATGTCGAGCTTGTCGAACATCCGGTGCTCACGGGCCTCGCCCCGCAGGTCGCGGATGAGCAGCAGGGCGCAGAGCAGGAGGATGATGCCCCGTCCGACGGTTTCCGAGACGAGCCCCATGAAGCTGAGGAGCATCGCAATGAGCGCCGCGATGATGCCGGCGACGACATCCCAATCGATACGGAGCAGATATCGCAGCGGCACGGCGACTCTCCTCGGCAACCGAAGACATGGAGATGCATCCTGCCGCGGTACCGGCCCCTGCATGCGGGCGGCGTGTCCCGTGTCCCTGGCGCGTACGACAAACCCTACGCATCGGGCGGCATTCGTGGCGATGTTCGACGCACAGGCACGGGTGAGACGGGCGCGACAGTTGCGGGGAGCCTGGCGGAAAATCGGGTTGTATGGCCCCGGCCCGAGTCGATTTGCTCCGGCCGGGCGATCGGTCCCTTGTGGCGGCTGCGGCAGTCTCGACAATCAATGCCTCATACCTGGCCATTGACTGGCCATCGTCCCCGGAGGCATCCCGTGGCATCGTCGCTCATTTCTCGCCGCAGCTGGATCGACTCCATCCACTGGGAGTATCTGATCCCGATCGGCAGCGTGCACCTGCTCGCCTGTTTGGCATTCGTGCCGTGGTGCTTCAGCTGGTCGGGCGTCGTGCTGGCGCTGGTGTTCACCAATGTGTTCGGCACGCTGGGGATCAACCTCTGCTACCACCGGCTCCTCGCCCATCGGAGTCTCGTCGTGCCGCGGTGGCTCGAGCGCACGCTCGCGACGATCGCCGTCTGCTCGCTCGAAGATACGCCGGCGCGGTGGGTGGCCACCCACCGTTTGCACCACGTGCACTCCGACGAGGATCCCGATCCGCATACGCCGCGGCACGGCATCGGCTGGTCGCATGTGGGCTGGCTGTTCCGGCCCGCCCACCATCGGCGGTCCCTCGCTTTCTTCGACAAGTATGCCCGCGATATTCTCTCCGACCGCTACTACCTGTTTCTGGAAAAGCACCCGACGTCGGTGCTCTCGATCTACTCGGTTCACGCGGCGGTGATCGCGGCGATGGGGGGCCTCGTGGGCTGGCTCACCGGAGGCGACCGGCAGCATGCCCTGCAGCTGGCGGCGAGCTGGCTGGTGTGGGGCGTGTTCGTTCGCACGGTGCTCGTGTGGCACATCACGTGGAGCGTGAACTCGCTCACGCATCTCTTCGGCTATCGGACCTACTCCACCGGCGAAGACAGCCGGAACAATTGGCTCGTGGGCCTGGTGGCGATGGGGGAGGGCTGGCACAACAACCATCACCACGACCCGGCCAGCGCCAGCGTGCAGCATCGCTGGTGGGAGATCGACGTGACGTATTACCTGATCCTGCTCCTCGAGCAGGCCGGACTTGCCACGAACGTGATCCGCCCGCGGCATCTCCGGCGCGCTGCCCGCACGTAAGGCCCGTCACGCCGTGACAGCCTGCTTTTTGCCGGTCACGGCGTGACCGGGCTACGCGGAGCAACGGGCCTACATGTCGCTGATGGCGGGCTGGAGTGGCTCGGCTCGGTCCTCCTTGACCTCCGTCAGTGTGGCCTCCGTCAGCAGGAGCGTGCCGGCGACGCTGACGGCGTTCTCGAGGGCTGTGCGCACGACCTTCGTGGGATCGACGATGCCCGCCTCGACGAGGTCGCAATAGACGCCGCGGGAGGCGTCGAAGCCGTGGCTGCCCGTGCCTCGCCGCAGGTCGCCCACCACCACGCCGCCGTCGGCGGCGGAGTTCTCCGCGATCGTGCGGGTGGGCACCTCGAGCGCGTGCCGCAAAATCCGCACGCCCGTCCGCTCGTCCCCCTCGCACCGCTCCTCCTCGGCCTCGAGCGGCGGAATCGCCCGTAGCAGGGAGAGCCCGCCCCCAGGCACGATTCCCTCGGCGATCGCAGCCCGGGTGGCGCTGATCGCGTCGGCGAGGGCCTCCTTGCGGCTCTTAAGCTCGGTTTCCGTCGGGGCGCCGACGCGAATGATCGCCACGCCACCGGCCAGCTTCGCCAGCCTCTCCTCCAGTTTCTCACGGTCGTAGTCGCTGGTGGCCTCCTTGATCTGTCGGCGGATCTCGTCGCACCGTGCCTGGATCGCGGCCTTATCGCCGGCGCCGCCGATGATCGTGGTCGTGTCGCGGTCCACCGTCACCTTCGCGGCCGAGCCGAGGTCGGCCACCTTCACGCTGTCGAGCGTGATGCCGAGGTCCTGGGACAGGAACTTCGCCCCGGTGAGGATCGCCATGTCGTGCATCAGCTCCTTGCGGCGATCGCCGTAGCCGGGTGCCTTCACGGCCACGCACTCGAGCACGCCGCGGAGCCGGTTGACCACGAGCGTGGCCAGGGCCTCGGCCTCCACGCTCTCGGCGATTACCACGAGCGGCCGCCGCTGCTGCACGATCCCCTCCAGAAACGGCAGGAACTCCTTGAGGCCCGCGATCTTCGCCTCGTGGAGCAGGATCAGCGGATGGTCGAGCAGGCACAGCTGCCGCTCGGCGTCGGTGATGAAGTAGGGGGAGAGCAGGCCGCGGTCGAACTGCATGCCATCGACCACCTCGATCGAGGTTTCGGTCCCCTTCGCCTCCTCGACGGTCACCACTCCCTCGCTCCCCACGCGATCCATCGCCTCGGCCACGAAGTCGCCGAGGGCCGCATCGTTGTGAGCGGAGATCGTGGCCACCTGCGCCTTCTCCTTGCGGCTGGCGACAGGCCGCGAGAGCCGGCGGATCTCGGCCACCGCCACGCCGAGCCCGCGGTCGAGGCCCCGCTTGAGATCGACGGCGCTCGCGCCGGCGGCGAGGTTGCGGAGTCCATCGGCGAAGATCGCCTGGGCCAGGAGCGTGGACGTGGTGGTGCCGTCGCCGACGACGTCGGCCGTCCGCTCGGCCGCCTCGCGGAGCATGTGGGCGCCGAGGTTCTCCTCGGGGTCCTCGAGCTCAATCTCCTTCACGATCGTGACGCCGTCGTTACAGACAAGCGGTGCCCCCCACTTCTTCTCGATCAAGACGCACTTGCTCTTGGGGCCGAGCGTCACGCGGACGGCGTCGGCGAGCGTGGTGGCGCCGCGAAGGATCCGCTCGCGGGCGGCGGAGCGGAAGAGGATGCGCTTGTGGGGCATAAGGTGGACTCCGCGCGCGGCGGCCATGCCCTTGTGACCTCTGATTATAGGCAACGGGGCTACCCGCACCCTCTCGCCGGACGCTCGCTTCGGGCATCCTGCCAATCCTGTTCGGCACGGCAGATGCGGGGCAGGCTGATCCGCGTCTTGCGTTGCTCGGGTCTGCCCACACCCTCTCGCCGGACGCTCGCTACGGTCATCCTGACCTCCGCTCGCTCGGAGGTGTCTGCGCTCTCGCCCTCCGGGCTTCGCTGGCCACCTACGCCGTCTCGAGGGGATGGGCAGCCCCTCGCTGAGTTCGCCCCTCGCCGGCGCAGCAGCGAACCCCGCGTGCCGATGAGGCCGCGGCTGCGCCGGCGCGGGCTACCGTCGTGTTTTGATGAACGCCTCGAGTTCTTTGAGGCTGGCGAGTCCGATGAGGTAGTACCACACCATCTGGTACATCGCCCGGTTCGGCTTCTCACCCGTGTAGATCAGGATCAGCATGCAGACGATCATGGCGCAGTACGCCTGGATCTCCACACCGTTCTGATCGCCGGAGAACAGATGTCGGCAGCCGAGGAGTTGCTTGAACGTGCGGAAGAACATCTCGATCACCCACCGTAGCCGATACATCTCCGCGATGAGTTCAGCCGGCAGGTCGAGCCGGTTGGTGACCAATCGGAGCACTCCGTCGCACGTCGGCCCGCGCATGCTCCGGCAGCCGGCATGCGGCTTGACGGCAACGCAGATGAGCCGCACCGGATGATCCGGTCGCGTGCGGTGCTTCGCCTTCCAGCCCAGGTCGACGATCTCGTCGCTGATCACGTTTGCCGCACGATCGGCTTCCGTCAGCTCATTGACGTGCGTGACCGTGGCGAGCGTGCGGTCTGATGATCTGCAGACGTAACTGCTTCCGGCGTCGTTGATCGCGTTCCAAAGCCGGTAGCTGATGTAGCCGCGATCAAGGATGTAGCAGCGGTCCGCCTCGATCGTGCGTTGCAAGACCGCCCGCTCGTCGGCATCGCCCTTGGGGCTTGCCGACGTGGTGTCGATCCGCACGGCCTTGCCGCTGAGTACCTCGAAGTGCGTGTGCAGTCGGTAGGCTGAGAGATGCTTGCCCTTCGCCTTGGGCGTCCACGCGAGCTCCGCCACACGCTTGACCGTCTCGATGACGGTGCCGTCCACGGCCGTGATCCGCTGGCCTACAGAATCGAACCGCCGATCAGTTCTGCTCCGGATCGTATGGCCGAGTTCCGCCGCAATCTCCTTGAGCGGCGCCGGATCGAAAATCGCCACCGACTCTGACAGGGACCCCAGGGATGCGCGGTGCACGCCGAGCCGCTTGCGGACCTTGTCGAGGGCGCAGGCCCGCTGGAGGTCGCGCAGGCTCTCGATCGCCGGGCTGAACAGTGCCATCAGGATCAGTGCGCAGTACTGATCCATGAACAGCCGGCGATTGCCGGCTCTGTCGCGTTCGGTACCCACCTTCCGCAGCCGCGAAAGCAGCGGACGAATCTTGCGCAGGCACTTTAGTCCCTGCACATCCTGATCACGAATCTCGCGCTTCGTCC
>JAPOJV010000055.1 GCA_029978085.1 bacterium
CCTCGCCTTCTGGAGGTCACGGTTCGTGTAGTAGCCGCCGAGGGCCTTGCGGACGAAGGCCCGGTGCCCTGTGTCGCGCACATGGGCCGCGGCATCTTTCAGGAACTGTTTCTTGGCGAGCATGCCTTCAGGATAGTCGCTGGATGCATTTGGTAGGAGAACGGACGGAAGACGAGGCCGCGGCATGAAATCCATGGGCTTTGGTGCACGGTTTTCCGGCGGTGTACAGTGGAACCAAGGGGCCACGGAAACTCCCGGGCCCGGCACCCGGTTCTCTGGGAACGTGATGCTCCCCTTGGAAACAGTCCAGATCGAGCGGTTTGCCGTCGGCGGGAGCCTGTGGCTGGTGACCGCAGTGGCTTGGGTGGCTGCAACCATCTGGGTGGAGCATGACGCCCGCAACGTGTTTGGCCGGTCGCTGCCGTGGAAAACGGCATTCGTGGCGTTGGGGGCGGCGGTGTTTCTGGCGACGTACCAGCTGGGCGCCGTCGCTTTGCCATTCGCGATGACGGGATTCATGCTCGCGGTCGTGGCCTACGTCCTGATCCGGGAATCGCAGGCCGCTCCTGGCGAGAGGCTGATTCCGGTCGCGGCCCTTGGCGACTCGGTGCAGTGGGCCATTCGCGCGAGCGGGCTCGATTCGCTGGTGCAGCGACTGCGCGGCGCTGGTGATCTCCCTGGGGGAGTCGCCGTGAGCGGGCCGGCAGTCGTCCTGCTCAAGAAAGACGGGAGCGTCTACGGCGGAGAGAAGACACGCGGCGCCGATCAGGAGCTCTCGCGGGCGATCATGGCAGCGCAGGGCATCCTCGGCGACGCGGTTACCAAACGGGCGACCGACCTGCACTTCGAGCCCAAGACCGGCCACGACATCCAGGTGCGGTACCGGATCGACGGCATGATGCAGACGATGCACACGCTGCCGGCGGATGTCGGTCGAGCGATCATCTCCGCGGTCAAGGTCGTAGGCGACATGGACATCGCCGAGAAGCGGCGGCCGCAGGACGGCACGTTTGCCGTACTCGCGGAGGGCCGCAAGTTCGACGTCCGGGCCGCCTCCGGGCCGACGAACTTCGGAGAGAAGATCGCCCTCCGGCTGCTCGACGCCGGCGGGGGCATCGTCAAAGGGGGGCTCACCGGGCTCGGCATGCGTGACTCGCTGGTGCAGTCACTGCGGGGCATCATCCACCGCGCCCACGGGATGCTGATCGTCTGCGGTCCCACCGGTTCGGGCAAGACGACGACCGTCTACGGCGCCCTGAGCGAGATCGACGTGCTCACGCGGAACATCGTCACGATCGAGGATCCGATCGAGTATCGGCTCGACAACATCTCCCAGACGGCCGTCAACAACGCGGCCGACCTGACCTTCGCGAAAATCCTGCGGTCGACGCTGCGGCAGGATCCCGACGTGATCCTCGTGGGCGAGGTGCGGGACAAGGAGACGGCCGAGATCGCCATGCAGGCGGCGCTGACCGGACATTTCGTGTTCACCACGCTGCACGCCAACGACACGGCCACCACGGTCACGCGGCTGCTCGACATCGGGATCGACGCCACGCTCATTCAGTCGGCCGTAACGGCCGTGCTCGCCCAGCGTCTCGTGCGGCTGCTCTGCCCGGTGTGCAAGGAAGCCTATCGCCCCCCCGAGAGCCTGCTGCGGCGGCTCGGGCTCCCGCCCGACAAGGTGCCGGTGCTCTACAAGGAAGTCGGCTGCCCGGAGTGCCACGGGAGCGGCTTCCGCGGACGGACCGGCATCTATGAACTGATGGTGTTCGACACGGAGATCCGGAACCTGCTCGTGGGCCGACCGTCGATCGAGATGCTCCGCAATGCCGCCCGCAAGAATGGCATGCGAACGCTTTTGCGTTCGGCACTCGTGAAGGCCTGCGAGGGCGTGACGAGCATCAGCGAGGCGGAGCGGGTGACGCAGTGACACGTGTGAAGGTGGTCGAACGATGGACATGACGTTGCTGGCATCCTCGCACCTGGCCCGCCTGGCCGCTGACCTCATGGTCGCGATGCCGCTGGCGGGACTGGCCCTGTATGGCTGGCAGCATGGGATTTTCCTGGCCGTGATTGCGGGCCTTCAGGTGCTCGGCTCGTTCGTCGGGGCGCTCGCCTTCGCGCCCGTCGTCGCTGCGGGGGTGGAGGCGCTCGACTGCCCGCCCGCCCAGTCGCTCGGCGTGGCCTATCTGCTCACGTTTCTTGCCGGCCTGCTCGCCACGCGGCTGGCCGTCGGTGGCTTCGTGCCCGAAGGGGCGGTGCGGTTCGCCCCGCTCATCGATCGCGTGATCGGCGGCTGTTTCGGGGTCTTGGCGGGTTTCGTGCTGGCCGGCAGCCTGCTCATCGGCTGGTCGCTGCTCGCGATGCCCGAGTCGTTGCGGTTGGACGTGTCGAGCCTCAAGCTCGACGCTGGCGCCCGGCTCTTGACGACGTTCGGCCGGTGCGTGGAGTCCAATCCCGAGCGGCGGGCGGTGCTGATGGGGGGCGACCCGTCGGCCACGACCCGCGGCCTCCTCGACTGCTATCGCGAGGGAGACTGGCGGGCGGCCCGGCGTCCTGCCGCAGAGCCGTCAGGAGACGGTGCCGGCGAGGACCTCGGCCAGGTGGACGGTGCGGGGACGGGCGACGCTTCCACCGAGGGAGCCGCTGGCGTGACACCGTGAGATCCAGCCGTCGAGCTGGAGCTGGCAGCTCGGGTCGCTCGACACGATGTAGTCGCAGCCGGTCCGCACGAGCGAGCCCCCCTTCACCTCGGCCATCGCCGTGGAGATCATCGGGAACTTCACGCTGAACAGGCCGCCGAACCCACAGCAGCTCTCCGTCTCGTCGCATTCGACGAGTTCGAGATCCTTCACGGCGCGAAGCAACTGTCGTGGCTCGTCCTTGATCCGCAGTTCGCGGAGCCCGTGGCAGCCGTCGTGATACGTGACGCGATGCGGAAACCGGGCACCGACGTCGGTCACGCCGAGCCGCTTGACGAGGAACTCGCCGAACTCGAACGTCCGCGCTGCCAGGTCGAGTGCCGCCGTCTCGTGGGGAGTGCCCGCGAGGAGCTCCGGATAAAAGACCTTCATCATCGCCACGCACGAGCCGCTCGGCCCCACCACCGCCTCGGCGCCGGCGAACACCTCGAGTGCTCGGATCGCCACCTGCCGGGCCTCGTCCCAGTAGCCCGCATTGAAGCTCGGCTGGCCGCAGCAGGTTTGGCCCGCGCGGAACGTGCATGTATGCCCGAGCCGCTCGAGCACCGTCGCCACCGCCATGCCCACCTGCGGCGCCATCTGATCGACGAAGCAGGGAATGAAGAGATCGACGTTCATATGGGCCAGTGTAGTCGGTCCGGATGGTGTGGGGTCGGAGCTGCCCATGCCCCGTCGCCGGACGCTCGCTTCGGGCATCCCTGCCTCCGCTCGCTCGATGCTGACTGCGCTTCGGCATCCTGCCTCTGCTTGTCAGCAACGCCGGCTCTCAGGGCGATGGGCAGCCCCTCACGCGGATGGTTGTTCTGCGGATGCGGGATCTGCTCGCAACCGGTCAGGAACGCCGCTTGATCGCGCGCACCAGGGCCGCGCCCATATCCGCGGGGCTTTCGGCGATCTCGATGCCGGCGTCGGCCAGGGCGGCGAGCTTCGCCTCGGCCGTGCCCTTGCCGCCAGAGATGATCGCGCCGGCATGGCCCATCCGCTTGCCCGGAGGGGCCGTGCGGCCGGCGATGAAGGCGGCGCAGGGCTTCGTCACGTGGGCCTTCACGTAGGCCGCCGCTTCTTCCTCGGCACTTCCGCCGATCTCACCCATCATGAGGATGGCGTGGGTGTCGGGGTCGTTCTGGAAGAGCTCGAGGATGTCGATGAACGACGAGCCGACGAGCGGGTCGCCGCCGAGGCCTACGCAGGTGCTCTGGCCGTGGCCGAGCTGGGTGAGCTGCCAGACCGCTTCGTAGGTGAGCGTGCCCGAGCGGCTCATCACGCCGACGTGGCCGGGCGTGTGGATGTAGCCCGGCATGATCCCGATCTTGCACTCGCCCGGTGTGATCACGCCCGGGCAGTTGGGGCCGATCAGCCGGCTCTTTGAGGCCTGCACCACCGGCATCACACGGGCCATGTCCATCACCGGGATGCCCTCGGTGATCGCGATCACGAGCTCGATGCCGGCGCCCACGGCCTCCAGGATCGCGTCGGCCGCGAAGGCGGGCGGCACGAAGATCATCGTGGCATTGGCTCCCGTCACGTCTCGCGCCTCGGCCACGGTGTTGAACACCGGCAGGCCGGCGACCGTCTCGCCCCCCTTGCCCGGCGTCACGCCGCCGACCATGCGGGTGCCGTAGTCGAGGCAGCCGCGGGTGTGGAATTCACCCACCTTGCCGGTGATGCCCTGGCAGATGACCCTGGTGTCGCGATTGACGAGGATGCTCATGATGTGTCCTAGGCCTTGCTGGCGGCGACGACTTTTTTCGCGGCATCGGTGAGGCCGTCGGCGGTGATGATCTTCGCGCCGCTGGCCGCGAGGATCTTCTTGCCCTCCTCCACCTCCGTGCCCTCCAGCCGCACGACGAGCGGCACGGTGAATCCGACAGTTTTCGAGGCCTCGACGAGGGCCGTGGCGATCGTCGTGCACCGCATGATGCCGCCGAAAATGTTGACCAGGATCGCCTTCACGTTCGTGTCAGACAGGATGATCCGGAAGGCCTCCGTCACCTGGTTGACGTCGGCACCGCCGCCGACGTCGAGGAAGTTGGCGGGCTCGCCGCCATGGTACTTCACGAGGTCCATCGTGCTCATCGCCAGGCCGGCGCCGTTGACCAGGCAACCGATCGTGCCGTTGAGCTTGACGTAGGAAAGGCCCGCCGCGGCCGCGCGGATCTCGGCCGGCTCCTCTTCGGCCTCGTCGCGCAGGGCGGCGACGTCCTTGTGGCGGAAGAGCGCGTTGTCGTCGAACGTCATCTTCGCGTCGAGGGCCACGAGCGTGCCATCTTTCGTGAGCACGAGCGGATTGACCTCGAGCAGCGAGGCGTCGAGGTTCACGAACGCTGCACAGAGCTTCTTGAAGAACGTCTCCGCATGCCGCCAGCTCGCGGTGGGAAGGCCGAGCTTCGAGGCCAGGAGCCGGGCCTGCCAGCCGCCGAGGCCACGGTCAGGATCGAAGGGCTCGCTCAAGATGAGCTCGGGCGTCTTGGCCGCGACCTCCTCGATGTCCATGCCGCCGGCGGTGCTCGCGATGAGCACGGGCGAGCCGACGCGGCGATCGACGAGCACGGCACAGTAGAGCTCACGGTCGATCGCGCAGCCGCTCTCCACGAACACCTGCCGCACCACCTGCCCTTCGGGGCCGGTCTGGATCGTGACGAGCGTCTTGCCGAGCAGACCGGCCGCGATCCGTCGGGCGTCGTCGACGCTCTTCGCGAGTTCCACGCCCCGCTGCTCCGAGCCCTGCACCTTGCCCTTGCCGCGGCCGCCGGCATGGATTTGCGCCTTGACGGCACAGACGGGCGTGCCGAGGGCGGTGAACGCCTCCGCCGCCTCGTCGGGCGTACGGGCCACGCGGCCGGCGAGCACCGGCACGCCAGCGGTGCGAAGAAGGTCTTTGGCCTGGAACTCGTGAATCTTCATGACGGCCTCGCGGGAGAACAGGCTGCCGAACCGCGGCAAATATCCCAGGAAACGGCCGGACCGCAAGCCTGTAGGCCTGTCACGCCGTGACAGGTTTCTTTCCGGTCACGTCGTGACCTGGCTACCGTGGCCTACGAGCGGACTACGCGTAGGCGGCGCTCGCGCGTTCCTGCTGCATCCGCTGCCGCCAGTAGGGCGTCGTGCACAGGAGCAGCTTGCCGGTGCCCTCGTACACGTAGGCCCGCTTCTGGCCGGAAAGCCAGAAACTGAGCAGGGACCGGGCGGGCCGCTTCACGGTGAGCCGGATGCCGGCCGTACGGGCGATCACGAACGGCCCGTCGGCCACGAGCCGGTCGTTCTTGAGCACGACCTCCTGCACGGGGCCGTCCACCGACAGCACCACCTGCCCCTCTCCTTCGACCGCGGTCTTGTACCACAAGAGGCCCTGGTCGGCCCAATAGCTCGTCCACATCGGTTCGCGATGCACGGAGAGCGAGACCTCGCCGTCGCTGGCCCAGAAGCACTTCGTGTCGAGGATCCACCGGTCCTTGCGCCGGAGCGTGAACACGTGGTAGCCGCCGAGTGTCGAGTCGAGCCACACGCTGCCCGTGCCGGAGTACCGCGGCCGCAGGAGCGACTCGTCGGAGAAGAGCGAGACCCACCAGGCCTCGAGGCTCGGCAGCGGCACGTCCATCTGGATCGAGCCCTGCATGTGGTTGAGCGCGCCCTTTTCCGTACGGACGTCGTCGTCGTCCAGGTCGACGCGCACCCACCGCATCCCCTCGGTCTGCTCGACCTCAAACGTCGCCATCGATCGTCACCTCCGGGCCGCGGGTGATGCCCTCCGTCGTCCAGTCGACGCTCCAGCCGGGAAAGGCGATCTGCGGATATGGATCGGGATCGAGCGGGGCTTCCGAGGCATGTACGATGTCGAACTGCCGGTCGCCGCGAATGCGTCCGATCCGGAAGAACTTCGTCGTGTGCTGTGTTTTCGGGTCGAGACGCACCGTCCCGCCCGGGCCAGCGTATGACAGTCCATCGCGAAACGCCTGCCTCACGGCCTCGGTCTCGAACGACCCCGCCTTCTCCACCGCCTGCTTCCAAAGGTGCACGAGGCACCAGTCGGGCTCCATGGGGTCGTCCGTGACGCGGTCGAAGCCGAACTCGTCGCGGAACCCGGCGATCCACCGGCGGTTGGCCGGCGTGTCGAGGCTCTGGAAATAGCAGGACAGGGCGTAGTGGCCGCGGACCTGCTCCGGCACGAGGCTCCGCAGTTCGTCCTCGGCGATGCTCGTGGAGAACACGGGCAGCTTCACGGGATCGACCTTCGCGGCGGCGAGCGCCGTGAACAGGCCGAGGTTCGACGTGCCGTTGACCGTATTCAGCACGCAGTCGGCCCCGGAATCAAGGATCCGTTGGACCGTCGCCGTGAAGTCCCGGTCACCGAGCGGCAGGTAGGCCTCGCCGACGACCGTCAACGACTTGCCCTGCAGATACTTCTTCGCGATGTAGTTGGCGGTCCGCGGAAACACGTAGTCCGAGCCGACGAGGAAGATTTTCTTCTTCTCGCCCCCGGCCGGACTCAGCAGCCAGTCGAGCCCGGGCAAGATCTGCTGGTTCGGCACCATGCCGCCGTAGACGACGTATTTCGACGACTCGTTGCCCTCGTACTGCACGGAATAGAGCAGCAGCTTCCGGGCCTCCTCGATGAGCGGCAGCACCGCCTTGCGGCTGGCGCTCGTCCAGCAGCCGAAAATGCAGGCCACCCCCTCGTCGAGCAGCTGCCGGGCCTTTCTCACGAACAGATCGGTCCGTGACCGGGGGTCGGGCGCCCGCGTCTCGATCCGATGGCCGAGGATGCCGCCGGACGCGTTGATCTCTTCGAAGGCGTGCAGCTCGATGTCGCGGAGACCGGTGGCGCTGATGCCGAGGGGGCCGGTCTGCGAATGGAGCATGCCAACCGTGACGGTGCGAGCCCGCGGCGGCAGACCGAGCGAGCAGCCGGTGAACAGGGCCGGCGCCAGGAGGCGGGCCGCGGCGAGCGTGGCGGCCGTGCCGTCAGCCAGCGCGCGGCGGCGGGACACGGGCGGCGGCGACGGAGCGAGGGAGGGACACGGTTCGTTCATGATCAGCCCTCGTTCATCCGTGCGTACAGCGTCTCGAACGCGTCGGGCTTGATGCTGACGTCGCCCCGAAACGGCTGGTTCATGTCGAAGATCAGGAACATCATCGTGCCGAGGTAGGCCGCGAGGATCCCCCCGAGCACGAGCTGGGTGATGAATCGCATGTCGAACAGCCAGCAGATCGCGATGTTGAGGATGGCTCCCAGGATCATCACGAACCACATCGATGCCGGCAGCGACGACCCGACGGAATAGAGCCGCATCCGGCGGCACTCCAGAAAATGATTCAGTTGCCGCAGGGCCTCGGCGTGCACGATCTCCTCGGAGGGCGTGCGCGGCTGAAACTCGAGCAGCTGGTCGTGCACCGCCGCCGCCCGGATCGTGCCCTCTTCCGGCATGATGCCTTTCTGCTGGAGTGGCCAGGCGTATTTGATGATGTAGCGGGTGTAGTCACGGAGGAGCCAGCGGAGGTTCTGGCCGTGGGGCTCGGGATAGCGGGAGACGTCTTCGTAGAGCGCCGAGAGGGCGGCCGCCTCACGGGTGACGTTGGCGCTGGCGTCGGCGACGTTTTGATAGGCCGTGACGGCGATCAGGCCGAGCAGGAGGCCGTAGAAGACGCAGAAGCAGGAGAGCACATAGCCGACGATGTCGTTGGCGCCGGCGGTGTATTTCACGAACTGACGCAGGATCGGCCGCAGAAGGATCGACCCGATCCAATAGAAGCCGACGAACGCGGCCACGAAGAGCAGCGCCATCCGGTGGGGCGGCAGGTCATAGAGCCAGTAGAAGTCGTCGATCGACATCGGCATCCCTTCTCAGTCAACAGCTTCGCCGTCGAGCGAGTAGATCGCAAGATGCTTGCCGTCGGGTCCGCGGAGCTCCTCCACCCGGAACCGGCCGGCCACCGCCACGGGGCGGATCGAGAAATTCGTGCTCCGGCCCGGCAGCATCCGCACGACGACGCAGTCGTGGAGGGCCGCGCCGGGGCCGAAGCAGCATTCCTGGTTGTCGCGGACGAGCACGAACTGCGTCAGGCCCGCCTGCTGGAAACTGGGGAGGATGTAGCCGCGGATTCGCACGCGTTCCTGCTCCAGGGCCGTGACCCGCTTGGGGAGCAGGTCGCGGGTGAAGGGGGCGCCCTTCTCCATGTCGAGCTTGATGTCGTCGAACGTGATCTCGCGCACCGGCCCGGAGGGAGCGGCCGGCTGAGCCGGTGCCGCGCTGGCGCCGGCCGGTGCGGGCGCTGGCGTTTGAGTCCGGGATGGCGATTCCGCTGGACTGCAGCCGGCCAGGGCGACGAATATCGCCGCAATGAAGAGTTGCGATCCGTGCGGTGTCATGGGCCGTGAGCCGGGGCGGGTCACCGCACCGATGCGTTCTCGAGGTGATAGAGCACGCCACCGGCGAGAGCGTCCGTGCCGATCGGCCGCACCTGGAACCGGCCGGCGATCTTCCTCAGCCGAGGTGAGAACTCGATGCCGTCCGGATCCGCCAGATGCACGAGTACCCGATCGGTGATCTTCGGGTTGCCACCGAAGCAGCAGTCTCCCTGGTCGCGGACGAGCAGGAACTGCACGATGCCCTGCTGCTGCTTGCCGGGATACATATAGCCTTTGAGCAGCACGTCGCGGCCGTCGAGCGCACGGGCTGCGTCCGGCACGGCATCGGGCGGATCGCCGTCGGCCGGCTGGAGCGCGGCGTAGCTCAGTCGCGCAAACCCTGGCGGCAGTTCGGTCGCAAAGACAACAGATTGATACGCCAGCCCGCCGCCGAGTGCCAGCACGCAGATGGCCATGGCGGCGATCGCGAGTGGCCGGCCGGTGAGCTCGCCGGGCCGCCGGGCGATGTCACGCAGGGCCACCGACCCGAGCACGATCCCGATCAGCGGCACCACTGCCAGCCACCAATCGACGAAGGCCAAAGGCGAAAAGGCGGCGAGCGCCGCGGTGGCCACGGCAACTCCGGAGAAGGCGCGATAGGCCTCCAGGTCGGCGGCAGCCGGCGCGGAGGCCGCGACCTGCGGCGGTGAATCGAAGAGTCCTGTGGCCATGGCAGCTGTGGGCGGGGTCGGGCAACGGCCCTTCATGCTACCGTGCCGCGCGGCCGGACGATGCCGCGGGCTTGAGGACCGTCCGCGACACGCCCGCTATCAAGAGCACGACGGCCGCCCACAGAGCCCACTTCCAGGCCTGCCATCCCGCAGGGGCCGCCGCGGGGGACGTCGGCGGCGGGGCCGCTGGATCGACGCCCGGCAGGGCGTCGGTGGCGTCTTCATCGGCGATCACTGGAGCGATCGTGGCCGCGAGGGCGGTGTCATCGGCTGAGGGGGCGACGGCCGCGCCGCCTGCCGGCGCGGTGCCGCCGGGATCGTCGTCGCTCGTGTCGCCAGGCTTCGGTGCCGCCGCCGCCACGGCCGCCAGGCCGGCCAGCGTCGCCGCGCGGCGGACCGCCTCGGGGTCGATCTTCTCGAGTTCGACCACGGCAGCCGCAGCCTCCGGCAGCGGGCAGGCCTTGAGGTAGTTCACCACCGGCTCGCGAACGAAGATGTTGTCGGCCTGGGCCGTCTTGAAGAGTGTGACGAGCTTCTCGATCACCGACCAGTCCTGCCACCGGGCGAGGTCGGCGATCACGAGGTCGGCGAGCTTGGGCTCGTCGAGGAGCACGCGGAGCGACTGGAGCACCCGCGGCCGCGGCACGATGTCGGACTCCTCGCCCAAGAACCGCAGCGCCATCACGGCGGCGTAGGTTTCGGCGAAGGGCACGTCGCGGGCCTTGCCCTCATCGTCGGTGCGGTCGAGGAACAGCCGATCGACGAGGTCGAGACCCTCCGGGCCGCGAAGCGTCACATAGCATGCGATGAGCGCGTCGAGTCCGCTGCGGATCTCGGCCTGGTCTTCCGTGACCGCGGTGCCGTCGAGGATCTTCCCGATCCGCTCCGCATCGGCGGGCGAGCCGCAGACGCCGAGCATCGTGGCGTAGAGCCGCCGCCGGTTCGCCTGCACCTTCGGGTTCTCGATCCAGGCAAGGAGTTGCGCCGGATTCATCCGCTCCTTCAGGCCGCGGACGTCGGCATACGGCGCCACCGCGAACTCGTCATAGGCATCGCGGGCCAGCGTCTCGTCGGCGTCCTCCAGGTGCTGCTGGAAGAAGGCGAGCCGGTCGGCCCCCTTCTCCGGCAGGTCGGCGAGCTGCTTGAGATACGTGACCGCGCGGTCGCTGACGGCGATCGGACTCGACCAGACGAGATTCGGCGGCTCGATGCCCATGAGGAGAAAGAGCGAACCCACCGGCTTTTCCTCGAGCATGATCGTCTCGATCTGCTTCGCATCGGCGCCGCTGAGGCCCGCCTCCGCCACCAGATCCGCGCCCTTGAGCGGCTCAACGACCACGAACTTCGCCTTCGGCAGCGGCCCGTCGGCCCGCGGTCCGAGCGACGCCGCCGGAGGCGGCTCGACGAGCTTGGCGATCACCGCCGCCTGACTCTGGGCGATCTCCTGCGCGAACGTGAGCGACACGGCCGAACAGAACGGGCAGGCCCGAGCGACGAAGCCCACGGCTGCGGCAGCCAGTGCCACGGCCACCACGATTGATAGTTGAGAAAGTGATGGTTGAGAAAGTTTTCGCATGGCTCAGATTGTAAAGCACAAACGGCCGTGAGGGGCTGCTCGTGCCCCAGGAGCCGGCGTATGACGCCGAGCAAAGGCGGGGAGGCAAGGGGGTCGGTGCAAGCTCGAGGAGCATGTGGACCGAGTCTTCGAGGTCCCGCGACGAGACTTGTACCGCCCCCGAGCCGGCGACACACCGTTTGCGCGTGCGACCTCAGCGAGCGTCCGGCGACGGGGCGTGGGCAGCCCCGAACCCACGCCAGTTGACGCACATCACCGATCGGGACTTGGGGCAGACTGGGTAAAGGGCTCCGGGCCGGTTGTGCGGTGTGTGCCGGTGGCCGCGGTCGTGCCGAAAACACGGGCGGGTGGTTTCCCAGGAACCGGGTGCCTGATGCGCTGTCGTTTCACCATGATCACCATCTGCAGACGTGGGTCTCGACGCATGGCGGTCGTGGCCTGGGCCGTGGTCCTCGTGGCGTTGGCCTGGCCCGCCCGGGCGGCTGCGGAGAACTGGGCGTCCCAGTCGCAATCGCAGCTGCACGATCCTGGCCAGGCCCTGGGCAGCCGATCGCCGACGGAGGCGGTCGTGCCTCCGGTGCCGGGCATCCTGCAGCCGCCGCGGACACTGGCGGAGTGCGTGGCCCAGGCCGAACGGCTCCATCCGCGGATCCGGGCCGCCCAGGCCGCCGTGGAGATGGCGCGGGGCAAGGCCGTGCAGGCGCGGCTCTATCCGAATCCGGTCGTCGCCGGGTTCTCGCCGCAGATGGCCGGCTCCTACAGCCAGTGGTCGGGCACCGTCGCCCAGGATCTCGTGACGGCAGGCAAGCTCCGGCTCTCGCAGCAGGCGGCGCTCCGCGAGGTGCAGAAGGCGCAGTTCGAGTTCACACGGGCCCGGTTCGACGTGCTCCGCGACGTGCGGCGCAGCTTCTACCTTCTGCTCGTCGCCCAGCGGCGGCAGGAGATTTTCAACCAGCTGCTCCAGATCGCCACGCGGTCGTACGAGATCGGCCGCCAGCTGGCCGAGGCGGGCGAGGGGACGAAGGCCGACGTGCTCTTTTGGAACATCGAGCGCGATCGGGCCGAGGTGCGGCTCTTGAACGCCGGTGTCGACATCGAGACGGGGCGGCGACAGCTGGCCGCGGCGATGGCCGTGCCGCGGGAGGAGATCGGCCCCGTGGCCGGCGACCTGCTCGCATCGTTGCCTGACTTCGAGCTGGCGATGCTTCAAGAGGAAGTGGTGCGGCTCAACGCCCTGCCTCGGGCTGCGTCGGCCAACGTGGCGCGGGCCCAGTGGGCGCTCGAACGGGCCGTGGTCGAGCCGATCCCCAACGTGAACCTGCTGGGCGGCTACCAGCGAAACGTCGATTTCCCCGCGCAGGATCAGGGCTTGGCGCAGGTGATGATGGAAGTGCCGCTCTTCGACCGCAACCAGGGCAACATCCGCTCGGCCCAGGCCGACATCGCCAACTCGCGGGCGGAGCTCCGTTCGATCGAGCTCGATCTCGCCACGCAGACGGCCCAGGCGGTGAACGCCTTCCGCACGGCGCGGCGACTCGTCGCCTGGTACGAGGAGTCGATCCTGCCGAAGGCCCGCGAGACGGTGCAGCTGACGCAGATGCTCTACGGCAAGGGCGAGGTCACGTTCCTGAGTCTCTTGCAGGCGCAGCGGACGCTCACCGAGACGGAACTGGCATTCGTCGAGGCCCAGGCCGAACGCTGGTCGTACGCCGTCGCGATCGCCGACCTGCTCCAGCTCGAGGTGTTTCCGCCGACGCCGGCGGCACCAGCTGCGATCGAGGCTCCCGTGGGACCGGAGGAACGCATGCCTGCCGCGAATCCGGCCGCCGTGCAGCCACTGCCCCAGCCGTAGGCTCGTTGCACCGCAACGGGCAGAACAGCCGTTCACAGAGTGACAAGCCTCCGGTGTAGTGTTCGTTGCGGCCGAGACGCTGGATTATGCTGACTACGTGTTGGCGTTTTTAAAATAGAAGGTGCCATGTCCGCTTCTGCCACACCGCATGCGTCGACACCTCGCCCACTTCTGGCGCGGATTCGCCGCAGCCTCACGGGAGCTGCCTTCCTCGCCGCCGGCGGACTCGCCTGGTGGTGGCTGGCCACGCACCATTTTGGCGGTGGCGGGCACGACGCTGGACATGCCGAGGGCGAGCCTGCATTGGCCGCCGCGCCCGAGGAAGTCGTGTCGCTACCGGCCGCGACGGCGACCGCCGAAGTCACGGCGGTGACGGTGGGCCGCGTGCCGCTTCGCGATCATGTGACGGTGCCGGGGCGGATCGACTACGACGCCCGGCGGCAGATCGACTACGCGGCGCCGGTCGACGGCATCGTGTCGCAGGTGCTCGTGCGGGTGCGGCAACGGGTGAAAGCCGGGGATCCGCTGGCAGAGCTTTCGAGCCGCGACGTGGGCATGGCCCGCAACGACGTGCGGAAGTGCATGGCCGATCTCGCGATCGCGGCGAAGGCGGCCGACTGGGCCGCCACGATCCAGAAGAATGTCGAGGCGATGCTCGGGGCGCTGGAGGCCCATCCCCCGCTCGCCGACATCGAGAAGCGGTTTGGCACGGAAGTGCTCGGCAACTACCGCGACCGCATCCTGGGCAGCTATTCGAAGCTGCTGCAGGCCGAGAAGGTGCGGGCGAGTACCAGTTCGCTCGAGACCGGCGGCGTGCTTTCCGGCCGGATCGTCGAGGAACGGCAGAGCAACCTGGAGGTGGCGCGGGAACGATACCTCGCGGAGTGCGAAGAGGCCCGGTTTCTCACGCGGCAGGATCGCGACAAATCGGCCGCCGAGCGGGAGCAGGCCGAGCGGGTCCTGGAGATTTCGCGAGAGCACCTGCGGGCCCTCGTGGGCAACTCCGACGGCGGCGATGCGGCGGGCGACCAGCCCGACGACTCGCTCAGCACGCTCGTGCTCCGCTCGCCGATCGACGGCCTGGTGGAAGACATCTTCGTGGCCCGCGGTGAGCGGGTGGAGCCGGGCAAGCGGATGTTCGTCGTGGCCGATACGACCACGCTGTGGGTGCGGGCTCTGGTGCACGAGCGGCAGTGGACAGCCGTCGAGGTGGCCGATGGACAGACGGTGAAGGTGACGGTGCCCGGAGCGTCGATGCACGAGACGACCGCGACCATCAACCACGTCGGCGCCACCGTGGAGGCCGAGAGCCGCAGTGTGCCGCTCGTGGCGGAGATCGACAACGACGATGCCCACTACAAGCCGGGCATGTTCGTCTGGGTCGATCTGCCGCAGGGCGAGCTTCGTGAAGCGGTCGCCGTACCGGCCGAGGCGGTGATGCGTCACGACGGCAAGGCGTTCGTGTTCGTGCCCGAAGGGGACGGCCGGTTTCGCCGCCGCGAGGTGCAGACCGGGATCGAGACCGCCACCCTCATCGAGATCACGCGTGGCCTTACCGAGGGAGAGGAGGTCGTTTCCCGGGGCGCGTTCCTCCTCAAGAGCCGGCTGCTTCTGGAAAAGGAAGCCGAAACTGCGATGACGGAGGCCACATGCTCTCGGGCCTGATCGAGTGGTCGCTGGGCAATCGCGTCCTCGTGATCGGCCTGTTCATCGCGCTGGCCGTCGGCGGCCTCATGGCCGCCACCAAGATCCCGGTCGATGCCGTGCCGGATCTCGTCAACGTGCAGGTGCAGGTGGTCACCGACGCCGGCACGCTCACGCCGCTGGAGGTGGAGCGGTACATCACCTATCCCGTCGAGCTGGCCATGAGCGGCCTGCCCAACGTGGAGGAGACTCGCAGCCTCTCCAAGTTCGGCATCTCGCTGGTGACGATCGTGTTTCGCGAGGGCACCGACATCTACCTCGCCCGCCAGCTCGTGGCCGAAAGGATCGCCGAGGCACGGGCCCTGATCCCGCCGGGCCTGCCCGACCCCGCCCTCGGCACGCTCTCCACGGCCTTGGGCGAGATCCTGCAGTTCGAGGTCCGGGGGCAGGGGCACGACCTGATGGAACTGCGGAGCCTGCTCGAGTGGGAGATCGCGCCCGCCCTGCGGGAAGTGTCGGGCGTGACGAATATCAACAGCCACGGCGGCTACGCGAAGAGCTATCAGGTGCAGGTCGATCCCGACCGGCTCTCGAGCCACGGCATCCCGCTCTCCGACGTGGTCGAGGCGCTCGAGCGGAACAACGCCAGCACGGGTGGCGGCTACATCGTGAAGCACGGCGAGCAGCGGTTCATCCGCGGCCGGGCCCTGCTCGACGGCGTCGACGACATCGGGCAGGTGGTCGTGCGGTCGCCGGCGGGGGGCGTGCCGATCCTCGTCCGCGACATCGGCACCGTGACGATCGCGCCGCTCGTCAGGCAGGGGGCCGCCACGCGGGATGCCCGCGGCGAGGTGGTGACCGGCATGGTGATGATGACGCGGGGCGAGAACAGCCGCCGCGTCGTGGTCGCCGCCAAGGAGAAGCTCGACGAGATCAAGAAGACGCTGCCCCCTGGCGTGACGATCGACATCATCTACGACCGCTCCGAGCTGATCGCCCGCACGCTCGACACGGTGCTCCACAATCTCGCCGAAGGCGGCCTGCTCGTGATCGGCGTCCTGCTCGTGCTGCTCGGCAACATCCGGGCCGGGCTGATCGTGTCGCTGGCGATCCCGATGTCGATGCTCTTCGCGGCCAACCTGATGTGGGCCTGTGCGATCCCAGCGAGCCTCATGAGCCTGGGCGCGATCGACTTTGGCCTCGTCGTCGACAGCTCCGTGATCATGGTGGAGAACTGTGTGCGGCGGCTGGGCCTTGCCCCGCCCACGGCCTCGCGGCTGGCCGTCGTGCGCGATGCGGCGATCGAGGTCCGCGGGCCGACGATGTTCGGCGAGCTGATCATCGCCATCGTCTACCTGCCGATCCTGGCGCTCGAGGGGACGGAAGGGAAGCTCTTCCGGCCGATGGCGTTGACGGTGCTCTTCGCCCTCGCGGGCTCGCTCGTGATCTCCCTCACGCTCATGCCGGTGCTCGCGGCGACGGTGCTCTCCCGCGAGGAGGAGCACGAGCCGCTGGTGATGCGGGTGTTTCACCGGCTCTACCAGCCGCTCGCGCGGCTGGCCGTCCATCATCCGGTGGTGATCTCGCTCGTGGCGGTCGGACTCGTGGCAGCGAGCGTGCCGGTGGCCCTCCGGCTCGGGGCGGAGTTCATGCCGCGGCTCGACGAGGGAGACCTGCTCGTCGAGATGGTGCGGCTGCCGAGCGCCACGCTCGAGGACTCGGTGCCGGTGACCACGCGGGTGGAGCAGGCGCTCAAGGCGTTTCCCGAGGTGAAGACCGTGTTCTGCAAGACGGGCCGGCCGGAGATCGCCAACGACGTGATGGGCGTGCAGCAGACCGACGTCTGGCTGATGCTCAAGCCTCGGGCCGAATGGCCGACGCAGATCTCCCGGGATGAGCTCGTGGAGAAGCTGGGCAAGGCTCTTGCCGACGTGGCGCCGGAGGCCAACTTCGGCTTCAGTCAGCCGATCGAGATGCGGGTGGACGAACTGGTGGCCGGTGTGAAGGCCGACGTGGCGGTGCTCGTCTACGGTGACGACCTTGATACGCTCGGCGCCGTCGGCAAGCAGATCGAGCGGGTGCTCGCAGGCATCCCAGGTGCGGCCGACGTGCGGGCCGACTGGCAGGCCAACATCCCCACGCTGCAGATCGACGCCCGGCCCGACCAGCTCGCCCGCCACCACATCGATGGCGCCGAGGTGATCCGCACGGTGGCGGCGATGGGGGGCATCGACGCCGGCGTGATCTTCGAGGGCCGGCCGCGGTATCCGCTCATCGTGCGGTTCGCGCCCCAATGGCGGGAGAACCCCGATCTGCTCCCGCAGATTCCGGTGGGCTCGGCCGGCAGCCGCCCGGTGCCGCTCGGCGAACTGGCCGACGTGCGGATGGAGGAGAGCCCGCCGTCGATCGAGCACGAGAACTCCCGCCGCCGCACGTTCGTGTCGGCGAATGTCCGCGGCCGCGACGTGGCCGGGTTCGTGCAGGAGGCCCAGGCCGCGGTGGCGAAGCAGGTGCAGCTCCCCACGGGCTACACGCTGCGGTGGGGGGGCGACTTCGAGAACCTCGTTTCGGCGAGCCGCCGCCTGGCCCTGATCACACCGGCCGTGCTGGGGCTGATCGCGATTCTGCTCTACGCCAGCTTCAAGTCGTTCCGGCTGGCGGCGCTGATCTTCGTGGCCGTGCCGGTGGCGGCTTCGGGGGGCGTCGCGGCCCTCGCCCTGCGGGGGATGCCGTTCTCGATCGCGGCGGGCGTCGGCTTCGTAGCGCTCTTCGGCGTGGCGGTGCTCAATGGGCTCGTCTGGGTGGCGGGCGCCGAGCATGCGCGGGAGGGCGGTCTCGCGCCCCGCGAGGCGGCGATCGTGACGGCGGGCGTGCGGATCCGGCCGGTGCTGATGACGGCGCTCGTGGCGAGCCTCGGCTTTCTGCCGATGGCCCTGGCGACGAGCGCCGGCGCCGAAATCCAGCGGCCGTTGGCGACGGTCGTGATCGGCGGCATCGTGACGTCGACCTTGCTCACGGCCTTCGTGGTGCCGGCGATCTATCCCTGGTTCGCCCCGAAGTCGCAGTGATCGGGTGGGCAGGAGCTGCGATGGCGACGTCTCGCGTGGGTTCGGGGCTGCCCATGCCCCGAGAGCCGGACGCTCGCTACGAACATCCTGTTCTTCGCTCGCTCGGATGCCACCTTCGCTTCGGCATCCTGCCTGCGCTCGGCGGCATACGCCGGCTCTCGGGGCAGTGGGCAGCCCCTCACGGCGTATTGGCAGCAGGCGAACGCCGTCACAGCCAGCGGGAGACGTCGGTGCGGTAGGCGGAGAGGGCCGGGAGCAACGCGGCGAGGATCGCCAGGCCGATGAGGAACGGCACGAGCAGGAGTTCCGCGGGCGAGGTCGAGAAGAAGCTGGCCGTCACGCCGGCGCCGGTCGTGATCAAGGGGCCGATGGCGGCGACGACGGCGTGGCCGAGTGCCCAGCCCGCAAGGCCGCCACCGACCGCCAACAGGATCGCCTCGATGAGCACCGTGGCGAGCACGTGGCCGCGGCGGGCGCCGAGCGCCCGCATCACCGCCACGTCACGGCTCCGCTCGAGCGACGATCCGACCATGCTCACGAGGATTCCGATCGCGGAGACGATGACGACGAGCACCGTCACGAGCAGGAGCAAGAGCTCGAGCGGCCGCACGAAGAGGTCGAGCAGCTGGCGGATCTCACGGATCGGTTCGGCAGCCTGGCCGTCGCGGCCTTCGTTGATCGCCTGCTTGAGCCCCATCGCCATCAGCTCCGGTGGCAGCCCCGGCAGCGAGGCCGTCTCCACGAGGATGGCCGTCACCTCCCGCTGCTCGGGCGGCAGGGGGCTGGGCGTGCCGTCGGCCTTCTCTGTTGGCTCGCGTTTCGTCGCCGGCTCGGCCCCCTCGACGGGCTTCGCGTGGCCCTCCTGCAGATAAAAGCCCTCCATATTGACGTACACGCCACGGTCGACGGGCGTGTCGGTGCGGGCGAGCACGCCGCGGACGATGAAGGGATCGTGGACGAGGCCGTCGTCGGCCCCGTGCGTCGGTGAAAACGTGTCG
>JAPOJV010000153.1 GCA_029978085.1 bacterium
CTGTTCGGGCCGCTCATCGCCGCGATCGGCACCGGCCTCGAGCCCGCGTACCAGACCGCGGAGCTGCGCTACGGCCGCATCCTCCTGCTCATGGATCCCGACGCCGACGGCATCCACTGTGGCGTGCTGCTGCTGATGTTCTTCCACCGCTGGATGCCACAGTTGATCGAATCCGGTCGGGTCCAACTCGTGCGCCCCCCGTGGGGCGAGGTGACGGCGGCTGGACGCGTGCATCGCGCCCTGTCCGACCCGGAACTCACGGTCTTGGCGGATCGTTTTCGGGATCAAGGCCCCGTGACGGTCCGCCGCTACCGCGGGCTCGCGGCAATCGATGCCGACGTGATTCGCGACACGTGCGTAGCGCCGGCGACGCGTCGTGTCACGCTCGTGTCACCGGCCGACGTCGCCGCCATGATCGAATTCCTCGACTCGCTCGGGCCGTCGCCGTAGGACGTCTGTCCGACCGGCTCAGACGAGGAAGCGGCTCACGGCGTCGAGGAACGGGCCCGGCGCCTCGGCGTGCACCCAGTGCCCGGCATGCGGGATCGTCTCGATCGTCGCCGCCGGAAACAGCCGTTCGATCGCATCGCGGTGCTCAGTCCGGAGATAGTCCGACCGCCCGCCGGCGATGAAGAGCGTGGGCTTCGCGAACGTCACGCCGGGCGGGATGTCGGGGAATCCGACGATCGACTCGCCGTTGCGTTCGATGGCGTCGAGGTTCACCGACCAGCGCAGCCCCGTCGGCTCCGTGACCACGTTCTGCGCGAGAAAGCCGCGGACCGCGAGATCGGGAATCACTTCGGCGAGCACGGCATCGACCTCCGCCCGGCGGGAGAGCGTCTCAAGCGGCACCCGCCGCATCGCCTTCACCAAGAGCAACGGACTGGACTGCGACCGGGCCGGCGCGATGTCCACGACGACGAGCCGTTCGACGAGTTCCGGGCGGCCGAGCGCGAGCAGCATCGCCGCCTTGCCCCCCATGCTGTGACCCATCACGGTGGCCGGCCCGCCGACCACTCGCTCGATCAGCCGCGCCACGTCGTCGGCGAGCGCCGGGTAATCATGGACATCGTCCCACGGGCTCTCGCCGTGATTCCGCATGTCGACGGTGATGACCCGCCGGTACTCCGCCAGCCTGCCGGCGATGCTCGACCAATTCCGTTTCGACCCAAAGAGGCCGTGCAGGATCACGAGCGGCTCGCCCGTTCCTATCTCGCTCGTCGTCAACTCGACCGCCATAGCCATCTCCGCTCGTCCAATGTCTCTCGCGGCAAAATCCTACCGTGGCCTCCCGGACCGCCGGAGATTGCTAGAATTTGAGCAGTTTCCCCGCGCGATCCGCGCTGGGCAGAAAGGTCCCGCCGTGCCAGTTCGCCCCCCGCCTCGCTCCGCCCGGACGACATCTCGCCCCGTCCGGCCTGCGTCCACATACACCGCGGCCACTTATAGATGGTTGTGCCTGCTGGCCGTCCTCCCCGCCGGCTGCGGTGACGATGCCGCCATCCGTCCGGGCGACATTCGCTCGTACACGATTCCCCGGCCGCCGGCTGTGGCCGTGGTGGCTCCCCGGCCTGCCGAGCCCGGCCCGCAATCCGGCGGGCTGAAGCTCAGCTACGACGTGCCCGAGGGCTGGACCGATCGCGGTGGCGGGGGTCTGAGACTGGCCACGCTCGTGATCGGCGATCCCGCCGCTGGCCGGGAGGTCACGGTCATTCCCGCCGCGGGCACGCTCCGCAGCAACGTGGAGCGCTGGCAGGGCCAACTCGGCGAGACTGACGTGGCCACCCGTGACAAGGCCGTCGAGGCTGCGCTCGCCGCCGCGGAAAAGCTCGATGTCGGCGGCACGGAGGCCACGGTCGTGCTCCTCCTCGATGCGGAGGCCACCAAGGCCACGGAGCAGACCGAGACCGCGGGCCAGGCCATCCTCGGTGCGATGATTCCGCTCGATGAGTCCGCGGCTCTGTTCGTGAAGTACAAGGGCGACGCAGCCGTCGCCCGCCGCGAGCGCGACAATTTCAATCGGTTCGTATCGTCGATCCGTTGGCAGGAGAAGCAGTGATGGCAACCGGCAGCCTTCCCGCCTCGTCGTTTCCCCTCCCCGAGCGTCGTGCCGCCGTGTCGCCTGGCACCGCCGTCTGGCAGCTGCTGCGGGCCCTCGGCTCGCTCAAGATCACCGTCGTGATGTTCCTCGCGGCGATCTTCCTCCTCCTCGTGGGCACACTCGCGCAGGACGAGAAGAATCTGCCCGAGGTGAAGGCGGAGTATTTCAACAGCTGGGTGGCCCGGGTCCCCTTCTCCGACTTCTTCCCCGTCACGATCTTCGGCGAATCCTCGCTCACCGGCTGGTTTCCCTTTCCCGGCGGCGCGACGATCGGCTTCGTGCTCCTCATCAATCTGATCGCCGCGAAGGTGACCCGCTTCCATGTCGCCGCCAGCGGACAGCGGCTCGTGTGGGGCACGCTCGTGTCGCTGATCGGTGGGCTCCTGACGCTCGCCGTCATCCTCACCGGCCACCGCACCGACGGCCTGCAGGGCAGGCCGCCGGTGGACTACGACACCGTATGGCGGATGGTGCAGGCCGGCTCGGTGCTGCTCGCGGTCGGCCTCGGCGCCGCGGCCTGGCGGGCCGACCGGCGGCTCGTTCGCGGCGTGCTCGGCGCGACCGCGGCGATCGTCGGCGGCCTCGCGATTGCCACGCTCGTGGGCGGGGCCGACTGGCGGATGAACGAGCCAGGACTACGGATCATGTGGCAGCTCATCCAGTCGAGCGTGGCGTCGCTCGTGCTCCTGGCAGGCCTCGTGATGGTGTTCGGCGCCCGGGGCGGCAACGTGCTCATCCACATCGCCGTGGGCCTGCTCATGCTCGGCCAGTTCGCGTTTGGCGACCGGCAGATCGAGGAGCGGATGTCGCTCGTCGAGGGCCAGACGACGAACGTCGCCTTCCGGTCCGACGAAACGGAACTGGCCGTGATCGACACGAGCGATGCCGCCGACGACCGCGTCACGGCGATCTCGGGCCGGCTGCTGGCCGCTCGGGCCGGCGGCGCCGCGGTCACGGCCGACGGGCTGCCGTTCGACATCCGCGTGGTGGACTACTTCCCCAACTCCGACGTGGTTCGCGTCGGCCCGGTGGCGCCGAATCCCGCCACCACGGGGATCGGCACTCGGTTTCTCGCATCCGCCCGGCCGCCCGAAGGGGGCGCCTCGTCGAAGTCCAACATCGCCTCGGCCTACGTGCAGCTCACGGAGAAGTCGTCGGGCAAGGATCTCGGCACATATCTCGTGACGCAGTTCCTCAACGACCAGGCCCAGATCTTCATGGGCGCGCCGGCCGACGAATGCGACACCATCGACGTCGCCGGCACGCCGTGGCGGCTGCAGCTCCGCTACCGCCGCGAATACAAGCCCTACGACGTGACGCTCACGGACGTGCGGCGGATCGACTACTCCGCCAGCGAGACGCCCCGCGACTACTCGTCGTACGTCACGTTCACCGACCGGGGCACGAAGGCCGAGCAGCAGGGCCGGATCTGGATGAATAATCCGGTCCGCTACCGCGGCGAGACCTTCTATCAAAGCCAGTATTCGAAGGTCGATCTCGGCAACGGCCGGGAGGGGGAGATGACGGGCCTGCAGGTGGTGGAGAACGCGGGCTGGCTGATCCCCTACGTCGCGTGCGTGCTCGCCTTTTGGGGCATGCTCGTTCACTTCGGCGGCACGTTCCTTCGATTCGCCGATCGCCACGAACGGGGCGGCGACACCGCCGCGCCGCCGCCGGCGAGCGGCACGAAGCGGCTGCAGGCTGCGGCTGTCCCGCGCCGCGATCAGGCCCGTGGCTGGGCGATCCCCGCTGCGGCGGTCGGGCTCGTCGCGGTCTGCGCGCTGCCGCTCGCGCGGCAGCGGCCCGCGCCTGCCGACGCCTGCGACTGGCGATCCGTCGGCGAGCTGCCCGTGATGCACGAGGGCCGTGTGAAGCCGCTCGACAGCGTGGCCCGCACCACGCTCCAGCTGCTCGGCAACCGCACGTCGGTGAAAATGCCGGCGGCAGACGATCCGACGGCGAAGCGAGTGCCCGGTGCGCCCACGGGCACCGTGCCGGCCGCCCAGTGGCTGCTCGCCCACATGGCCGGCAGCGAGTGGGTCGATACGGCGCCCGTATTCCGGATCGACGCGCTCGAAGTGCTCGACTTCTTCGATCTCAAGCGACGGCAGGGGCATCGCTATGCGGCCGTGGAGCTGGAGGCAGGGCGGGCGAAGCTGCGAGAGCAGATGCAGGCCCTCGAGCAGACGCCCAAGGAGCAGCGGACGTTCACCCAGACGAAGCTCGCCGAACTCAACCAGAAGCTGATGGCCTACGACCTGATCCGGTTCGCGTATCAGGCGCCGTCGATGCCCCGCCCCACCGGCGACGACGACAAGGCCCGCCGCGATTTTCTGGAGCAGGTGCAGAAGCTGATGCAGGGGGCGCGGATGCTCGAGCAGAATCACCCGCCGGCCGCGATCCCGCCCCGCGAGCGGGCCGCCCCGGATGTCACGACGGCCGGCCCCGATGCCCGCTGGCAGGCCCTCTATCCCGCCGTCGTCACGGCCATGATGGGGCGGATGCTCGAAGGCCGGCCAGGGCAGCCCTCCTTCACGCTCAATCCGGCCCTGCTTCCATTCACCGAACTCCTCTCGGCTGTCGGCAGCGAGCCCGCCGCCTTCAACAAGGTGCTGGCCGACTATCGCCGGGCGATCGCGGCCTTGCCCGACGTGGCCGACACGGCCGGCAAGGCGGCCTACGAGGCCTGGCTCAATGCGTTCAATCCCACCGATCTTGCCAAGTGGCTCTACGTGGCGGCCACCGTACTCTGCTTCGCGAGCTTCCTCGTCTGGCACAAGCCGCTCAATCGGTTCGTGTCGTGGATGCTCGTGGGCATCTTCGTGCTGCACACGTTCGCGCTCGCCTCGCGGATCTGGCTCACGGGCCGGCCGCCGGTCGTGAACCTCTATTCGTCGGCCGTGTTCATCGGCTGGGCCTGCGTGCTCGCGGGCCTCGGCCTCGAGTCGCTCTACCGCATGGGGATCGGCAACCTCGTGGCCGCGCTGGCCGGCGGCCTCACGCTGATGGTGGCCTACGGCCTCGACTCGGGCGACACGATGCACGTACTCCAGGCCGTGCTCGATACGCAGTTCTGGCTCTCGACCCACGTGGTGACGGTGACGCTCGGCTACGGGGCGACGTTCCTCGCCGGCCTGCTCGGCACCTGCGCCGTCGTGCACCGGATCTGGTCGCGGTATGCCCGGCGCGATGGGGCCGGTGCAATCAAGGCCGCGCATGAGGTGCAGGATCGGCTCTATCGCATGACCTACGGCGTCGTCTGCTTCGCGCTCTTCTTCAGCTTCATCGGCACCGTCCTCGGCGGCCTCTGGGCCGACGACAGCTGGGGCCGCTTCTGGGGCTGGGATCCGAAGGAGAACGGGGCGCTCATGATCGTGCTCTGGAACGCGGCCGTGCTCCACGCCCGCTGGGACCGCTGGATCGGGCCCCGCGGCTTCGCGCTCTTTGCGATCGGCGGCAACATCATCACGGCCTGGAGCTGGTTCGGCACCAACCAGCTCGGGATCGGCCTGCACAGCTACGGGTTCACCAGTGGCGTGCTGATGCTGCTGGCAGGCTACGTGGTCAGCCAGCTCGTCCTCATCGCCGCAGGTTTCCTGCTCACGCGGCCGGCGGCGGCGGTCAGCGGCTGAGCCGCTGCACGGGCGTTTTTTCCGGCATTTTTTGGCCGTGCGGCGGCGGATCGGATTCGCTAGCATCCGTTCCCGACTCCCTCGAAGGCGGTGCCTGCATGTCCTGCCGCGGATACATCATCCACCTCAAGCGTGCCACCGACCGCCGCCGTCAGGCGGAGGCCTTCGCGGCCATGCTCCCGATGCCGGCGGAGCTGCTCGAGGCCGTGGATGGCCGGGCGATGACGCCGGCCGCTCTGCAGGAACGGGCCCGCCGCGACCTGCATACGCCCCGTTATCCATTCCCCCTGGCGACTGGCGAGACCGCCTGCTTTCTGTCGCATCGTCGCGCCTGGCAGGCGATCGTCGACTCCGGCTGCGATGCGGGGCTGATCGCTGAAGACGACGTCGCCGCCTCGTCACCCGACTTCCTGCCGCTGATCGACACGGTGCTCGCCGGCATCCAGCCCGGCGACTTCGTGCGGTTTCCGATGCGGGAGCGGGGCGAGCGTGGCCCGCGGGTCTGGGGCACCGGCCCGCTGCACGTGATCGAGCCCTATCTCCCGGCCCTCAACATGCAGATGCAGATCGTGGGCCGCGAGGCCGCCCGGCTGCTGCTGGCAGCCAGCGAAACCTTCGATCGGCCGGTCGACAGCTACGTGCAGCTGCAGTGGCTTCACGGCGCCCGCATGCTCTCCGCCCGTCCGGTCGTGATCCGTGAACTGGGCGGCCAGCTGGGGGGCAGTGTGATCCATCCCCGGCGCCGCACGCTCGTCGATCGGCTGGTGCATGAGGTGCAGCGGCCGCTCATCCGGCTGGCCGTGCGGCAGGCCAACGAGCAGTGGCGGCGGAAGTCGGCCTAAGACGGCCCGCTCCCCTCTCTTCGCCCGCTTTTCAGGCCGTGCTGGTCTGGCCCACGGGCGGCCTGCCAGCTATTTTCCCGCCCCCTGTTTCTCGACTCTGGGTTCCGATCCCAACTCTCGATCCACGGCTGCGCCGACTCATGCCGCCTGACCCGCGACGGATGCTTCACGCCTGCGCTGCAGCCATCGTCTGCGCCTGGCTCGCGGGCTGCTCCGGCCTGAAGCCGCTCCATCAACGCGAACACGCGCTGACATGCAAGCAATGCGCTGCGGGCGCCCCCTGCCCCGCCCGACCCGCGCACTTCGGCTACTACAAGACCCAGTGGCGTCATTGGCCCGATGCCGATGAGGCCGTCGTCTCGACCACGGGCACGGCCACACCCGCCTCGCCGCCGCGATCGGTCGTGCCCCGCGCCGACGAGGAATCACCGCGTCAGCCGCCTGCTCCACCCGATGGCACCGCTCCTCCCTCCGACGCAGTCGGCGCCGCGGCCCGACGGATCGCAGCCATTGCGGCGGAGGCGACAGCCGCTGCGTCAGCATCGCCCGCGCGGCAGACCGAGTTCACCCAACGACTCGCCGGCCAACTCCTCGCCGAACATGATCCGCTGGTGCGGGCCCGGATCGTGCAGGCAGCGGCGGCATTCGAC
>JAPOJV010000008.1 GCA_029978085.1 bacterium
ACGCGGCGCAGGCGACGATCATCACGACCAGCTTTTCGATCGACATGGCTATTTCTCCGGTGGGCGAAACACGATTCCTCTGCCCACGCATTAGAGACACTCACCGGCCAGCGTCCAAGTCGCTGTCGCCCGGTCACGCCGTGACCGGAAACAACCTGTCACGGCGTGACAGGGCCACGGTAGCCCGGTCACGCCGCAACCGGAAACAACCTGTCACGGCGTGACAGGGCCACGGTAGCCCGGTCACGCCGTGACCGGTGTCCACTCGCTGAACGTCGCGGCCTGGCCGCGGTGGGTGCCCTCCGCGTCGATGAGGTTCCACACGATCGCCCGTTCAATTCGAAACCGCTTCCCGGTGGAGGAGATCCGCACGCCCGAGTAGTCGTCCACGTAGCCGTCACGCCGCGTCCGCTCGAGCAGCCGGGTCCGTTCGTCGCGGTGCATCGGCTCCGCCGTCAGCCGCGACGGCGTCCGCGTGAACTGCTCCGGCGTCATCTCCCAGAGGGCGAGCGCGGCGGCGTTGCCGTAGTTCAGGATCGGGTCAGCCTGGGTGCCGTGCGAGACGACGACGAACGGCGCTTCGAACAGCCGTTCGGCCTGATCCCGCGGCGAGCCTTCCCGCGACACGAGCTCACGGCCGAGCAGGTTCGCGAACGACGAAAGCAGAAGGCCGGCCTGAGTGATCCACTCAGGCCGGCCCCAGAAATCTGTGTCGTCGATGCGTACGACCGTCACGCGTCAGCCCGCGGCAGCAGCGTCAGCCGCCACCTTCCGCCGCCGCCAGCCCACCAGGCCTGCCAGTCCAGCACCGATCGCTGCCAACGCATAGGTCGACGGCTCAGGCACGGCCTGGACGCTGATGGAGAGATTGCTAATCGCATTGTTTGTAATCCAACCCGCGCCATCAGTGTTCGACTTGGAATTCCCCGGATACGAATAGCCACTAGAATTTTGCGCACTTGGCGCAACAGCTGCGTTGGAGCCGAGCCAAGTGAAATAGTTTCCACTCGCAGCGCCCGCTGCTTCGAGAGTGATCCAGTAGGTTGTGCTGGCTGCCAGTTGGACAAGCCCCATGCCGAACGTGTATTGACCATTCGGACCGAGGGTCTGTTGCGCTGAGGCAAGAACACTGCCGGTGGGAGAACCAGAAGAATCCGCCACCAGCTTCACTAACGCGTCATTCTCCGGAGCCACGTCGCCGAGAGCAAATACGACCGACTTAAACTTCAAGAACTCGGGGTTTGTGCCCGTTACGAAAGGAACGGCAAAAGAATTACCAGTCGAACCCGAAACTGTGGATCCCACTTGGGCCGTGGCGAAAGTGGTGAATGGATCCGAGGCGGTCGATCCAAGGTTGCCGAACACGACATTCTCCGTTACCGGAGCGGCATGAGCGACCGACGCCCCAAGGGCCACAAAACAAACGAGCGTCTTGATGAACGAGCGATGGGACATCATCTGGCGGCATCCGTGAATGGAGTTGTCGGAATCGTTTCCGCCGAACTCAGAGGCAAACCGTGTGCCACGGCTAGCCCCGCTCCTGTTTTGTCTTTGAATGACAAAAAACCACGGGAAATCTTCATCCACGCCTAGGCGCGCGGGGCAGGCCAGATCGCTCGCAATTCGCCGTTCCGGCGAACCAATTTCACTGGGATCGCGAATTGATTCACAGGAATTGCGAACTCAATTCGCAATTCCTGTGAATTCTGATAGTCTCATCCCGACTCTCGGGTAGGTGGGAGCAGCGGCGGCGAGAATCCGCCGGGATATCACGCAGGAGCGCGTGTTTCATGGCCGGTGACACATCTTCGACTACCGCGGCCTCCCCGTCCCCGTTCAGTCGCGCCCGGGCGTCCCGCGCGGAGAAACGCTGGCCGCGGCTCGCAAGCGCGGCAAAGTCGGTCCGCCAACTGGAGGAGTCGATCCAGCAGGTGGCCGGGTTCGACTGCTCCGTGCTGATCACCGGCGAGACCGGCTGCGGCAAGGAGGAGGTGGCCCGAGCGATCCACGCCTCCGGCCCGCGGTCGACGAAGCCTTTCGTGGCGTTGAACTGCAGTGGCCTCGTGGCAGACCTGGCGGAGAGCCAGCTCTTTGGCCACGAAAGGGGCTCCTTCACCGGCGCCATGGGGTCAACGCAGGGCGTCTTTCGCGCGGCCAATGGAGGCGTGGTCTTCCTCGACGAAATCGGGGAACTGCCGCTCGAACTCCAGCCGAAGCTGCTGCGGGTGCTGCAACTGTGGGAGGTCACGCCCGTCGGCTCCACCGACGTCCACCGCGTGGATGTGCAGGTGATCGCCGCCACGAATCGAGACCTCGAGTCACGGGTCGAAACGGGGGCGTTTCGGGAAGACCTCTTCTACCGGCTCAACACGATCCATCTCGCCGTACCGCCGCTTCGCGAACGCCGCGAAGACATCCCCCGGTTCATCGAGCACTTCTCGTCCCACTATGCCCGCGAATACGACCGGCCGCTGTGGGTGCCCGAGCCACCGCTGATCGCCCGGCTCGTCAATCACCCCTGGCCGGGCAATGTGCGGCAGCTGGCCCAGATGGTGCAGCGGGTTTACGTGTTGGAGGATCGCCGCACTGAATTGCTCGACGCCCTGCTCGTTGCTCCACAAAGCCCGGCGTCAACGCCTCTGCAGTCAGCATCCGCCGGCACCGCAGATGCACCGGCCGGAAGTCCACCGACCGAAGACGTCCCGACCGACGAGCCGGCCGTGCCCGTCTATAACCTCGTCGAACTCCGGCGGCTCGCGGTGCGTCAGGCGATGGTGGCCACCGGTGGCCACCGCAGTCAGGCGGCCGAACTCCTCGGCGTGTCGCTCAACACGATGACGCGACTCGTCGCCGAGTGCTGCCCAGAACACGCGGCCTCACGGGCCGGCCGCAAGCGCAGCGTGACGACGGCGAAGCCGCGGTGAGCGCATCGCAACTCGGTGTGGCCCTGTCACGCTGTGACAGGCAGGGTTTCCGGTCACGGCGTGACCGGGCTACCTCGGTAACGGGCCTACGGATGCGAGTTCGATACTCATGCGGCCGGCTGCGTTGCAACCGGCGGCTCGATGGACGGAGCCGGGGCCGGGCGGAAGAACCCGGCGAACGCGAGCCAGGCCGAAGCCGCCAGGAGCAGGCAGCCGCAGCCGATGAACACGGCCGCCCACGGGCTCCGCCTCACCCGCACCCGCCGCACGGCGTGCCGCACGCGGCGGGTTACGTCGGCCCAGCCCTCCGGTGAATTCCTGGCACCGATCGCCACGAGGCTCATGCTCCGCATGCCGCCTCGGCCGTCGAGGTGCACCTGCACCCCCCGCCCCGGCAGCGCCACCGTTTCGCCTGCCCAGCGAGCCTCCGGGTCGAGCCGCGATGCGATCTCCGCCACGACGGGCCGCAGTTGATCGAGGGACACGTTGTAGACCACCAGCCGCGGCCGCGTGGCGAGCACGACGACCGCAGTCAGAAACGCAAAACAGACCAGCGGCACGACGAGCCGCCACGGCCAGGTCGTGCCCGCCGGCTGCAGGAGATCGAGCGGCCCGGCGATCATCGGCCCTGCCACCGCCGCTGCCAGCAGCATCACGTCGAGCCCGCCGGCGATCGCGACCGGCCGGCGGCGCAGGTGAAGCAGGCCGACGGCGAGCAGATAGAGCCCCGGCGTCAGGAGAACGACCCACAGCGGAATGGATGACTCGAACGGCATGATCACCCGGCCGCCCGCCAGGCCATCCACGCGAGCACCGCCAGCCAGGCAGCCTCCGCAACGAGGGCCGCCACGAGCGCTGGACTGACGAGCCGCGTCATGACCAGCCTCACTTCAGACGGAGTCGGGCGCGACGAACGACAGATCGCGGGAGAACCCGTCGCCAAACTCGTACACGTCGTGGAAGTCTTCCCGCTTGTCGGAACGGGTTTTCCGCATCTGGCCGATGTCGATCATGTTGAACACGATCTCGCCAAAGTCCGCCGTGCTGCGAATGCCCCACGTGGAGAGCACTTTCGGTGCGAGGTAGCCATATTGCTGGAGCCCATAGAGCCGTGCCGCCTCGCAGAGCTGCTGACCCGACACGTGCTGCTCTGCCTGCCGGCGGCGGCCCTTGCCCCCCCGCGACCGTGGCTTGGGGGCCGGCTCGGCCTCACCGCTCCGCAGCGACTCCAGTTCCTCGAGGGCCGGCTCCTGCCCGAGCCCCAGCGACTCCTGGGCGAACGACAGGGCCTCGAGCACGAACAGGTAGGCTTCGAGTGTGTACCGCTGATCCTGCTTGAGCAGCTGAAACAGCGGGTGCTTGGGATCGACGATCGGCATCGGCGCCTCGGTGGGACGGGACCGGGCGAAGTATATCGCGCCCCGGCCACCTACGGCTGCGGCCGGCCGTCTTCGAGGATGTAGGTGTAGCCGAACGGCGTCACCGGCTTGGCGAAGTCGCGGATCAGGTCGAGCCCCTTGTCGATGAGATTCGTGGTGGGGTCGAACTGGTAGACGTCGCGGTCCTGCCCGCCGGGCTTGAAGATCTGGATCGCGAATGGCATCAGGTCGCGGCTCTGCAGGATCAGTTCGACCTTGGCGAAGTTCGCTGCGTCGGCCTGGTAGCGGGGCAGCGCCTCGAGCCAGATCTGGTCGGCCACGCCGGGAGGCGTGATGAGCCGCATCCAGTACCGCTTCTTGAGCGTGTCGGCCTTCGCTCCGAAGACGAACGGCAGGGGGCCGTCGCTGATCGCCTTGCCCCGCATCTCGGGCGGCAGCTTCGTCTCGCGAAGCTGCCGTTCCGTGTGCCGAAACTCGTAGATGCTCTCGCCGTTGCACACCCAGTGCTCGCCCGCCTCGCCGCCGCGAGTCTCGTAGCGGCGCTGCTCCGGGCTCCACTGCTTCGATTCCTTGACGCGAAACAGCCCCTTGTCGGGCGCGGCGTACTTGAGTTCGCCCGTGCTCTCGGCGAAGGCCAGGCGGTCGCCGGTGGCGTCGGCCGGGCTCCAGGCGTTGTACTCCCATTTGCGAAAGGTGCACGACCAGGTGCGGACGGCGTTGTTGCGGGTCTCCCAGGCGGCGAGCAACTGGTCGAGCGCGGCCTGCTCCTGCGGCGAGAGCGAGGGGGGCTGCGGCACGGCGGGAGGGGTGACGGCGGCCACGCGGGGCTGCTGCGGCGGTGGCTGGACAGGTCGCGCCGGTTGCGGTGCCGGCTGTCCGTAGACGACCGTGGCCGGAACACAGGCGACGCAGGCCAGCGCAACGAACAGGGCGAACGGACGACGCATGGTGGCGAACTCCATCTGGCAAACCTGGCAGTCGGGGGACTCTACAGGCCACGCCCGCGGCCCGCGAGGCCGATTCCAGGCCGAATGCCGGCCGTATTCCGGTCACGTCCCTGCGGCGGCCCTCAATTCCCCGAGTTCGCGGGCGAACCCGCCGGAGAGGATCGGAAACCGACACCAGGTCTTCGGGTCGAGATTTTCGTCGTCGAGGTGAAACGATGGAGCGTACCGCTCCCGCTTCCACTGGTTGCGGCTCCAGAGCACGAAGAACCGCTCCGTCCAGATCGCGAGTTGCCGCGGCGCGTGATGCGGAAACTCCACGGCCAGCCGCTGCCATACCTCGAGCGGCGTCTGTTTGTCGCGGATTGCGAACCGCTCCGCTGCATCGAGCACGTCGTAGGGCATGAGGTCGGCCTCGTCGGTCTGCCCGGCGGCCGGCGGCCGCAGTTCAGCCGTGGGCGCCTGCACGTTCACGGCCGCGAGCGCCCGCACCGGACCGATGCCCTCCGGCCCAGCCCGCTCCAGCCACACGAGCCAGCGGCGCAGATAGGCCTTGTCGATGCCCGCGATCGGCGCGATGCCGCCGGAGGTGTCGCCATCCATGGTGGCATAGCCCACCGCGGCCTCCGAACGGTTGCTCGTCGACACGAGCAGGCCGCCGGTGAGGTTGGCGAGCATCCACACGCCCGGCGCACGGACGCGGGCCTGGATGTTCTGCAGGGCCACGTCGTCGCGGTCCCATGTCAGCGACCGCCCGACCGCCTCGGCCACGAGCTTCTCGTAGCCGCGGACGAGCGGCTCCACGTCGAACTCGTGAAACGTGCCCCCCAACGCCTCGGCGAGGCCGCGGGCTGCAGCCCGCGTGACCGGCCCTGAGTTGGCCGTCGACTGATAGACACACATCAGCGTGGCGGCGATGAGCGACCGCACGCTGCCGTCCACCGCGTCGCCCCTGCCCAGCCGGACCGCGGCTCCGGCAACGGTGAGCTCGTTGCTCGCCAGCCGCATGGCGAGCGCCACGAGGCAGGCCACCGCCGAAGAGTCGGCGCCACCGCTGGCCGACACCACGAACCCTCGCGACCGGCTCTTGCGCAGATAGTCGAACAGCCCGAGGGCGACGGCTCGCGTGAACTCCTCTTCCTTGACGTGCGGCCCGCGTTCCCAGGCATCGCGGCGATCGCCCGGCTCGTCTCGAGCCGGTGTCAGCGTCGGCGGCGCGAACGGCACGGCGACACACGCCTCACCATCGTCGACCGCAGCCGCCGGCGCCCTCGCCTGCACGAGCCGGTTGGCGTCGACGTCGATCACGGCCGTCGTGAGGGCCTGGTCGCCGAAGGGAAACCGTCGACCGGCCGCCACGATCGTGCCGCCCGAGGCCACGATCACGCCTCCGTCATAGATCGCCCGCCCCGCCTCGTTGCCCGCGAGGTTGGCATACACGTAGGCGGCACCGAAGGCCCGCGAGCCCTCGACCACGAATCGCCGCCGGATCTCGTCCTTGCCAAACGCGAAGTGGCTCGCCGAGGGGTTCACAATCACGTCGATACCGCGGGCCGCCAGACTCGCGCCGGGGCGGCTCGCCACCCAGGCGTCCTCGCAGATCTCGAACCCGATCCGCACGCCACCGCAGTCGAAGCGGAGATCGCCGATCGGCACGGTCGTACCGTCGACCGTAAGCCGATCGACCCGGCCCCGCGTCCAGGGGCGAAACCAGCGCGGCTCGTAGTGGATGCCCTCGCCGGCGAGGTGTTGCTTGCAGACGACGCCTGCCAGCCGGCCATCGACCAGCAGCGCCACGGCATCGTAGACCGCATTCTCGAACCGCACCGGCAGGCCGACCGCCACGGCCATGCCCGTCGTCTGCGGCAGGATCTCGCCGAGCACCCGCCAGGCCATCCGCTGGACGCCCGGCGAGAGAAACGCGTCCTCGCAGCCATACCCGCTGATGCAGAGCTCCGGCAGGCAGAGTACCGACACCCCGGCGGCGCGGGCCGCAGCGATCGCCGCGTTGATCCGGTCGCGATTGCCGTCCCAATCGAGCGGCGTCTGGTTGACCGCCGCGCCACCGACGCGAATCAGGTGCATGGGCGCCTCATGTCAGTCAACTGGCGTGGGTTCGGGGCTGCCCATGCCCCGTCGCCGGACGCTCGCTACGAACATCCTGTTCTTCGCTCGCTCGGATGCCGCCTTCGCTTCGGCATCCTGGCTGCGCTCGGCGGCATACGCCGGTTCCTGGGGCACGGGCAGCCCCTCACGCGTCCCGGGAGGGGCGACTGAACGCAGACCCACATTTGCTGTGGCTACGAAATCTGCGCGTGGCACTTAGCCCGGCTCCTCGAGGTACGTGTAGCCGCCGAGGCCTTCCTCGTAGAACTTGAGGAACCGGCCGGCCTGACTGTCGCAGATCCGGCCCTCGCGGACGGCCTGCTCGATCGACTGCCGCAGTTTCTGGACCAGGTCGTTGGGATCGAACTCGACGTAGTCGAGCACCTCCCGCACGGTGTCGCCTTTGATCACCGCGTCGACCACCACTTCGCCGCGCTCGTCGGTGCTGACGTGCACGGCGTTCGTGTCGCCGAACAGATTGTGGAGGTCGCCGAGGATCTCCTGGTAGGCGCCGATCAGGAACGCGCCGAGGTAGTAGGGGTCGTTCTGCCAGGTGTGCAGTGGCAGCGTCCGCTTCACGTCGCGGCGGTCGATGAACTGGTCGATCTTGCCGTCGGAGTCGCAGGTGACGTCGCCGAGCACGGCCGCCCGCGTCGGCCGCTCGTTGAGCCGATGGATCGGCATGACCGGGAAGAGCTGCTTGATGGCCCAGCTGTCGGGAATCGATTGGAAGAGCGAGAAGTTGCAGAAGTAGGTGTCGGAGAGCGAGGCCTGCAGCCCCTCGAGTTCTTCCGGCACGTATTCCATGCCCTTCGTCAGCCGGGAGATCTTGCGGCAGATCGCCCAGTAGATGTTCTCCACGGCCGACCGCTGGTCGAGCGGGAGGTAGCCGGTGGCGAACAGGTTCATGGCCGTGTCGAGGGACTGCTGGGCGTCGTGATAGCTCTCCAGCACGTTCCGGACGTTGATGTTTTGATGGGTCTCCCAGAGGTCGTGCAGCGGCTGCTCGGCATCGGCCGGCGGTTCCGCCACCTCCCCCTTGCCCCCCTGCTCCGACACCCCCAGCACGCCGAAGATGAGCATGCTGTGGTAGGCCACGATCGCCCGGCCGCTCTCCGACACGATCGTGGGATGCGGCACACCCGCCTCGTCACAGGCGTTTTGCACGTGGGAGACGACGTCGTTGGCGTACTCCTGCAGGCTGTAATTGACGCTCGATTCGAAGTTCGTCTGCGAGCCGTCGTAGTCGACGCCGAGCCCGCCGCCGACGTCGATGTACTTCAGGCCCGCGCCCCGCTTCACCAGCTCCGTGTAGATCCGCGACGCCTCGTTGAGGGCCGCCTTGATGTGGCGGATGTTGGTGATCTGGCTCCCCTGGTGGAAGTGCAGCAGCTGCAGGCAGTCTTCCAGCCCCTTCGAGGCGAGCAGTTCCAGCCCCTTCACGATCTCGCTGGCGGTGAGGCCGAACTTGCTGCGGAAGCCGCCCGACGACTGCCAGCGGCCGCTGCCCCGTGTGGCAAGTTTCACCCGCATGCCGATCCGGGGCCGCACGCCGAGTTTCTCGGCATAGTCGAGGATCAGCTGCAATTCGGAAAATCGCTCCACCACCGGGATGATGTGCCGGCCGATCTTCTGGGCGAGCATCGCCGTCTCGATGAACTCGGCATCCTTGAAGCCGTTGCAGATGATCGGCGTCTCGTTGTCGGCCAGCGCGATCACGGCGAGCAGCTCGGGCTTGCTGCCGGCCTCGAGGCCGAAGCGATAGGGCTTGCCGTACTGCAGCACCTCTTCGACCACCTGCCGCTGCTGATTCACCTTGACGGGATAGACGCAGCAGTAGTCGCCGCGGTAGCCGCTGTCCTTCATTGCCGCGGAGAAGGCGCCGTGGATCTCACCGAGGCGGTGCTGGAGGATCTCGGCGAACCGCAGCAGGATCGGGAGATCGATCCCGCGCACCTGGAGCCGATCGACGAGCGACTTGAGATCGATGCTCTTGGTCGGATTCTTGTCGGGATGAACGAGCAGGTGGCCGGTCGGCCCGACCGAGAAATACCCGTTGCCCCAGCGGGACACCTCGTACAGCTCGGCCGCGTCGGCCGAACTCCAGTGCTCGACGTCGAGATCCACCGCTGCCATCCGTTGACTGCCTCCTGACGATCCGGCTTCGCACCGCAAGTGTAACGTCGGTGATCGGCGAGGCCATGCCAATCCCGTCGGCTCAGACCGTCACCCGCGACCACCGCAGTCGTGAGAAGATGATGAGCATCGCGACACCGCGCACGGTGAGGTCCGCCGCCATGGCATACCAGGCGCCGACCACGCCCAGATCACAGCCACGGATCATGCCCCAGCCCCCCGGCAGTTCGACTTCCGGCCACGCGAGCACGAGGGCCAGCGGCAGCCGGATCGCGGCGAGTCCCAGGAAATTCACGATCAGGGGCGGACGAGTCGCCCCGCCGCCCCGGAGGCCTCCGGAGCAGACCATCAAGAGGGCGAGCGGGGGCTGGGCGAAGGCCACGATCCGCACGAGGGCCGCCGCCAACGCGGCCAGGTCGGGCTGCCGGCCGGCGCCGCCGGTGAACCACGAGGCGAGCGGCCCGGCCCACCCGAGAAACAGCAGCCCGACCGACGTCATCAGCCCGCAACAGGCCGCGGCGGCCAGCCAGACACTCCGGCGGGCCCGCCGTTCGTCTCGGGCGCCGAGCGCTTGCCCGACGAGCGTGGCCGCGGCCACACCGAACGCACTGCCGGGCAGGAAGGCAAGCGACTCGATCGTAATCGCGACGGCGTGGGCGGCCGCGTCGATGTTGCCCAGCCGGTTGACGATGCCCAGAAAGGCGAGGTGACAGGCGGCATTGGCGAACGCATCGATCCCGGCCGGCAGCCCCACATGGAACAGCCGCCGAAGCCAGTCGCGGCTGGGCCACCAGTCGGACCACGCCGGCCGCACGCCGAACGTTTTGCGGCTCATGACCGCCACGACACACGCGGCTCCGCAGACATGGCCAGCGAGCGTGCCCCAGGCGAGGCCGTCCCAGCCCAGCCGCGGCAGGCCGAGGGCTCCGATCCCCAGGGCAAAGCTGAGGCCCGCGTTAACGAGATTGACGACCGACATGGCCACGAGCCCCGCGAGCATGTCACCGGCCCCGCGGAGCACTGCGACACCCACGTGGATCACGAGCATCGCCGGCAGCCCAGTCAGCACGATCGCCAGATAGCGGTCGGCGAGCACCGCGCTGTCTGGTGGCAGGCCGAGCAGGCTGCTGAGGCCGGCGCCGCCGTAGCCGATGGCGGCTGTCGCCACAGCCGTCACCGCGCCGCCGATCAGAAACGCATGGGTGGCCGCCCGCCGGGCTCCGGCCAGATCACCCGCGCCCACGTGCCGCGCCACCAGCGCCGTCGCGGCGACCGCTGGAATCGCGAACATGACGGGCAGAAAGCCGAGTCCATAGGCCGCCAGACCGACCGCCGCGAGCGGCTCAGCTCCGGGAAACAGGTTGCCTGCGAGCCACTTGTCGACGAAGCCCACGGAAAGGGCGAGTACCTGTTCGACGAGCACGGGCAGCACCAGCCACAGCACCCCCCTCGCGGTGCCGGGAGGGCCGGGAACACGGGCGGCCCCCGCCGTTTCCGACGGGGGCCGCGACTGTGAGATTCCGGAAGACCGATCGGCCGGCGGATGGCTCAGGCGAACAGTTCCTTGATGACCTTGCCGGAGTTGGCGATCTTCATCGGCCGGCCATTCTTGGCGGTGAACGTCGTCTCGAGCGAAATGCCGAGGGACTTCAGCACGCTCGCCATCAGATCCTGCGACGTGTAGGGCTCGGTCACCACCTCCTTGCCGTCGGCGCTGGTCTCGCCGACGACGATGCCCCGCTTGAAGCCGCCGCCGCCCACCACCGTGCTCCAGCTGCGGGCCCAGTGATCGCGGCCGCCGCCGCCATTGATGTTCGGCGTGCGGCTGAACTCGCCCATCCACATGATCACGGTGTCGTCGAGCATGCCACGATCGGACAGGTCGCTCACCAGCGCGCTCATCGCCTGATCGAGCACGGGCAGTTTCTGGTCACGGAGCGTCGTGAAGATGTCGGCGTGGTTGTCCCAGCCGCCGAGGTCGACCTCGACGAACGGCACGCCCCGTTCGACGAGCCGCCGAGCCAGGAGGCAGCCACGGCCGAAGCCGTTTTCGCCGTACTTCTCCAGCATCTCCTTCGGCTCCTTGGAAACCTTGAAGGCGTCCATCTGGCTGCTCGACATGAGCTTCGTGGTCTTCTCGAGCACCTTCTTGTGCTCCAGACTCGCGCCGCCACGCTTCTCGGTGATGAACTTGTCTTCGATCGCCGAGAGCATCGCGAGCCGCTGCTCGAGCCGTGCCCGGTCGATACCGCCGTCGAGATTCCGCACGTTGCCATTGGAATCGACGACGAACGGCGCCCATGTCATGCCGAGGAAGCCGGCGCCCACGCTGCCGCCACCGACAGATACAAAGGGCGGAATCTCGAGGTCGGCGACCTGATCGGCGAGCTCATGCGCGATCACCGAGCCGTAGCCCGGATACTCGACGTTGGGGTTCGGCACGTAGCCGGTATGCATGTAGTAGCGGCCACGCATGTGGTCGGCCTCGCGGGTGCTCATCGACCGCACGATGGCCATGTGGTGCATCTGCTTGGCCATGAGCGGCATGTGCTCGCTGATCGCCACGCCGTCGGCGCTCGTCGAGATTTGCTTGAACTCACCGCCCGTCGGCGCGCCCGGCTTGAGGTCCCAGATATCCATGGTGCTGGGGCCGCCTCCCATCCACAGCAGAATGGCGGACTTGTGCCGCTTCTTCATGTCGGCGGCGTTGGCCAGGAGGGTGTTGGTGAACGCCGTCGCCGGCGTCGCAAGCGCTGCGGCCCCCGCCAGGTGACTCACGAAGTGCCGCCGGGACATGCCGTCTGGAACACCGAACAGGCGAGACATGGTGACGCTCCTCAAAAATTGGGTCGGTCTCGATTCACCGGCTGCGCTGGATCATATCGACTTTTCCGCCAGAAATCACGACTGACCGGAGCCGAAGACGGCTCGGACCGCCCGAGAAGATCAGTGATTAATGATGAATTCGTTGGAGTTGAGGACGGCCCACCAGATGTCCTGGAGGGCCCCCGCCACGTCCCCCTTCCGGGCCACGAGCAGGGCGTTGGCCGCCGCCGTTTCGTTCTTCGACGGCTTGCGGGCGAGGGCGGCCTTGTAGAGCGTTTCGACCTTGGCGGCGTTTGGGATCGATTGTCCCGCCACCTTGTCGAGGAAGCCCCCCTTGCCCGTACTCGTCGCCTGCTTGATGAGCTCGCCGTTGAACATCATGAGCACTTGCGGGATCGACCCGTTGAACGTCGTGGCCTCGTCCCCCTCGTCGGTGCCGAAGGCGATCACGAACTGCGACATCCATGTGTCCTTCTTGCGGGCCCCCTCTTCGCCGGCCGCCTTGTCGGCCTCCGTGGCAGTGAGGAGCGACTCATAGAGTTGCTCCGCCTGCATCTGCCGGAGGTAGAAGTGGCTGAACTTCGGCTTCTCACCTACCGACGGATCGTCACTCGCGTTCTTGGCGGACATCTTGCTCGACAGCGAGTAGGGCTTCGAGAGCACGATCCACCGCATGAGCTCCTTCAGGTCGAAGCTCTGCTCGCGGAACCGCTCCGCGAGACCGTCGAGCAGTTCCGGATGCGACGGCGGATTGTGGTCGCCCAGGTCGTCGACGGGCTTCGTGAAGCCATAGCCCAGGAAGTGACCCCAGATGCGATTGACGATCGCCTTGGGAAAGTTCGGGCTCGTCTTGATCAGCTTGGCCAGCTCCTGCCGACGATTCGCGCCATAGGGCGTGCCGTCTTCCATCTTCCCGGGCAGGTACCCGGTCTTCGAAATCTCCGTCCCGTCGATGAACACGGGATAGGCCACCTTCATCAGTCCGTTGCGCAGCTCGTAGTAGAGCTCAGCCTCCTCGGGATTCTTGCCTTCCCCCTCGAAGTCTTGATCGACGAGCTCCACGAACTGGACTGCGCCGCTTCCCTCCTCGCGATTCAGCGACCGCGTCTGCCGAAAGAAGGCGTTGAGCTCCCAGAACTGGTTCTGCTTGCCTTTGTTGAATGGATGATTGTGGCACTGCGTGCACTGCACCTGCACGCCGAGAAAGATCTGGGCGGTCTTGGCCGTGGCCTGCACGCCGTTCTCCACGCCCATCTCCACCATTTTCCCGCTGAGGAAGTTGGCGGCTCCGTTGAAGCCGGGGAGGCCCTTGCGGTTGGTGTTGACGCCCGTCGCCGTCACCAGCTCCTCCATGAACTGGTCATACGGAATGTTCTTCGCGAGCGCCCGCCGCAGCCACTGCCGCATGCCCGGTCGGCTCACCTGCTCGTTTTGCGTGTCGCGACCGATGAGGACCGTCGTCCAGACATCGGTCCAGTTGCGGGCGAACTCATCCTCGTATTCCTCGCCGAGCAGCCGCTCGACCAGCTCGGCCCGCTTCGTGGGCGTCGAGTCGTGAACGTACCGGTCGAGCTCCGCCACGGACGGGATGCGGCCCACGAGATCGAGGTACACCCGGCGGCACCATTCGCCGTCGGTGGCAGCCGCAGCGGGCTGCAATCCCGCGTCGGACCAGCCGGCGGTGATCTGTTCGTTGATGAACCGCACCGGCTCAATACCGAAATGTTCATCAGCGGCCCGGGCCGGAAGAGTTGCCGCCCCGGCGACGAGGATCACGGTCACCCGGAGCGACACGGCCGCGAAACGCCGCATGCAATTCGAACGGCACATGACACCCTCGCGGAAAAGATGGGGGAGCCGAAAGCGACCTGCCCCAAAATTCTACCGCGTTCGGGTTTTACGTGCGAGCCGGACGGGCCGATTCGACCTTCGGTGCCACGGATCGCCCGCCAGCCACATCGGCACCGACGAACTCGAGCATCGCCCGGGGGCCGGCATCTCCCAGCCGCGGCGTTGCCAGCTTCAGAATCCGGGTGTAACCGCCCGGACGATCGACGAATCGCGGGGCGATCTTCTCGAACAGGATCCGGGCCGCCTGCTTGTCACCGAGCAACTGGATCACCCGCCGGCGGGCGGTCACGGCCGGCGACATGGCATGCGCCCACTTTCGCCACTGGTCACTCTCCCGCCACTGCTTCCAGGCGGCCGAGTCCCGCTCGGCCGCTGTGCCGAACTCACGGGCCTTGTCTGCCGCCGCCAGTCCGCGCTTGGCAATGGTGATGCAGCGCTCGACGAGTGGACGCACTTCCTTGGCCTTGGCAACCGTGGTCACAATTCGGCCCGCGACCTTCGGCGCCCCTACCTCGCCGGCTTCCGCGTCGCGCTCGGTGAGCATCAAGGCCGAGGCCAGATTCCGCAGCAGGGCACGCTGGTGAGAGGGGCTCCGGCCGAGAACACGGCCTTTCCGACGGTGACGCATGGGTTGGTTCCTTCGTTCGTGATTCTGGTGGGGAGACTCGATGCGACAGAGGCACTGCCATCAGGGCCGACGTGCATCCATCAGGCGTTGGCATCGGCCGGCACGGCCATGCCAAGGTGCAGCCCAAGCTCCCGCAGTTTTTCCTCGACCTCAGTGAGGGTCGTCTCGCCGAAATTCCGCATTTCGAGAAGCTCTTCCCGGCTGCGCGACACAAGCTCACGCAACGACGCGATGCCGGCCTCCTCCAGACAGTTGTTGGCCCGCAGCGACAGCCGCAGGTCCGACACCATCATCCCGAGCCGACTTTCCAGCGGTGCCTCGACGCTGAACACGCCGGCCGCGGACGGGAGTGCCAAGCCGGGCCCCGGCTGGGTGTAACCGACGAACGGGTTGAGGTGCTTCCGGAGGATCTTCGCGGCTTCCACGAGCGCCATCTCAGGCGTCACGGTGCCGTTCGTCCAGATTTCCATCGTGAGCTTGTCGTAGTTGGTCTTCTGGCCGACACGGGTCTCTTCGACCTCGTACTTCACCCGCGTGACGGGACTGAACACCGCGTCGACCGGGATGATCCCGATCTCGTGGGACGCCTGAGCCTGCTCGCTCGAGGGCACATAGCCGCGGCCGTTTTCCACGACCATCTCCAGCTCGAACGGCACGTCGTCGGTCAGCGTGGCCAGCACAAGATCCTTGTTCACGATCTCGACAGCCTCGTCGACCTGGATGTCGCCACCCGTCACCGGCCCGCGGGTCGACTTCTCAACGCGGATCACGCGGGTCGAGTCGCTGTGGTTCTTGACCACGAGGCTCTTTACGGCGAGGACGATGTCGGTGACGTCCTCCACCACACCCTTGATGGTCGTAAACTCGTGGAGCGCGCCAGACAGTTTGATCTGCGTGACGGCACTTCCCTCGAGGCTCGAGAGGAGCACTCGACGCAGGCTGTTGCCCACGGTGGTGCCAAAGCCCCGCTCGAAGGGCTCGGCAACGAACTTGCCGTAGGTGGGAGACAGCGTCTTGGCGTCGGCGGTGACCGACCCAGGAAGCTCCAGACCTCGCCAGCGGATATGCATGCCAAACTCCTTCGATTGCGTATGTTGCGTGTTGCCTTGCTGCGTCGACCGCTATTCGAATCGACCGCCTATCAGGTGAAATGCTACTTGGAGCACAACTCGATGATCAGATTCGCTTGCACGGGAAGCGAGATGTCGTCAGCCGCCGGCAGACGATCGACCCGCCCCTCGGGAACCGCCCCCTCGCCGCGCGAGAGAAAGCCCGGCACGTCGCGACGAAAATCGGCCAGCGCCGCGTGCACCAACTGCAGGCTGCGAACCCGGTTCTTGACGCGAACGAGATCGCCAGCCTTCACCAGATAGCTGGGGACGTCGACACGGCGGCCATTCACCGTGATGTGGCCATGCATGACCATCTGTCGGGCGGCAGCCCGCGAGGCCGCAAAGCCGAGGCGGTGCACCACGTTGTCGAGCCGCCGCTCCAGGAGCGACATCAGCGTCTCCCCCGTATTGCCCTTCCCCCGCACAGCGCGGGCGAAGTAGGTGCGAAACTGCCGCTCGAGCACGCCGTAGAAGTGCTTGACCTTCTGCTTCTCACGGAGCCGAAGTCCGTAGTCAGTGGCTTTGCTCCGCCGCTTCTGCACCATACCCGGGGGCGTGGCCCGCCGCTCGAAGGCGCACTTCGGCGTGTCGCAGCGGTTTCCCTTGAGAAACAGCTTCAGTCCGTCGCGACGACAGAGCCGGCAGACCGGCCCGGTAATACGTCCCATGATGCTCGCTTATCCGTCTATGAAACAGAACCTGTGATTGAAAATCGGACCGCCCCGGCGGCGAATCCGCGTCAGACCCGCCGCTTCTTGGGCGGGCGGCAGCCGTTGTGCGGCAAGGGAGTGATGTCTTCGATGCTCTTGACGTTCATGCCGGCCGCCTGCAGCGCCGTGATCGCACTCTCGCGACCGCTTCCGGGCCCCTTGACCCGCACCTCGAGCTCTTTGACACCGTACTTCGCAGCCTTTTCCGCCGCCTGCTGAGCCGCACACTGACCGGCGAAGGGAGTGCCCTTGCGACTGCCCTTGAAGCCGCAGGTGCCACCGCTCGCCCAACACAGAGTGTCGCCGCGGGTGTCGGTGATCGTGACGGTCGTATTGTTGAAGCTGGCCGTGATGAACGCGATTCCCGCGGTCACGCTCTTCTTCTTGGTTTTCGCTGCCTTCGACATGCTCGCCTGCTCTCGATGCCTGGAATGCCGACCCGCTCCCGCGAGCCGAACGAATGAAAGATACCCGCGGGATTACTTGAGATCCTTGACGCCCTTCTTGCCGGCAACCGTCTTCTTCGGCCCCTTTCGGGTGCGGGCATTGGTGCGGGTGCGCTGACCACGAACCGGCAGGCCGCGGCGATGACGCAGGCCACGATAGCTCCCGATGTCCTTCAGCCGGGAGATATTCTGCGCGACCTGCCGACGCAACTGCCCTTCCGCGACGTAATCCTTGTCGAGCAAGGCGGCGATCCGCGCCAGCTCATCCTCATGAAGATCGCGGGCCTTGCCCATCGGATCGACGCCCGCCTTATGGCACAGCTCACGGGCAACCCGCGAACCGACCCCATAGAGGTACTGGAGCGAGAAGACCGTTTTCTTCTCGGAGGGGATGTCGACACCCATCAAGCGAGGCATGGCACGAATTCCGGAGACCGATGAACCAACGCGTAAACAGACAGAAACGAAAGCCGAAAAAACCAACGCCGGGAGCGACGTCGCACGACCGCGAGCGACATGCGACACCCGGACACGGCAGACGAGCCGCGACCGGCGCCGGCGACATCACTCCGCCGAATCACCGTCCGCTCCACCCGACTCACCCCTGACGCTGCTTGTGACGAGGATCCGAGCAGACCACGAACACGACGCCGCGGCGCCGGACGATCTTGCACTTCTCGCACATGCGACGGACGCTGGCGCGAACCTTCATAAAAAACGCTCGTGACTGCGACCGATGGCAGGGTTGGAGGTAGAAACGGGAGTCCCAAACTATAGTTCACAGCCTTGGGCGTTCACAAGGGGGTGGCTTTTTTCTCGGTGAACGCCCACTTCAGCCGCCCTTTCCCCGCCTCACGCCTTTGCCCCGACGGTCTCGCCGGCGGCCGGGGGGGATGTGAGCACCACTGGGCCGCCGTCCGTAATGGCGACCGTGTGCTCGAAGTGAGCACTCGCCTGCCCATCGACGGTCGACTGCGTCCAGTGATCGGCAAGCACCCTGACCTTTTTGGAACCCATGTTCACCATCGGCTCCACCGCGATCACCAGCCCGGGCTCCAGCTCGAAGTCGTGATTCCGCCGAAAGGCGGGGGTGCAAAAGTTGGGCACCTGCGGATCTTCGTGCATCGACCGTCCAATGCCATGCCCCACGAAATTCTCCACCACGGAGAAGCCATGGTCGCGAACATACTTGGCCATTTCAGCGGCCACATCGCTCCACCGGTTCCGTGTGGCCATCAGGTCGATGGCAAGCCCGAGCACACCCTTTGTGCAATCGAGGAGCTGCTGCACCCGCGGCTCGACATCGCCCACCGGATGGGTGTAGGCCGAGTCACCACACCAGCCCCCCAGGCTGCAGCCGGTGTCGATGCTGATGACGTCGCCCGACACGAGCACCCGGGATCCCGGGATGCCGTGCACCACCTCGTCGTTCACCGAGATACAGCAGCAGGCGGGGAACGGCACCTTCCCCGGCACACCTTTGAAGAGCGGCACGGCCCCGTGCTCGCGAAAAAACGCCTCGACGGCCGCATCGATCTCGCCGGTCGTGACGCCCGGCCGCACGAGTGACGCCGCCACCTGGTGGGCGCCCCAGACGACGAGACCGGCACGGCGCATCAGCGCGATCTCACGAGCCGAACGCAAATTCACCACGACGACACGAACCTCCGAGGAACCGGCATGCGAATGACCGGCGTTGCCTTGAGTATATCGGCTTTACCGCCGCCGCGATCGCGTCCGAAACCGTTCAACTGCCTGCCGGACCCGCTCGAAGATCTCGTCGGCCGATCCGAGGCCGTCGATGCTCGCGAGCTTCCCTTGCCTGGCGTAGTAGTCGAGCAGCGGAGCCGTCTGCTCCTCGAAGCTCACGATCCGCCGCGAAAAGATCTCCGGATCGTCGTCCTCGCGTTTCCGGGCGAGCATGCGCCGCACCAGTTCGTCCCGCGGCACGGCGAGCTCAATCACGCCGTCCACGCTCATCGCCCGCCGCTCGAGCAGTTCGTCGAGCGTGGCGGCCTGGGCCAACGTCCGCGGAAAACCGTCGAGCAAACAGCCTTCGCGACAATCGGGCGACTGAAGCCTCTGGCTCACCATGCCGACGATGATTGAATCGGGGACGAGTTGACCATGCTCCATGTAACTGGCGGCCTGCCGCCCTGCCGCCGTGCCTTCTCGCACCGCCCCGCGCAGCATCTCACCGGTCGACAGATGGGGCACCTGCAGCATGCCAGCCAGCCGCTGGCACTGAGTGCCCTTCCCTGCTCCGGGAGGTCCGATGAGGATCAGCCGCATGACGCGCCCGCGTGGAAAGAGGGCCTGGGCAATCAGCCCTTCTCCAGCAGACCGGTGTAGTTGCGCATCACCAGGTGGCTGTCGATCTTTTGGACGAGATCGAAGGCGACGCTGACCGCGATCAGCAGGCCCGTGCCGCCATAAAAGCTCGCGATCTGCGCCGGAATGCCCAGGGCTCCACCCACGATTGTGGGAATCACCGCCACGAGCGCCAGAAAGCCGGCCCCCACGTAGGTGATCCGCTCCATCACCCGCTCGAGGTAATCGGCCGTCCGCTTGCCGGGCCGGTACCCCGGGATGAATGCCCCGAAGTTCTTCAGGTTGTCGGCCATCTCCTTCGGGTTGAAGGTGATCGCCGTCCAGAAATAACAAAAGAAGTAGATGAGCGCGATGTAGCAGACGTTGTAGAGATACGACTGGCCACGGGTGAACGAGTCGTAGAGCGAGCGCAGCAGGTCGCTGCCCGGGAACGCGCCGCTCAGATACTGGAAGAACATCTGCGGAAAGAGCAGGAGCGAACTGGCGAAGATGATCGGCATCACGCCGGCCTGGTTGACCCGCAGCGGAAGGTACTGCCGCGTGCCGCCATAGACCCGGCGGCCGCGAACATGCTTCGCACTCTGCGTCGGAATCCGCCGTTGCCCCTGGGTCATGAACACGACGCCCGCCACGACACCCACGAACAGCGCCGCGAGCACGAGCAACGTCTCGATCCCCAGTTTGCCGCCACCGCCTCCGAGTTCCCAGCTGGTATCGCTGCCCAACTCAACGAGTGCGCTGGGCATGGCCGCCAGAATGCCCGCCATGATCAGGAGGCTGATCCCGTTCCCGATGCCGAACTCGTCGATCTGCTCACCGAGCCACATCAAAAAGATCGTGCCGGCCGTCATCGTCATCACGGCCACGAACTGCCAGACGAACGGCAGGCGGCCATCGACGAGGAAGCTCGACTGGATCAGCGACTGTTCGCCCACACGCTGCGATGAGAGGAACGCCACGTAGGCCCAGCTCTGCACGATACAGATCAGCACCGTGGCATACCGCGTGTACTCGTTGATCTTCTTGCGGCCCGCCTCACCCTCTTTCTGGAGTCGCTCCAGCGGCGGCCACACCGTGCCGAGCAGTTGGAAGATGATCGAGGCCGAGATGTAGGGCATGATGCCGAGGCCGAAAATCGTGGCCTGCGAGAGCTGGCTCGCCGAAAACACGGCCACTGTCCGCAATAGATCGCCGATGCCGCCCGTCTGCTCGGCGAATGCGGTCATCGCCTGCGGATCGACGATCGGGAGCGGCACCTGCCAGCCCACGCGGTAGATCGCAAGAAGGCCGAGCGTCAGCAGGATTTTCTGCCGCAGCTCAGGAATCGTGAAGATGACGCGAAGTTTTTCCAGCACGGATCAGGCTCCTCGGAGAGTCGCGCTCAGGGCGCCGTCAGAGCCTACCCGCCGGCGGGCTTCTTCCGCGATGCCTGTTTTACGTTCCGCTTTACCGGAGCCGGTCCAGGCAGCACGGTCACCGTGCCGCCGGCAGCCTCGATTTTCTGGCGGGCCTGGGCACTGAAATGATGGGCCGACACCTTCAGGGCCTTCGTGACGGTGCCGTTGCCGAGCACCTTCAGCTGCTCCCAGATCCCGGACGCGAGACCGGCAGTGCGAACAGTTTCCGGCGTCACATCGGCACCAGCAGCGAACGCCTGCTCCAGCGACTCGACATTCACCGCCTTCACGATCCGGGCGTGCGAGTTGTTGAAACCGCGCTTCGGGATTCGCCGGATCAGCGGCATGCCGCCGCCTTCGAAGATCGCCGGAGCCGACCAGCCGGCCAGCTGGCCTTGGCCCTTGTTGCCCCGGCCGGCGTAGCGGCCGCGGCCCGAGCCCGGTCCGCGGCCGACCCGCAGACGCTTGGTGTTCTTGTGGATGCCCTTGTTGACGTCGTTGAGCTTCATGATTCGGTACTGGATTCAGTCCGTGGTCGGACGGGGTTGGATTCAGGAGAGCGACACGCCGCGCAGCCGCTCGACATCGGCCTTCGTCCGCAGTTGCTTGAGTGCGTCGAGCGCCGCCTTCACGAGATTGACGGGATTCGTCGAGCCGTGGGCCTTGGTCAGAACGTCGTGGATGCCCGCCGACTCGCAGACGGCTCGCACCGCCGCGCCGGCGATGATGCCGGTGCCGGGACTGGCCGGCAGGAGGATGACCTTGGCGGTCTCGTACCGACCCTCAACGCGATGCGGGATCGTGCCTCCCTCGACCGGGACCTCGATGAGGTTCTTCATGCCGTCCTTGATCGCCTTTTCGACGGCGGGCGGAACCTCGTTGGCCTTGGCGTAGCCGCAGCCGACCTTGCCACGGCCGTTCCCCACGACGACGAGGCCGGCGAAGCTGAACCGCCGGCCACCCTTTACGACCGTGGCGCACCGCCGCACCTTCACGACCTTTTCGACGAACTCGCCGGTTCGAGATTCCTTACCAGTCGACACGTTGGAGACTCCAGATTCCGAGGTTCTTCAGTTCGTCAGAATTCGAGGCCGGCGGCCCGCGCCGCATCCGCCAGGGCCGCGACGCGGCCGTGATACTTGAACTCGCCGCGGTCGAAGCAGACCTGCGTCACGCCCGCCGCCTTCGCCCGCTCCGCGACCGCACGGCCGATCGCTTCGGCAGCCTGCTTGTTGCCGCCGAAGGCCACGCTGTCCCGCAGTTGCTTGTCGCGGGAGCTGGCCGATGCCAGCGTGCGACCCGTCGCGTCGTCGATGACCTGCGCGTAAATGTGCTTGTCGGTACGAAACACCGTCAGCCGCGGCCGCTCGGCCGTGCCGCGAATGAATCGGCGAACGCGATGGCGGCGCCGCAGGCGCTGCCGGAGGATGGTGCGAGCGTGTTCCATGATAAATCAGTTCCGGATCAAAGTGAGAAGGTGTGTCGCGGTGGGATGGTGTGTCGTGGAGCGGCGGACGATCTCGGGCAGCGTTACTTGGTGACCGCCTTGCCCGCCTTCCGGCGAACCTGCTCATTCTCGTAGCGAATGCCCTTGCCCTTGTAGGGCTCCGGCTTCCGCAGGGCACGCACTTCCGCGGCGAACTGGCCCACCAGTTGCTTGTCGATGCCCTTGATGGAAACGTGCGTCTGGTCGGGCACGGTGACCGTGAGGCCGGCCGGAATCGGCACCTGCAGTTCGTTCGCGAACCCGACCCGCAGCTGCAGCGTGTTCTTCTGCAGGGCGGCGAGATAGCCGACGCCGACGATCTCGAGCTTCTTCTCGTAGCCCTTGGAAACGCCCTCGACCATGTTGGCGGCCAGGGCACGCGTCAGTCCGTGCACCGACCGTGCGATGCGGTTGTCACTGCCGCGGGTGACGGCGATCTCGCCGGCGGTCGCGTCGACGGAGACGGACACTGCCGGATGGAGACGCTGCTCCAGCTTGCCGAGCGGTCCTTCGACCGTCAGCACGCCGTTCGCCACGACCGCCTTCACACCCTTCGGAATACTGACTGGAGATTTGCCAATCCGGGACATCGCTGCCTGACCTTTCGCACTACCACAGTTCGCAGAGGACTTCGCCGCCCAGCTTCCGCTGCCGGGCCTCGCGGTCGCTGACCACGCCGCTCGACGTCGAAAGAATCGAGATTCCGAGACCGCCCAGAATCGGACGGAGGCGGGCCGACCGGCTATAGACACGTCGGCCCGGCGTGCTGACCCGCTTGATGTGCCGGATGAGCCGTTCACCATTGGGTCCATACTTCAACTCGAGCTGCAGATGGGGCACCGGCTGGGAGTCGACTTCTCGCCAATCCCAGATGAATCCCTCGCGCTTCAGCACCTCGGCCACGCCGCGCTTCACCTTTGAAATCGGCACCTCGACGGTGGCGCGCTCGACTCGCACCGCGTTGCGGATGCGGGTGAGCATGTCGGCGATCGGGTCGGTCATCATGTCAGGAGAACCCTTTCCTTCATCTCTCGCTCAACGTGTCTTGTCTTCGGCTTCGCTTCGGCCCACTTACCAACTGGCCTTCTTGACGCCCGGAATGCAGCCCTGATCGGCCAGTTTCCGGAAGCAGATCCGGCACGTGCCGAACTTGCGATAGACAGCCCGCGGCCGGCCACACAGCATGCAGCGGCGAACGACCCGGGTGGAATACTTCGGCTTGCGAGCAGCGGCCGCGATCTTGGATTTACTTGCCATCGTTTCCTATGCCTCGCCGTCTTTCTTCAGGGGCATGCCCATCGCCCGCAGAAACTCTCGCGCCTCGTCGTCGGTGCGGGCCGACGTGACGAGCGTGATGTTCATGCCCTGCGGACGCGTGTATTTGTCGGGGTTGATCTCCGGAAACACCATCTGCTCCGAGAGGCCCAGGCTGTAGTTGCCGTTGCCGTCGAACGCGGTGCTCGAGAGACCGCGGAAGTCGCGGACCCGCGGCAGAGCGAGCGACACCAGCCGGTCGAGAAACTCGTACATCCGTCGGCCGCGGAGCGTCACCTTGCAGCCGATCGGCAGATTTTCGCGGAGCTTGAATCCCGCGACGGCAGCCTTCGACAGGGTGGAGATCGGCTTTTGTCCGGTGACCTGCGTGAGGGCGCCGAGCGCCTCCTCGAGGTACTTTTTCTCCGTGACGGCAACGCCCACGCCCATGTTCACGACAATCTTCTCGAGCTTCGGGATCGAGTGCGGGTTGTCGCGGCCGAGCGCCTTTGCCAGCTGCGGTCGCACCGTGTTTACGTAATGCTCGAGCATCCGCGGCGTGCCCGCTGGGGCCGTCGTCGCCGGTTCTGCCTTCGTCTTCTTCGCCATCGAACTCGTTCCTCAGTCGCTCGTGTCTCGTCTATCGTGGGCCGGATGGAGGCCCGCCCTTCCGCTCAGCCGCCTGCCGCCTTCGCCCGGGGCCGCCGCAGCGTGCCCTGGTCGGCACCGCACTTCTTGCAGGCCCGCACCTTCGAACCGTCGGCGGTCAGCTTCGCGGCCAGCCGCGTGGCCTTGCCGCAGGCGGTGCAGACATACAGCACGTTGGATGCGTCGATCGGCATCTCCTTGCTCAGCCGCCCGCCCTGCGGGTTCTTCTGACTGCGCTTGATGTGGCGATAGACGCGGTTCACGCCTTCGACCACCAGCCGTTGGCCGCCGTCGGGTCGCTTCGCCGCCAGCACACTGAGCACCTTGGCCCGCGTGCCCTTGGCATTGCCCGTCCGAACTTCCACCGTGTCTCCGGACTTGATCAGCATCACACCACCTCGCTCGCCAGGCTCACGATCTTCATGAAGTTGCGGTCGCGAAGTTCGCGTGCCACAGCGCCGAAGATGCGGGTGCCCTTGGGATTCTTCTCGTTGTCGATGATCACGCACGCATTCGTATCGAACCGCACGTAGCTGCCGTCGTCCCGCCGGGTCGGCTTCTTGCACCGCACGACCACCGCCTTGACGACCGCCTTCTTCTTGACGTCGCTACCGGCGATCACGCTCTTCACGCTGCAGACGATGATGTCACCCAGGCCGGCGGTCCGCTTGCGGCTACCGCCGAGCACCTTGAAACACATCACTTCCTTGGCGCCCGTGTTGTCTGCGACGACGAGTCGCGTTTGCATCTGAATCATGTGGAGGCCCCTTCCGTGCCAGCAGCCCGCGCTTCCTCGGCCTTGGCGGCCGTTTCACGCAGCTTGGTTGCTCGGGCACCGCTGCGGAGCGAGGCCACGTCGACCGCCGTGCTCTTCGCAACCACCCGCACGAGCTCCCACCGCTTGAGCCGGCTCTTCGGCCGGCACTCGATGATCTCAACGAGGTCGCCGGGGGCAGATTCCTCACGCTCGTCGTGCACATGGCACACCGTGCGGCGATGCAGGATCCGGCCATACTTCGGATGCCGGATGATCCGCGGGATCTCGACACGGCGGGTCTTGGCGGCCGCCGCGCTCGTCACCGTTCCTGTTTCAACTCGCTTGGGCATCGATTCCTACCTTTGACTTCCGCTGTGCGATTTCGTTTGGGGTGATTCGGGGTTCAGGTTCCGCTCTGCGTCCGCTTCTGCACCGTCCGCCGCCGGGCCACATCGCCCTGCCCACGGGCCTTGAGCTTGGCACGGCCCGAGGCCTTCCGGCGTCGGGCATGCTTCTCGTGCTGCGGTGCATCGGCCGCCTGGACCGCCGCTGCGCTCGAGCCGACCGGCTGCCCCCGCTGCACCAGGATCGTCTGGCAGCGGGCGATCGTGCGGCGGTGCTTCTTCACCTCCGAGGGTGCCGCGAGCTTTTCCGTCTGGGCCTGGAGCCGCAGACGGAACAGCGATTCCGCCGCGTCCTTCCAGACGAGACGAATCTGCTCGTCAGCCATGTCTCGGAGTTCTCGTACCTTCGTCATGATGTCCTCACATTGCCCGCCGCTTCACGAACCGAACCCGGAGCGGCATCTTGTGCGCCAGTCGCGCCATGCAGATTCGGGCCGCCTCTTCCGTCACGCCACCAATCTCGTAGAGGATCATGCCCGGCTTGATGACCGCGGCCCAATACTCCGGTTCGCCTTTCCCCTTTCCCATTCGAGTTTCGAGCGGGATCGAGGTGATCGACTTGTGAGGGAACACGCGCACGAAGAGCCGTCCCTCCGTGCGGAGGTACTGCTGGGCCGCAATACGGCCAGCCTCGATAGTCGCGGCGGGAAGCCAGCCCGGCTGCTCGGCCTGGAGGCCGAAGTCGCCGAAGACGACGCGGTTGCCCCGCGTGGCCTCACCTCTTATACGACCTCTTTGGCTTTTTCGGTGCTTGACCCTCTTGGGCATCAGCGCCATCGCCAGTCTCCTCGTACATGCCTTGGTTGACCCACACTTGAATTCCGATGTTGCCCTGCGCGGTGGGGGCCTCGCAGAACCCGTAATCGATTTTGGCCCGCAGCGTTGAGAGCGGCATCGAGCCCGCGATCGACTTCTCGCATCGCGACATCTCCGCCCCGCCGAGCCGTCCCGCCAGTTGAATCTTCACACCCTTCGCGCCGGCATCCATCGTCGAATCGATCGCCCGCTTCAGCGTGCGGCGAAACGCGGCCCGCTTCACGAGCTGATCGGCGATGTCCTCCGCGATGAGCTGGGCCTGGATTTCGGGCCGGCCCACTTCCTCAACCTTGAGATTGACCCGCCGGCCGAGCAGCTCCTGGAGCTCCTCCTGCAGCCGGTCGACCTCTTGACCCTTGCGGCCGATGATGACGCCCGGACGCGCCGTGTGGAGGATGACCTTCACTTCGTCGCGGGTCCGCTCGATCTCAACCTTCGGAATCGCCGCCGCTCGGTACTTCGTCTTGAGGAACTTCCGCACCCGCACGTCCTCGAGCAGAAGCGACTTGAAGTCCTTCTTCGCGGCGTACCAGCGGCTCTTCCACGGCTCGGTGATGCCGGTGCGGAACCCGACGGGATGTACTTTCTGGCCCATAACAAATTACTTCCTAAGCGAATGCTTCCTGTGTGGCCGCCTCACTCCGCGGCGGGAGCAGTGGTGTCTGGGGAGACCGAGTCGAGCTTCACCTTGATGTGCGACATCCGCCGCTTGATCCCGAAGGCCATGCCGCGGGCACGGGGGCGGATCCGCTTGAACATCGGACCGCCGTCGATGCGGGCGTCGACCACCACCAGGTCGTCGACACCGGGCGCCTGCTGGTGCTCGGCATTGCCCAGGGCGCTCTTGATCACCTTCTCCAGCATCCGAGCGCCACGATGGGGCTGGAATCGCAGAATGTCGAGCGCCTCGTCGGCGAACTTGCCGCGTACGAGGTCGGCCAGCGCCCGCACCTTGCGGGGACTGATCCGTGCGTATTTGTGAGTTGCTGTGTAAGCCATGGTTTCCCTCGACCGGCCCGCAGGCCTCACCGTCACTTGCCCGCCGGGGCTTCCTTCACCTTGCCGCCATGGCCGCGGAACGTCCGCGTCGGGGCGAACTCGCCGAGCTTGTGACCGACCATGTCTTCGGACACGAGCACTTTCAAATGCTGCTTGCCGTTGTGCACCATGAACGTGAGACCGATGAACTCGGGCACGATCGTGCACGACCGCGACCAGGTCTTGATCGGATCACGCTTGCCGGAGGCGAGCTGTGCCTCGACCTTCTCGAACACCCGAGGGTCGACGTACGGTCCCTTTTTTGCGCTGCGTCCCATGTGATTACCTCAGCTTCAACTGCCCGTACCGCCGGCTCTTCCGCCGCCGAATGATCGCGGCTCCCGATGGCTTCCGCGGCTTCCGCGTGCCGCCGCCCTTGGCGCTCTTGCCCGTGGGGCTCACCGGATGACGACCGCCCTTTGTCCGCCCTTCACCACCACCGTGCGGGTGGTCGATCGGATTCATCGCCGTGCCGCGGACGTGCGGGCGAATGCCCATCCATCGGCTTCGGCCCGCCTTGCCCAAACGGATGTTCATGTGCTCGCCGTTGCCGATCACACCGATCGTGGCCCGACAGGCCGCAGGCACACGGCGAATTTCACCGGAAGGCAGCGTGATCTGGGCCCACTGGGCCTCGCGGGCCACGAGCACGGCGGCCGAACCAGCAGAGCGACAGAGGCGACCGCCACGGCCGGCCTGCATCTCGATGTTGTGGATCTGCATGCCCAGCGGGATCGCGGACATCGGCAGGCAGTTGCCCACCTCCGGCGGCGCCTGATCCCCACTCTCGATGGTCCGGCCCACCACGAGCCCGTCGGGCGCGAGGATGAAACGCTTCTCCCCATCGGCGTAGCTGATGAGGGCCACGCGACAGGTGCGATTGGGGTCGTACTGAATGGAATGCACCTTACCGGGCACGCCATCCTTGTTCCGACGGAAGTCAATCAGCCGGTAATGCTGCTTGTGGCCGCCGCCACGATGCCGGGCCGTGATCTTGCCCTGGTTATTGCGGCCGCCGGTCTTCCGCTTGCGGAACCGCAGCCCCTTCGGCACCTCGGCGCCGGGCGTCAGCTCCGCGAAGTCCGACACGCTCGCGCCGCGGCGGCCGGGACTGGTCGGGTTGTACGTGCGAATGCCCATGATTGTCGGTTTTCTGCGTGTCGGTTTTCTAGAAGAGGTTGATCTTGAAGTCGGGCTTCAGCTTGACGACGGCCTTCTTCCACGCCTTCGTGCTTGTCTGCCGGGTCCGGCTCCGCCGCATCTTGCCGATCCGGTTTTGCACGGCCACCTTGTCGACCTTGACGTTGAACATTTCCTCGACGGCTCGGCGAATGTCGGCCTTCGTCGCCTCGGCCACAACCTCGAACGAGTAGGCGTTGTGGCGATTGGCGCGGTGCATCCCCTTCTCCGTCACGAGCGGACGGAGAATGACCTGATGCGGGGCGAGCCGAGGCGTCAACGTCGGAGCTGGGGGAACTGGCACTGCCATGGCTTTCTACGCCTCCTTCCCGGCCTTGACGGCCTTCTTCGTCGCCTTCCGAGCAGTCGCCGGCTTCGCCGACTTCTTGGCCGCCGCGGGCTTCGCCACCGCCTTGGCCGTGGCGCGGAACGCGTCGATGGCCGCAGTCGTCATCACGATCGACCGTGGCGTGAGAATCGCCCAGGCGTTGAGCTCGGCGACCGGGGCGACCGACACACCGGCGATGTTGCGAGCACTCTTCCAGAGATTGGCGTCGTGCTTCTCGGGAGCGACGAGCACCGTCTTGTCGCCAAGCCCGAGCGTCTTGAGCAGTTTCGCCACGACAGCCGTCTTCGGAGCCGCCGCAGGCAGGGACTGCACGAGCTTCACTTCGTCGTCGGCAATCCGGGCGGCAAGCGCCATCCGCGTCGCAGCCTGCAGCGCCTTCCGCGGCATCCGCCATCCGAAGTCGCGAGGACGCTTTGCAAAGATGTGACCGCCGCCCCGACGCGTACCGCTTCGCCGCGCGCCGGCACGTGCGTTGCCCGTGCCCTTCTGGCGATACAGCTTCTTGGTCGAGCCGGCCACCTCGCCGCGGGTCTTCGTCTTCTGCGTACCCTGGCGCTGGTTGGCCTGATACATGACCACCGCATCATGGAGCAACTGCTTGCTCACCGTGGGGGCCAGTTCAGCGGGATCAATCTCGTAAGAGCCGACCTGCTTGCCGGCGATGTCGTAGACCGCGAGGTTCACTTGGCACCAGCCTTCTTCTTGCCGGCCGGAGCAGCCGCCCCGACCCTCTTGATCTTGTTGGTCTGCCGCACGACGACGTAGCTGCCGTTGGGACCAGGAACAGCACCGCGGACCAGCAGCAGGTTGTTGTCCTTGTCGATCCGCACGAGCTTGACGTTCCGCATCGTTGACTGTTCGTTGCCGTAGCGGCCCGCCATCCGCTTGCCCTTGAACACACGGGCCGGCGAGGTGTTCATGCTCGTGCCACCCTGATGGCGATGCACCTTCTTGACGCCGTGACTGGCCCGCTGGCCCTTGAAGCCATGCCGCTTCATCACGCCCGCCGTGCCCCGCCCCTTCGTGGTGCCGGTCACATCGACGAACTCGACGCCATCGAACAACTCGACGGTCAGCACCTGGCCGACCTCGGCTCCGTCATAGACGCCACGCAACTCCCGCACAAACCGCTGAGGCTCGCAGTTCGCCTTGGCAGCGGCAGCGACGCCGGCCTCGGCGAGCCGCTTCGACCGCCGGCTGTCGAGCTTGGCCACCTGACCACGCACCGACTTACTGGCGAGCCGCCGGGGCTTGTCCTTGAATCCGAGCTGCACGGCCGAATAGCCGTCGCGATCGGCGGACCGCACGAGCACCACAGGGCACGGGCCAGCCTCGATCACGGTCACAGGGACCACGACGCCATCGGCATCGAAAATCTGGGTCATACCGACCTTGCGGCCGAGCAGACCCTTGCGCCCAGCTTTGTCCGGCACTGACTTCGTCGTTGCAGCCATGATTTCGATCGCTGTAAGGGATTCATGGCCGGAGAAAACGGATGCTGCCGACGCCCGCTGAACGAACGCCGCACGCACCTGCCTTCGATCACGCTCGAAGCCGTGGGCTGCGGGAGCACCCCGAATCGCTCCTCACCCTCGCGGGCGGAACGACCTGGGCCTTACCCACAACGCCTTCCAAGCATGCCGTGCCGTGTACTCCAACAATTCCTGATGAATTCGCCTTTCGAAGCCGCGACCACGCGGCCCCGACTGAACGCTACCTCGATGATGCCTTGATCTTGATGTCGACGCCCGCAGGCAGGCTCAGCTTGTTGAGCGCCTCGATCGTCTTGGCGGTCGCCTGCACGATGTCGATCACCCGCTTGTGGGTGCGAATCTCGTACTGCTGCCGCGCCTTCTTGTCGATGTGGGGGCTGGAGAGCACCGTGTAGCGCTCGATCCGGGTGGGGAGCGGAATCGGACCGTGGACCTCAGAATTGGTCCGCTTGGCGGTATCGACGATCTCGGCCGCGCTCTGGTCGAGCACGGCGTGGTCGTAGGCCTCCATGCGGATGCGAATGATTTCCTGCGTCGGACCGGCCACGTCATGCACTCCAGTTCGCGATCGGGTCGGCTGCCGTACTCAACAGCCCGAACCCGGCTCGCATCCATTGTTCGCAGCCAGCCGCGGGACAAAGCCCGCGCCGACCGAAAAGAAGCCCCGCGAAGGGCCCTGTTCCAGCCCGCCAGCGCCCATCCGGGAGGAGGGCAGGCGAAGCCGCGTGTGGGTCGTGGAATCTAAATGTCGGCCGAAGCGATGTCAACATGCTGGAATTTTCAGGCCCGCCGGCATAATCCGCGCGAGCACTCAGACAAATGCGTCGGCCGTTTCCGCCGGAGCCGGTCCATACCGCAGGGGGGCCATCGTGAAGCTGGCCCGCCCCTGACTGACGCTCCGCACGGCCGCGGAATAGCCGAACATGCTCGCCAAAGGCGCCTCGGCCGTGAGCACGTTCACGCCGCCGCGGATTTCCGTCGCCGTGATGATCGCCCGGCGCTGCTGAAGATCGTTGATCACGTCGCCGAGATGCTCTTCCGGCACCGTCACTTCCACCTTCATCAGCGGCTCGAGGAGCATGCTGCCCGCCTCGGCCAGCATCCGATCGACCGCCTCGGCGGCCGCCATCCGTACCGCCACGTCCGACGGCGGTGGATCGGGAATCTGGCTCTCCAGCACGACGATCCGCACGGCCCACAACGGACAGCCCTTGAGCCCGCCCCGCTCCGCACTTTCCCGCACCGATTGCGTCATCGTGGCGGCCAATTCCGCGAGCGACTCGCTCTCCGGAAACCAGCCCTGCTCCACCGTCACGCCCCCCTGCTCCGCCACCGGTTCCGCCCGCAGCGTGACCGTGGCCTGCAGGTTCTGGCCGCCGATCTGCCGATTGATGCTCGCACTCACGGTGACGGCCTTCGCGAGCGTTTCCTTGTAGCTCACCCGCGGCTTGTGCACCCGGCAATGGAGGTTGAAATCCCGCTCCAGTCGATGGCGGATCACCTCGAGATGCAGCTCACCCATGCCGGAGATCAGCGTCTGCCCCGTCTCCTCGCTCTCAATCGCGCGGAACGTGGGATCCTGCCGCTTCATCATCTCGAGCGTCTCGGCCAGCTTCTTCCGCTCGAGGCTGGTCTCGGGCTCGATCGCCATCGAGATCACGGTCTCGGGGAACTGGATCGTCTCCAGCACGATCGGATGAGCGGCGTCGCAGAGCGTGTCGCCCGTGATGCTCGCCCGCGGACCGATCACGCCCACGATGTCGCCGGCCGATGCCTCCTCGATCTGCTCGCGGCGATCGGCCTGCACGTGCCAGAGCTGGGCGACGTTCTCCTTCTTCTGCCGCAGCGGATTCCAGGCCCGACTCCCCGCCTTGAGCGTGCCCGAATAGACCCGCACGAACGACAGATCGCCGTGCTTTTCCGCGACGATCTTGAAGACCAGCCCGCAGAACGGCTCCTTGGGATCGGGCTTCCGGGAGACCGTCTTCGGCGGCCCCTTCTTGGGGTCGAGCGTCGCCGGATCGAGCCCCGTCACCGGCGGCACGTCGGCCGGACTCGGGAGATACCAGGCCACCGCGTCGAGCACCGGCTGCACGCCGATGCAGTCGAGGGCCGAGCCGGCGAGCACCGGCACCACCTGCCGCGCGATCGTCGCCTGGCGGATCGCCTTCCGCATGAGTTCCGGCGGGATCGGGGCCTCGTTCATCGCCAATTCGGCGATCTCGTCGGAGAAGTCGAAGAGCGTCGATACCAGGTGCTCCCGGTATTCAGCGACCACGTCGGCGAGTTCGTCCGGAATCGGCCCCCGGGCGATGGCCGTGAGGGCTGCGCCGCCGGCAAGCGCCTCGTCTTTCGGCGGAAACGTCAGCAGCTGCATCTCGACGAGATCGACGAGCCCGCGAAACGGATCCTTCACGTGCGGCGGCCCCAGGCCCAGCGGCACGTGTAGCACGAGCGGCTTGGCCCCGAGCCGCTTCTCGATCTGATCGACCGTGCCGAAAAAATCGGCCCCCTCGCGATCGAGCTTGTTGACCAGCGCGATCCGCGGCACGCCGTACTTGTCCGCCTGCCGCCAGACCGTCTCGCTCTGGGCCTCCACGCCCTCCCGGGCCGAAAACACGACGACCGCCCCGTCGAGCACCCGCAGGCTCCGCTCGACCTCGGCCGTGAAATCGACGTGCCCGGGCGTGTCGATCAGGTTCACGTTCACGTCCCGCCACTGGAACGACACGGCGGCCGAGTAGATCGTGATCCCGCGTTCCTGCTCCTCGGGGTCGAAGTCGGTGATCGTGGTGCCCCGATCGACCTCACCGAGCCGGTGGCTCGTCTTCGTGAAAAAGAGCATCCGCTCCGTGAGCGTGGTCTTGCCGGCATCGATGTGGGCCACGATGCCGATATTGCGAATGGATTCGAGCGAGCGGGGCATGGGGGGGCCTGAGGCGGGCTGAACGCGGGCGGGACTGCCAGATCATTCCCTAGCCGCAGCCGCGCGCCAACTCAATCAAACCGCTTCTTGCTGACAATACGGCCGTGAGGGGCTGCCCGTGCCCTGGGAGCCGGCGTGTGGCGGCAAGCGAAGGCAGGATGCCGAGAGCGCAGCCGCCACCGAGCGAGCGAAGGCATGGATGCCGTAGCGAGCGTCCGGCGACGGGGCATGGGCAGCCCCGAACCCACGCCAGTTGACGCAACCCCGTCACATCCGGTCGACGGTGCCGATGCCAAGGAGTTCGAGGCCCTTGCGGAGGACGCGGCCGGTGAGGTCACAGAGGGCCAGACGGCTGTCGCGGTCGGCGGCGTCGGCCTTGAGCACCGAGAGCTCGTCGTAAAAGGTCGAGTAGCAGCCGGCGAGGTCATAGAGGTAGGCCGTGAGGACGTTGGGCCGGTAGTCCGACTCGACGTCTTCGAGCGCCTCGGAGAATCGCAGGAGTTCCAGGGCCAGGGCCCGCTCCCGCGGATGAGGGATGCGAACCTCGCGGCAGGCACCCCGGAGAGCGGCGCGGTCGATGCCCCCCTTGGCGAAGATGCCCTCGACGCGGGCTGCGGCGTACTGCATGTAGGCTGCCGTGTTGCCCGTGAGCTGGAGCATCTTGTCGAAGCTGAAGACGTAGTCCGTCGTGCGGTTTTGGGAGAGGTCGGCGTACTTGATCGCGCCGATGCCGACCGCCTCGGCGACCCGCTGGCGGTCGGCCGCCGAGAGGCCGCCGCGGGCCTCGTCGCCCGACTCCACGACCGCGGCCGCCCGCTCCACGCCCTCGTCGAGCAGGGCCTCCAGGCCCACCGTGTCGCCGGCCCGGGTCTTGAACGGCCGGCCGTCGTCGCCGAGCACCGTGCCGAAGGCCACGTGCACGAGCTGCACTCCTTCGATGCCCCAGCGCCGCGCGGTCTCAAACACCTGCTCGAAGTGCTGCCCCTGGCGATGGTCGACCACGTAGAGGATGCGGTCGGGCTGCCAGTGCTCCAGCCGCCATTTGATCGTCGCCAGGTCCGTAGTGGCGTAGAGAAACGCCCCGTCGGCCTTGCGGATCAACAGCGGCGGCGCGTCGTCGCCGGCCAGAAACACACCGATCGCCCCGCGGCTCTCCCGGGCCAGCCCGCGGGCCACGAGGTCATCCACGACGCCGGCCAGAAACGGCTGAAAGAAGCTCTCCCCCAGCGTGTGGTCGAAGGAGACGTGGAGCCGAGCGTAGATCCGGTCGATCTCGGCCCGGCAGACGGGCATGAACCGCTCCCACAGGGCTCGGTTTTCGGGGTCGCCCTCGTGGAGCTTTGCCGTCTCGGCCAAGACCTCGCGGGCCGCCTCGGGATAGCGGGCGGCGAGGGCCGCCGCCGCGGGATCGGCGGCGAGCTCGTCGGGCTTGGCGTCAGCCACCTTGCGCACGAGTCGGTAGAGGCGGCCAAGCTCGGCCGTGGGGTCGGCGGCGAAGGCCGCGTCGTCGCGGCAGTGCTTCCAGCCCCAGAGGATCATGCCGAACTGCGTGCCCCAGTCACCGAGGTGGTTGTCGGTGATCACGTGGTGGCCGCGGAACCGCAGGATGCGGGCCAGCGCGTCGCCGATCACCGTGGAGCGGATGTGCCCCACGTGCATCGGCTTGGCCACGTTCGGCGAGCTGTAGTCAACGACGATCGTCGCGGGCCGCGCGACCGGCGGCACGCCGAGCCGCTCGTCCCGCACGGCGGCGGCGAGGGCCGCGGCCAGGGCCGAGTCCCGCACCCGCACATTGATGAACCCGGGGCCGACGGGGTCGCCCGGTGGCTCGAACAGGTCGGCATATCCGGGAACCGCAGCGAGCCGCTCGATGATCGCGACCGCCACGTCGCGGGGCTTGCGGCCGGCCGGTTTGGCCAGCGTCATCGCCATGGTGCCCGAGTAATCGCCGAACTTCGCGTCGGCCGTCTCTCGCACCTGCTCGGCCAGCGTGGCCACGTCCGCCGGCGGGAGCACGACGATGCCATCGGCCGCCAGCTGCTCCAGCGCGCGGGCGAACATCCGCCGCAAGGCGGCCCGAAAGGCCGTCTGGGGATGCTCGGCAGCGGCGGTCATTCAGCCGTCACTCCGGCCGTTTCCGCGGGCAACGGCACCTGCTTCGCGTCGCTCCAGAGCTGCTCGATATCCCAATACTCCCGAGCCTCCGCATCGAACAGGTGCACCATCACGTCGCCGTAGTCGAGCACGATCCAGCGGCCTTCCTCGTAGCCCTCGCCGCCACGTTTGCGATCGTGCAGTTCCGCCTTCATGGCCTTCTCGATTTCGTCGGCCATGGCATGGATCTGCCGCCGGCTCGAACCGGTGGCGACGACGAAGTAGTCGAACACGGGCGTGAGGCCGCGGAGATCGAGGATCTTCACGTCCGAGCCCCGCGTCTCGACGGCCACCCGTGCCGCGAGCAAGGCCCGCTGCCGACCGACGTCAGGACGGGTCGATGCGGCTGCCGATTCCTGGCGAGTGGGTGTCACGGGGGGGGAGAATCCGGAGGGGTGCGAATGACTGAGCCGAATTCTATCCGCCTCACGCCCCGACGCGAACCGAACTGTCGCGAACGGCAGCGAGCCCGATTCCGGCCAGCACGAGATCGGGAATCTCGATCGCACCCGGCAGCGCGTCGCGAACCACGCCGCGGGAGCCGCCGGTCAAAAACAGTTCCGCGTTGCCGCCACTGGCAGCCTGGGCCTCGGCCACGAGGCGGGCCACCGCGCCCCGCATGCCCCAGCCGATGCCGGCCGCGATCGCCTGCTGCGTCGAACGGCCCGGCATCGCCGGCGGCAGGTCGTGGTCGAGCGCCGCCACTTCCGGCAGCCGGCTCGTGCCCTCGGCGAGGGCCCGGGCCAGGAGTGCCGGACCGGGAAGGATCGCGCCTCCGAGAAATCGTCCGTCTGGATCGACCATGTCGACCGTCGTCGCGGTGCCGCAGTCGACCACGATCGCGGCCCGCCCCGGCTGGGCAAGCACCGCGGCCGCGGCAGCGCCGGCCACGCGGTCGATGCCGACCCGCTGCGGCTCGGCAACGGCGACCTCGATCGGCAGGGGCGCGTGCGTGATTCGCTGCTGCCGCACCGGGTGCCGCCGCGTGACCGTGAGCTCGGCAATCACGGCCTCGAGCCGGGCTGCCGCCGCATGATGGACCGCGGCCACGAGCACCACTGCCGGCCCGGCGGCGGCCGCCTCCAGCCAGGCGGCAAAGTTTTCGGGCCGGAAGTCTCGGCTCACGAGATCCTGCCGGCGGCTGATCACAGGCAGCTTCCGCGGGGCGGCCGGCTCGACGACCGCCGCAAGCTTGATCCGTGTGTTGCCAACGTCGGCGAGCAGCACGGTGTCGGCCATGCCGGACGGACCCGCCGCGCCACTCATGCCGTTCCCTTCCGATCAAGTTCGCTCACGACGGCCCGCAGGAGGGTGTCGAGTCCCTGGCCGGTGACCGCACTGATCCCGATCACGTCGCGGCCGATGTCGCGGGCCAGCGCCTGCCGCACGTCGTCGGAGCCCGGCAGTTCGCACTTGCTCATCACGACCACCTCCGGCCGCTCGCCCAACGCGGCATCGTACCGCACGAGTTCCTCGCGAATCGCCCGATAGTTGGCCAGTGGATCGCTGCCGTCGATCGGGCAGGGCTCGACCACGTGCACGAGGATGCCGGCCCGCTCGACGTGCCGGAGGAATTCGTGGCCGAGGCCGACCCCCGCATGGGCACCCTCGATCAGGCCCGGCAGGTCGGCCAGCACGAAGCTCCGGTCGCGGGAAATGGCCACGATCCCGAGGATCGGGGCCTTCGTCGTGAAGGCGTAGTCGGCGATCTCGGGCCGGGCCCGCGAGAGCCGCGAGAGCAGCGTGCTCTTACCGGCATTCGGCTTGCCGACGAGGCCGACGTCGGCGATCACCTTGAGTTCCAACAGGAGGCGACGAACCTCCCCCTTCTCGCCGGGCGTGCACTCCCGCGGCGCCCGATTCGTGGACGTCTTGAAGAACAGGTTGCCCCGGCCTCCGGCCCCCCCCTTGGCGGCCACGATCGACTCGCCGGCCGTGGCCAGGTCCTTGATCACGAGGCCGCTGGTCTCGTCGACCACCATGGTGCCCGGGGGCACGAGCAGTACGAGGTCGTGGGCGTTTCTCCCTTGGCAATTGGCCGGGCCGCCCGCCTCGCCCGAGTCCGCCTTCCATTGCCGGCGATGGGCGAGTGCAGCGAGGGAATCGACGCCCGCCCGCGCCTCGAGGATCACGCTGCCGCCCGTGCCGCCGTCGCCGCCGTCGGGACCGCCGAGCGGCACATATTTCTCGCGCCGGAAGCTGCGCATGCCGCGGCCACCGTCACCGGCTACCGCTTCGATCTGGACGCGGTCGACGAACACACAGTGCCGGCGTTAGGCCGACGCACCGGCGACCACGTTCACTCGCCGGCCTTCCTGGTCGAAGAGCACCACGCCGTCGCTCAGGGCGAAGAGCGTGTAGTCGGTGCCCATGCCGACGTTCTTGCCGGGATGGAACTTGGTGCCCACCTGACGGATGAGGATGTTGCCGGCCCGCACGGCCTGGCCGCCGAACTTCTTCACACCCCGTCGTTGGGCATTCGAGTCGCGGCCGTTGCGGCTGGAACCCTGACCTTTTTTATGTGCCATCTCTCGTTGCTCCTGCCGCCGAACCGCGAAACTGCGGAAAACTGAATCTGGTGGAAACCGAACGGTGCCCGGGGCCAGTCTGGCCACCCGTGGCTACCTGCCTGGAATCATATCCTCGTATCGGAAAATCCAGGCATGGTCAATGCCCTCGTGCACTCCCGCGGCGTCGGCATAGAGGGCGGCCCCCCCGGGGCCGAACAGGCCTCGGAGCACAGCCTGCCGCTTTTTCGCGTCCGGCTCGCCGGCCACCGCCGGCTGTAGAGCGGCAAACGCCGACCGCGCGTCCCCAGTCGTGAGCTGCCGATGATCCACCCCCAGGGCGTCGAGGGCCAAGGCCGCCCGAGCGGCAGCGAGTTGCCGCCGGAGCCACTCGACACGGCGGCCCGCCGCACCAAACGCCTGATCCGCAGCAGCTGCCCGCGCGGATGCCGACGGCAGCGATTCGAGCTGTCGCAGCACCTTCGCCAGGGATGTCAGCGGCCGGGCGGCAAACGCCTCGGGGTCGAGGTCGGCGGCGGCCAGCGCCTCCTCGCGGAGCCGATCGCGTTCAGCATCGACGGGCCCCGCAGCGGCCCGCGCCAGTTCCTCGAACACGTCCGATCCCTGCTCGCCGAAGATCTGCCCGACCACCGCGCCACGATCGACCGGGTTGGGGAGTTGCTCGAGCGCCACAAGCACCGCGGCCAGCGGCAGCAGACTTGGCGCCGCCTCCTCGCCCTCCGGCTCCAAGAGATCCGTCCACGAGAGTTTCAGCCGCTCGAGGCCGGCGTCGGGAGCCTGGCCGCCGGACTGCATGCGGCCGATGGCGTCGAGGAGCCGGCCACCGAGAGCCATGCGTTCGAACATTCCGGCGAACCCGATGCTCATTTCCTCGTCGTCGTCCCGCCGATCGTCCCCCGGCCGCCAGAAGTCGAGCCGCAGGGCCTGGAGCGTCTGCTCCATGCCCGCGCCGGGCACGGCATCGGCGGCGATCACCGACTCGGCCCGCTTGCGCCAGCGGATCGCGTTCGTCAGGCCGCGGATGTAGATCGAAAAAAAGTCGATCCGCGGGTCGACGCCCTCCCATACGGCCACGCCCCACCGCTCCTCGCCCGGCTGCAGTTCCTCGGCCGCCATCGCAGCGCTGTCGAGCAGAGGGCGGCTCGGGTCCTCCCGTTCCTGGATGGCGGCCAGCGCCGAGGGCACGACGCGGTCGAGATAGGCACGGTAGGCGACGGCAGCATCGTCGGGCTCCACCGGCTCCCGGCTCTCGAGCACGAACTGCGGCAGGAATCGAACGGCAGCCTCGAACGGCTCGGTCCCGCGGTTGAGCGGATTCTCCGCATCGATCACCGCCCGGCGGCCACCGACGTTCCGGACTCTGTAAACGAGATACCAGACTCGCTTCCGCTGCATCTTCTCGGCCGACTGGGGCACGTCGATGTCGATCGTCCGCGGCGGCTTGAAGGCGAACTCGAGGCACCAAATATCCCGGGACGACTCGCGGTCGCGACCTCGGGCAGAAAGCGTGCCGCCAACCGGCGCCTGCTTCGGCGTCCATTCAAGGTCGGGCCGCGCCGTGATGTCCGGGATATCGCCGCGCAGAAGCGTGTCGGCTGCAGAGCGATTCGGAGCGATGACCGTCAACGCACCGGGAGCCAACTGCCGAAACCCCGGCGGCTGAGCCTGAGCACCAGACGAACAAGCAAGCATCGAAAAAACGACGATCGCTCCGCACCACCACAACGGGTAGGCGAGGGGGTCGGTGCAAGCTCGAGGAGCATGTGGACCGAGTCTTCGAGGTCCCGCGACGAGACTTGTACCGCCCCCGAGCCGGCGCCGCCCTATGGTCCCGGCATTTTCAGCGACTAGCGACGAATCCGGCATGGCAGCTCCCTCGCGGAGAATCGTAGCGATTTCCCGTTCTTTTCCGAAAAAACGGGCATCTTTCTCATTTTCCGCAAACTTCCTTGCCTGCCCATGTTTCCCAAATCACAATTACGGCATCTCCGATCCAGCATCCGACTGCTCGTTCCCTGGCCCTCCGCGGACCGATGAGCAGATGGGGTTGGGCCGGTCAACGCCCCGTGGTACACGCCCGACAGACAAGCCATTCGGGCCCCAAGCTCGCCATGCTCCAGAAAAACCCGCTCTGTCCGCCCCTTCCGAGCCAGTCGCCGCGGGCGGCCGTGTCCGCGACCGCCGCCGCTTCCGCAGGGCGGTTCGTGTCGGCCGATGACTTCGACGCCACGGGCGTGTTGGCCGGGATGGATCCGTGCGAATCGCGGTACTGGTGGATGCCGGAAATGTATGGCCCGGACGCCGAGGCCGCGGTCGGCGGGCAGCCGCTCGCCGATGCCCTGTCGCGGGGCCCGCGTCAGGCCACGAGGCGTTCCACGTCGCGGGCCACGGCCGCAGCCTGATCGATCTCCGCCGCCAGGGCCTGATAGTCGGCTGCACCGTGTGACTCCGGCGCGTAGTCGAAGATCGACTGCCCGAAACTCGGTGCCTCGGCCAGGCGGATGTTCCGGCGAATCCGGGTCTCAAACACGGTGGCATCCCGCCAGGCTGGATGGGCCGTGGCGGCGGCGGTGAAGAAATCGGCCACGTCGCGGCCAATCTCGCTGGCGAGGCGGGTGCCGCTCTCGTACATGCAGAGCACCACGCCCAACAGCCGCAGCCGCGGATTGACGTGCTCCGACACGAGCTCGATCGTCTCGAGGAGTTTGCTCAGTCCGTGGAGCGCGAGAAAGTGGGGCTGCAGTGGGAGGAGCACCTCGTCGACGGCGGCGAGTGCGTTGAGCGAAAGCAGGCCGAGCGAGGGGGGGCAGTCGACCACCACGTACTCGAAGCGGTCGGCGGCGGCCGCGGCCTCCCCGCACCGGGGGTCGGCTGCCAGCCTCTGACGCAGAATCGATTCCCGCCCCGGCCGGCCGGCCAGTGCCATTTCCACTGCCGAGAGGTCGATGTGCGACGGCACCACCCAGAGGTTGTCGCCCGCCGGCACCGTGGCCGCCGCCAGGGGCTGACCGCCCGTGAGCACATCGAAGGCCGACGCGGGGTGTGCCCCGGGCGTGACGCCCGCATGGATCGTGGCATGCGCCTGCGGATCGAGATCGATCAGACAGACCCGACGGCCCGCCCGGGCCAGCGCCACGGCCAGATTGACGGACGTGGTGGTCTTGCCCACGCCCCCTTTTTGATTGGCGACGGCGATCGCGCGCATGGCTGATGAATCCGGCGTGACGGGCGGCCGAAGGCCGACGCCGCACCCGCGCGCCAGCCTGCCGCTGCGGGCGGAGAGTAGGCTGCCGAGCCCGCCCTCAAAAGACCGATTCCGGGCTATTTCTCGGCGGCGAGCGCGGCCAGCCAGGAGCGAAGCCCCTTCTCTATTCGCCCCAGTCCCACTCGGCGATCCCGTCCGGCCACGGCCAGGGTCCCGCCGGCCGGATCGAAGTCGATCACGACCACGGTGGCGGGAGCGGCGGCTGAAGCCTCGCCATAGAAGGCGAATGCCGCATCCCATTCGGCTCCCGTGGAGGCAGGCCGCTCCCAGTCGAAGTTTGCGTCCTCGACGAGGCCGCGGCGGAGGTGCACCAACCCCGGCGCTCGGCTGATGTCGGTGCGTATGGCGGTCTCGAGCGCGGGCTGGGCGTCGGCGGACGCGGGGGGCGTCCAGAGTTCCACGCGGGCGGCGGCCTGGACCTGCCGGGCCGCATCACTCCCATACAACTCAAGGCATCGCCGCGTCTGCCGCCACTGAAACCAGATGGCGAAGCAGGCGAGCAAGACGCCGAGCAGCACGAGCCCAGCGACCAGCGGCCGGCCGCTGGGCTGCCGCGTGTGAGTCTGGGCGTTCGGTGACTGCATCGAATGCTGCATGCAGGCACTGTATACTCGCGTTCCCGATTGGCCGATCCCAACCGGCGGCCGTCCCTTCCGATCATGCGGAGTCTTGCGGATGCCCAATGCCTTCGATCCTTACCGGGAAGCACTCGTCGTGGAGCAGCAGACCGTGTGGCCCGACACCTATGAGGATTGGCCCGCGGCCGACAAGCAGCGGGTCGAGGCCCTGCTGCACGCCAGCCCCAGCGAGGCGGCGGAACTCGACTACGTCCGCCAGCACACCGGCTTTGCCCGCGTGATCACCGTCACCTCGGCGGACCTCGACCGCGTGAGCGTCGCCTGACCGTGGCCGTCATCCGTCTGCACCTGCCGGCCGCCGCGGACCCTGATTCCGCAGGAACGGGCGCAGGCTCACCCCCCGACCGCTCGTATGACATCATCTGCGGCCGCGGCATCCTCGATCAGGTCGGCGACCGGCTGACCGCTGCCGGCGTCCGGCGTGCCGTGGTGGTGAGCGACGCGGCGGTGGCGGCATCCCACGCCCGCCGGGTGTCCGAATCGTTGGCTGCCCGCGGAATTCAGGTCATTCCCGTCGAAATCCCCTCGGGCGAGGCCTCGAAAAGCCTGTCCGAGGCGGGCAGGGTGTGGGGCATCCTGGCCGAGCGGGCCGTGGATCGCAGCACCCACATCGTGGCCGTTGGCGGGGGCGTTGTCGGTGATCTGGCCGGCTTCGTGGCGGCCACTTTCGCCCGCGGTATTCCCGTCTGGCAGGTGCCCACCACACTCGTCGCCCAGGTCGACAGTGCCATCGGCGGTAAAACAGGTATCAATCTCCCCGCCGGCAAGAACCTGGTGGGGGCGTTCTGGCAGCCGAGCGGTGTCTTTTCCGACATCGACACCCTGGCCACGCTCCCGAACCGTGAATACCTGAGCGGACTGGCCGAGGTCGTGAAATACGGCATGATCTTCGACCCCGGCTTTTTTGCCTGGCTGGAGGCCCACGCCGCCGAACTCGTGGACCGGTCTCCGGAACCGCTCGCCCACGCGGTCGAACGATCGGCCGCCCTGAAGGCTGCGGTCGTGGAGCGGGACGAGCGGGAAATCACCGGCGCCCGGGCAGCCCTCAACTACGGCCACACGTTCGCCCACGCCTTCGAGACCGCCGCCGGCTACGGCCGGCTTCTGCACGGGGAGGCCGTGGCCATCGGCATGAGCTGCGCGGCCCGACTGGCGGCAGATATGGGCCGAATCGCGGCCGATATCCCCGGCCGACAGGATGCGATTCTGACCAGCCTCGGCCTGCCCATCTCGCTGGCTGGGGTGGGTCCGCTCGCGGCAGATGAGCTATTGGCGATCATGGCCCGCGACAAAAAGTCGGTCGGGGGCCGGCTCCGGTTCGTGCTCCCCTCGCGGATCGGGGCCGTTGACCTGGTCGCCGACGTGGACGAGCCGCTCGTCCGCCGGGTGCTGGCCGGCTGACACCCCCTTGGCCCCCATGGGGCCGGTGGGCTCCAGCGACCACCCCTGGAGCGAATCGCTCCACCTCCCGGTCGCTAGCGACCAGTGACTGGAGCGAATCGCTCCACCCAGCGCGGGCGGCTGTGACGCGCACTCCCCTCGCCGGCGGCCGGATCGCACTCGCGGAAAACCCATTTTTTCAGCGGCAAACGCCCCATGCGCGGCCTCGGCGAGCAGGTCGCGCCGGCACAAAACGAATGGCGGGCCGACTTTGGCACGCCGTCTGCATTGGAGAGCAGGCGTCGGGTGGTCACCCCAGTGAAGGTCACCCGGCATCGGCGATCAGACATCGCCGATCGTGTTGCGTGTGCCCTGCTGGAAACGAGGAAGTGCTCATGAACGTTACCGCCCATGCCTTCAGTCGTGCTGATGCGTATCGGTCGCTGACCCGCACGGACCTGTGCCTGTGCGTCCTGCCGATCGCGGTGTTTCTGTCGATCGTCTCGCTTGTCTGATCACGGCTCTCGAGAGAGCTGTGACTCGTCGCCTCTTCTGATTTCGCTTTCGCTCTTCCGGAGGATTCAGCGTGCTTGCCACCCTTGCCTGCGATGTGTCGTCGGTGCTCCGTTCCGCACCTTCGGTGATCGTCAGTTGCCTCATGGCGGTTTTCGCTGTCGTCATTGTCACGGTCATCGGCTGAACGACTCCCGTTCGCGAAGCCCACCGCTCACCACAGAGATCTTTCCGATGGAAACCCCCGCTGCATTCGATTCGTCGCCGAGCCTTCACGCGGCCGGAATTCGTGAGATCGTGATCGTGGACAACTCGTGCGATCGCTACGGCGATTTCGTGCGGGCCGCCCAGGATGGCGAGGTTGGCCTTCACTTTTGTGTAGATGGGCGGTCTGCAGTGCGTCTCGCGCGTCGATTCCGCGCTGATGCGTGGCTTGTGTCCGCCGATCTGCCCGACATGTCCGGCTTCGACCTCCTCGACATGCTCTCGCCGCACGTCTTGCAGGGCGACGTCGATCCGATGCTGTCGGGCGCCCGGATTTCACTGGATCGCATGGGCGAGGGCCTGAGGGCCGGGATTTTCATCGTGTCGGATAGCTACCGCCTGGTGGACGAGCAGCGAGCCCTGGCGTCCGGTGTCTCGGGATACCTCGTGCGGCCGGTGACGCTCGACGTCATTCGGAATTCCCGCCGGCCGGCGACCGCCACGGCATCGGCCCTCGATCCTGCCTGACGGCGGATCTCATCGTCTCTTCTTCTCTTCACGTTTTTCATCCGTTTGACATCTCTTCGCTCGATTTCATTCGTCTGGGGGTTTTGAGCTATGGGGGCAATTCGTTCATCGGTTCAGACGTGGAGCCAGGTGCTGGCTCTGATTGCTGCCGCGGTCATGAGCGTGGGTAGCTTCGTCCAGACAGCACGTGCCGAAGGCGTGCTCGGGAGCGGGGCGTTCGTTTCCGGTGGGCTACAAGAGGATGGGTCTTTGACCGATGCTCTCGGCAGCACGCACCTTGAGGCTCCGGCAGTGGCCGAGCCATCTCGCCCGGCCAGCAGCCGCATGGCGATCCGCCCCGCCTCGCCCGATGAGCGGGCCGATGCCGGCGGCGACTTCTTCCGCCTTTCGAGGATTGCCCTGCCGCTCGTGCTGCATTCGACGGTCGGCGAGCCGGCCGATGCGGTTGTCATCGCGAGCAGCGTCCGCCCGATGACCGGCACGATGGTCGGCCTGCGTCCCCATCCGCGGACGTGGGGGAGCACGCTCGGCCGCTGACGCGGGCCGGGACGTTTCCCGCGGCCTTTCCCGGATCCCAACACCTCATCATTCAACTCATTTCCTTCGTCAAGGAATCTCACATGCACTCTTCTGCCCATGACGCCCCCATGATTGGCTCCGATCTCGGCCTTTCGGCCCCCAACGTGGTCGTCGTCGACCCCCGATTCGATGCCTACAGGCAACTCGCCGCCAGCGCCCGGCTGGGGCGGATCGGCCTCCACTTTCGCTCGAGCGGCGCCGACGCGATCAAACTCGCCCGGCGGCTGCGAGTCGATGCCTGGCTAATCGCGCCGGACCTCGACGACATGTCGGGCCATGACCTGGTGCAACTGCTCAAAGAACGGCACGCCGGCGAGGACTTCGCCAAGGTGGCGATCGTCGCGGCTTCGGGCACGACGGGCCGCCAGAAGGCGATCGCCGAGCGGGAGGCGATCGAATGCGGCGCCGACTCGCTGGTCTCGCACCCGATCACCCTCCGCGATCTGGAGCGGCTCCTCGATCTGCCCGTCGAGGAGCGGTCGAGGGTGTTCGCCGACACGGGTGCCTCTCGGGCATTCATCACGCTTCCGGTCGGCGTCGGGGCAGCGGTCGTCGCGATCGCCGTCCTCATGCTCGGCTGATTCGATCACCATGTGTTTTCATCAGGAGCTTTGCGCATGAACTCTTCGAACCGCGCTCACGTCGGGTTGCGACGTCGTTCGCCAGCCAACAGGTCTCGCTCGGTGCAGCCTTTCATGTCGCTCGCGTGCGGCGGATGGCTGCTGGCGGTATCAGCCGGTCTGCCCGCTCTCGCGGAGGGGCTTGGGGGGATCTCGGAACTGGGCCCGACGCCGACGGGCCTGGCTGCGACGGCCTTCCTCAATCCCCTGCCCGCACAGCCTCTGGCTGGGTTGCCCTCCCGCGATACCGCAGCCGCGACCGTGAAGCCACCGGTGTCGTGGCGACCGCGGTCGCCAGCGGAGCGGCTGCTGCCCGAACCAGGCAACATCGATCCGTTTCCCCACACGCGCCGCGCGGTGCCCCTGCTGGTGCCGGACGTCATCGAGGTCACCTCGCAGAGGCCGTTGCCGGCACGCGCGATGCGTGGCCCATCGGTCGGCGTGCCATGGCGGATTCCGGGCTCCACCCCGTGATCGCAGGGGCTCGCCATCGATTCCTTCGAGGCGTCCGCGCAGCCGCCGTTGCTGCTGTGGTGGCTGCATGCGGCGTGATCGTCGCCCCGCGGTCGGCACTCGCCCAGAACGACTGGCAGTTTCCCGATCCGTATTTCGGTGTGCCCCAGCCCGCGAACCCGGCCGCGCCATCGATTCAGCGGCGTTACCGCACCGAGATCGGGCCGCCGGCCGTGCGTCGCCCGGCAGAGCAGCCGCGGCATCCGCAGCGCTGGCGGCGGCATCGCCCGCCGCGCGACCGCTGATTCGTGTGCCATCGGGGGAGCGTGATGCGACATGCCGCAGCCACAGCCCCGAGCCGCTGGCGACGAGTGATCGTCGCGGTGCTGCTCACTGCAGCCTGGCTCGCCCCCGCGACGTGCCAGGCGATCGTCGGCAGCGATTCGTCTGCCACCACGTTCACCGGCACCTACGTCAACGACGTGATCGGTGCAGGCACCTTCTACAACCTGGGATTCGGTGGCAGTAGCGCGATCGTGGCCAACATCGAGGCTGGCACGATCTGGAACGGCCACGAGACACTGACGGGGCGTGTCTCGCAGTTCATTGCTGATCCGGCAATCGTGGCCACGGGAACCACGCAGCTTGGCCAGTTCGACTGGCACGCCACGATGGTGGGCCAGGCGCTCGGTGGCACCGGCCTCTACACCTATCAGGACGGCATCGCGCCGACGGCGCAGCTCTGGTCGGGGGCGATCGCGACGCAGTGGCAGGGGAGTGGATTTACCGGCAGCTTCGCCGCCACCGACGCGAGCTTTTTTTACCCCTACGTGACCGCGATGCGAACGGGCATCGTATCGGGCTCGTCCACACTCAGGGCCAAGGTGGTGAATAGCAGCTGGGGGTACACCGACTCCGCGGGCGAGACTGACCGGACGATCGCAATCGATGCGCTGACACGCGAGAACAACGTCGTGACCGTGATCGCCGCCGGCAACGCAGGGCCGGCCAGCAACACGGTGGGCGGCCCCGCCTCGGGCTACAACGGCATCGCCGTGGCCGCCACGACCGGAGCAATGACGGCCGCTCCGTTTTCGACCGTGGCCGAATTTTCCAGCCGCGGCCCAGGCGACTTTTACAACCCGGTGTCGGGGACGACCGTGCTGAACGTCCGGCCCACGGTCGACATCGCCGCCCCCGGTGATGAACTCACGCTGGCCCTCTACGGCGGCACGACCGGCGGCAACAAGACGGGCGTGAACCCCTGGCCCAGTCCGGCGTACTACGCGGGACTGATGAACGGCACGAGCTTCGCCGCTCCGATCGTCGCCGGCGGGGCCGCCCCCATGATCGTGTGCGCACACCACGCCCACCCCTTGCCCTGCCGGGGTAACCGGGCGGCAACGCCCGAAGGCGGCTACCTCCGCACCGCCCGTCGCCGTGCTCGGCGGGTCTTCTTGATGTCGGCGC
>JAPOJV010000061.1 GCA_029978085.1 bacterium
CGGGCGGCCTGACCGCCCCGGCCCCGGAGGCGGGCACAGTACCAGGGAAGGTCGTGGACGCGCAGATCGTCCCCCTGCAGGGCGTTGGATCGACGATCACGTGGAGTGACCCGACCGAGGGCTGCGGTTGCGCGAGCACCCGCTACTCGATCGAGGTGACACGGCAGGATGGCAAAACGCTGCTCTACAACGTGCCACGCACCGTCCACGGCGTTCCGATCGTGGAAGGCGGCAGTGTTCAGCAGATGAAGGTGTGGGGAGCAACCAAGACCGGCGCCGGCGAGGCTAGCCGCCTCGACGTCGTGAAAGCGGCAAAGGCGTTGAGCCGGTTGGACCTTACGATCACTTCCATTGCCTCTTTCACGTCGCTTGAAACGGCAGCATAGGCGCAACTCGGGGCCAGCCCCACTGGGCACGGTTCACGACCAGCCTCCCGCTCGGCGGCACCAACGCGCACCTCGCGTATCTCGAGATGAACGCGGTCTCGGATGCGACCGAAGCCGCGCAGGGTCTGCCGGCCGGAACCCCGATGATCGTGACGTCCGACTCCAACGCCTTCGGCATCACGACGCCGCCGTGGCAGGCACCGAATAAACAGGGCTTCGACCGTAACGGCAACTACTACAACTCCGACTACACCAGCTCGGGCACGAACGACCGCATCGCCCGCACGCCCATCGTCAACAACGGCGGCTCGTTCCCGATCGGCCCGATCCCCGCAAAGGATGGCCAGGTGGGAGGGAGCGGGACTCACCCGACGCGCAACCCCCCGAACTGGCCTGCGGCGGCTGTGTCGTTCGGCGGCGGAAGCGGGCCTGACGGGGCACCGGCCAGCGGGATACGGCATTTTCAGGCCTCCCAAGCGTGCATCGACCGAAACGTTGAGGCCTACTCGCACGCAAGCTACCCTTTCGGGCAATCCTGTGCCTGGAGATTTCGGGCCGCCAGCGACCGACTTTTCCCGCGGTGTGCTTTCCCGGACGGAACTCTTGAATGGCCCCTGCCGCCCGGCTTTCCACCACGCTGGCTCGTCGCTCCCGCGAGGTGGCCCGCCGCCGGCGTGACCGCGATCTGACGGTCGAATCGCTCGAGCCGCGGCTCGCGCTGGCCACAGGCCTTTTGAGCACGCTGGTGTCGGTCGTCGGCGATCAGTCCGGCCGGAGCCTGCTCGCCCCGGGAAGGCCAGCCGTTGCGTCAGAGGGGCAGGAGATGCTGGCCAGCGTGCGGCTGACGCGGCAGCCGACCAGCGCGATTACGGTGTCGTTCAAGAGCCTCGCTCCGCTCGAGGTGGCCGCGCCCTCCACGACGCTGCGGTTCACGCGGGCCAACTGGAGTCAGCCGCAACCGGTGTCGTTCAGTTCGCTCCAGGACAACAGCCGCGACGGCGACAACCTCGTGCCCGTGAACATGAGCGTGGCCGTTGCGGCGAAGCCGCAGGTGAAGGCCGCCCGGCGGATCTGGATCGATTCCCGCGACTCTGGCGTGACGGCCACCGCGACGCCGGTCACTGCCACGCACCGGGGCCAGATCGTCGGCGGTAAGAGCACTGGCAGCGTGGTCGGCAGCTACGACAGCGTGACCAACCGGGGCACGGCCACATTCACGGTGACGATGCCGACGCTGAAGAACGTCCGCAACCGCGTGATCACCGCGGACTACTCGATCGGTGCCGACAACCGGGTGCAGATCGAGAGCCTCGCGGGAATCACGGCGAGCCGGTTCCGCTGGGATGCGACCTACCGCGAGCTTGGCAATGATCGAGGGCTGTTCGGCACCGTGACCGTACTCCAGCCGCAGGCCGGCAAGTCGGTGACCGTGATGATGACGGCCGCGGCGGTGCCCGAGGCGGTGCAGAACCTCGTCGTGGCACCGACCGGCGTCGGCAGCCTCCTGCTTTCCTGGGACCCGCCGACGGGCGGCGCGACGAGCTACACCGTCACGATGACCACCACGACCGGGACGACAACATCAACCCAAACCCTGGTCACGTCGAACACGTCGGTGAACTATTCGGGGCTGTCGCCAGCCAGTTCCTATGCGTTCACGGTAACGGCCAGCAATGCCAGTGGCTCCGGGCCCGCGGCGACGGCGTCGTTCGCCTCCGTCGAGGACGTGGCGACCCAGCCGCTCGCCCTTGCCGCGGTCGCTGGGTCGGCGAGCGGTGAGTTCGTCCTCAACTGGCAGCCTCCGGCCGATGATGGAGGCTCGCCGGTCCTCTCCTATACGGTCACGGTCTATCAGGGCAATCTCCAGCAGACCGTGACCACCACCTCCACCTCGTTCACCTTCAGCGGCCTCGCGACCGGCAACGCGCCGCTGCTGTTCCGCCTGCGGGCGACCACGTTCGCCGGAAATGGACTGCCGGCCTCGCTGGCCGTCGCCCCGGACGGCACGCGGCTGTCTCTGCCGCCGAGCAACCCCTACATGGGCCTCGAAGGCACGTCCACGATGCACGCCAACGCGGCGTCTTCCAACGCAATTGTCTTCGCGGGCCCCGGCACGACCGATCTCGAGCCCCACCACAACCTCGACCTGAATGCCACGGTGCCGTCGATCTTGATGTCCGAGAACGGCGCTCTTGTGTGCGTCGGCGTCAGCACGGCGCCCAAGACCGCCCAAATTCCGATGGTGATGCTGATTTCTCCGAAGACCCTGCAGCCGCTCCAGCCACCCATCCTGCTGACAAAACCCCAGACCGGCAACCTCGCGGGGGGGCTCTACAACTTTCTCGACCACAAGAACCGCCTCGTGCTGGTCAATGGTGACGGCGTGCTGCAGTGGTATTCCAACACCTACGACAGCACCACCGATACCGGCACGCTGACACTCGAAAAGAGCGTCAACATCGGCCAGCCGATGGTTGTCGGCCTCGTGCCCGACTACGAAGGACGCATCTGGTTCGCCACGCAGGGCTCGCTGTCCAACACCGGGCAAACGGCGGTCGTGGGCTACTACGATCCGCAGACGCAGACCACGCAGACATACAACCTCCCCGCGGGAGAGATGGTGGCCAACAGCATCTCCGCGTCGCCCGCCGGAGTGGCCGTCGCAACCACCACGGGGCTGGGGCTTTTCACGGCCGGGCAAAACGGCGCGGTGCAGCCGGTCTGGCGGCAGGTGTATGAGAACAGTGGCGTGCGCAAGCCGGGGCAGCTCAGCCCCGGCACGGGCTCCACGCCCGTCTTCTTCGGCCCCACGACGGGCTACGAGTATCTCGTCATCACCGACAACGCCACCGCCCCCAACACCGGTAACCAGACCCCCGCCGAGAATGTCAACGTCTACAGCGTGGCGGATGGAACGCGGGTCGCGCAAACGGGTTTTCTGGCGCCATCGAACTCCGGCACCGAGAATGCTCCAATCGCCTTTGGAAACCGCATCTTCGTGCCGAGCACGTATGGCTACTGGTATCCGCAGCCGTCGGAAACGGGCGCCGCGGTTCCTGGATCCGCACCGTTCGTCGGTGGTTTTCAGGGCATGACCCTGGCTGCCGATGGCACCAGCCTGAACACCTCATGGGGCCCCGCCAACAGCGTGCCCTCCTCCGCGTTGCCGCGGCTCTCGCTGGCCGACAACCTGATCTATACGGTGCTCGCGAGTTCAACGACCCAAGGCAGCGGACCGTCGACGCAGACGACCGTCAGCTATTCCTTCGCGGCCATCGACGCCGACACCGGAGCGATCGTGGGCACTCCGCTATCTCTGGGAGCGAACACCTTTTCAGGCAGCTCGCCCGACTATCGCGACACCGCGAACTACACCTGGAACACGCTGCAGATGACCGGCGTCATCAGTCCGTCGGGCGTGTTCTACCAGGGGACCGCAGGCGGCATCGTGATGGTGAGTCGGCAGCCGAAGCAGTAAGGCGTGCGTCCGTCTCAAAACGGCACGTCAGCATGCGCACACCTTCCCGGAGTCAGGCCATCGGACGGCTGACCGGGCGACGCTTTTCACCCGAGTCGCAGCCGCCGCCGGCGTGCCTTTCGCCGGCAAGTCCGTCGGTTTCGGCTTCGCCCCGCCTGCCTCGCTATAATGGGTAGCTCGCACGGAACACGCGGCCCCGTGGCAGGCATGCCGACCTCACGTCACGAGTGTCTGCATGCCCCCATCCTTGTCACCTGCCGCGTCGCGGCTTCCCGATCCCCAGCTCAACCGGATCGCGTTCGTCGGCAACTACGTGCCGCGGCGGTGCGGCATCGCCACCTACACCCGCGACCTGCGGTGCGCCGTCGCGGAGCATCTGCCCGGCACCGAGGCCTTCGTCGTCTCGATGAACGATGCCGGCGGGCCCCATGCCTATCCGGAGGAGGTACGGTTCGAGTGCGCCGATCAGGACGTCGCGGCCTACCAGCGGGCGGCCGATTTTCTGAATCTTGCCAACGTGGACGTCGTCTCCCTGCAGCATGAGTACGGCATCTTTGGCGGCGAGGCAGGCAGCCACGTGCTGGCGCTGCTCCGGGGCCTGCGGGCGCCGGTGCATACGACGCTCCACACGGTGCTGGCCGAGCCGGCGGCCGCGCAGCGGCAGGTGATGGGCGAGATTCTCCATCTCTCGGCTCGCGTTGCCGTGATGACGGAACGGGGCCGCACACTGCTCCGCACGGTGTATGGCGTGGCCGACGACCGAATCGACGTGATTCCGCACGGCATCCCCGACATGGAGTTCGTCGATCCGAGCTTTCACAAGGATCGGTTTGGCCTCGAGTCGGCCCACGTGCTGCTCACGTTCGGGCTGCTCTCACCCAACAAGGGCATCGAACACGTCATTCGGGCGCTGCCCGACGTGGTGGCACGTCATCCGCGAGTGGTCTACGCCGTTCTCGGGGCGACGCATCCCCATCTCGTTCGCGAGCAAGGAGAGCACTATCGTGACGGGTTGGTACAGCTCGTGAACGACCTGGGTATGCAGAACCACGTCGTCTTTCACGACCGCTACGTGGACATGCCGGAGCTGCTCGCCTTCCTCGGGGCGGCCGATATCTACGTCACGCCGTACCTGGCCCAAGACCAGATCACCTCCGGCACGCTCGCCTATGCCTTCGGCTGCGGCAAGGCGGTGCTGTCCACGCCCTACTGGCATGCCGCGGAGCTGCTCGCCGACGGCCGTGGGGTGCTCGTGCCGTTTCGCGATTCTTCTGCGGTGGCGCACGCGATCTGCGAGCTGCTCGAGGACGACGCCCGCCGCCATGCCATGCGGAAGCGGGCCTGGCTCCTCGGCCGCGAAATGGTGTGGAGCCGCGTTGCGGAGCGGTATGTCGAGGCGTTCGCCCGCACGCGACGGAGCCCCATCGTGAAGCCGCGGCGCGGCGAGCCGGCGCGACCGCCCCGTCGGGAGCTGCCACAGGTCGTGCTCGACCACCTGTGGCGGCTCTCCGACTCGACGGGCGCGATTCAGCATGCCACCTACGACGTGCCCTCATTCAACGACGGCTATTGCACCGACGACAACGCCCGGGCGCTCGGGCTGATGGTACTCGTCGAGGAATTGGGGTTCGATACGCGACGGACCGGCCGGGCTGCGGCTGCCTACGCGGCCTTCCTTGGTCATGCCTTCGAGCCCTCGACGGCCCGGTTCCGTAATTTTTTGTCTTTCGACCGGCGGTGGCTCGACGACGCCGGCTCAGACGACTGCCTCGGTCGCGCGGTGCATGCGCTCGGCCTGTGCATCGGCCGCTCGCGGCGCGAGCCGCTGCGGCGCTGGGCGCTGCGGCTCTTCGAGCCGGCGATCCAGGCGGCTGCCGCAACCACGAGCCCCCGGGCCTGGGCGCTGGCGATCCTGGGCGTCCAGGAGTATCTGCGGCGGCTTTCGGGCGACAGACTGGCATGCGGGATCCGCCGCGAACTGGTCGACCGACTCGTGCGTCAGCAGCGGGCGAATGCAGGCCCTGACTGGCCGTGGCTCGAGGACGTGGTGGCCTATGAGAACGCCCGCGTCTGCCAGGCCTTGATCTCGGCGGGCCGCTGGGCGGGCGACGGCGCAGCGCTCGACGCCGGCCTCCTGATGCTCGAGTGGCTGTGGGAGATTCAGCGGTCGGAATCGGGCCGCTTCACGCCGATCGGCAGTCAGGGCTTCTATCCCCGTGGTGGGAGCCCGGCGACCTTCGATCAGCAGCCGATCGAGGCGCAGGCGATGGTGGCCGCGTGCATCGAGGCGTTTCATGCGGTCGGAGACGGCCACTGGCTCGACCGGGCCTGGTCGGCCTTCGAGTGGTTCCGCGGCCACAACCTCCTCGGCATGGCTCTCTGCGACCCACGCACCGGGGGCTGCCGCGACGGCCTCCTGCCCGACCGGCTCAACGAGAACCAGGGGGCGGAATCGACGCTCGCCTGGCTTAGCGCCCTTGCCGACATGACCAGCCTGGAGTCGTCACGATGCACATCACCCGCACCGGCATCATCGTCCGGCCGAACAACGCCCGCGTCCTTTACCGCCCGTTCCAGCCCACCAACCCGCAGCGGGCGCTGAGGATCATCAGCCGCGTGATGGAGCTGCCCGAGCCGGAGGTGGAGCGGCTGCTTCACGACGTGCTCTCGGAGTTTCACGGACGGCACCAGCGGCTTCTGCCATTCTTGCTCGAACGGTTCGAAGCCGTGCGGCACTACCTGCTGACCGACAAGCCGCTGAGCGAAGCGCGGCGGCTCCTGATCGGCTCCTACTTCACGCAGGAGTACGCACTCGAAAGCGCCGCGCTCTTCAATCCGTCACTCGTCTGGCATCCCGATCAGTCCGGCCTGCCGCCGGGCACGCGGCGATTCATCCTCAGTCTGCGGGCGGTGGGGGAGGGTCACGTGTCGAGCGTCGGCTTTCGCTGCGGCACGATCGACGCCGGGGGCGTCATCGCGCTGGCCAGGCCCACGGGATTCGTCACGGCGCCCCACGTCGTGGCCACGAGCCTCTACGAGAAGTCGCTGTTCCAACGAAAGCTCGCCGAAATGGGCGTCTGCGATCCGTTCGTCGATCTCGTGCTCGAGACGCTCGGCGACCACTTCACGCTCGGGGACTTGGAGGCGGCGCTCGCCACGACCGGCCGCCAGCACCGGGGTCGACGACGGGAGTGGGAGCCGGTGGCGAGCGCGATCCTGGCGCTGGCCCGGGCGAACTACGAGATCGAGTGCGACCCCGACTCTGATATCTCGGAGCGGGTGATCTTCCCCTACTCGCCCGCCGAAACCAATGGCATCGAAGACGCCCGCTTCGTACGGTTCGTCGACGACGACGGGTCGGTACGGTATTTCGCCACCTATACCGCATTCGACGGGGCGGTGACGCTCCCGCAGTTCGTGGAGACCGACGACTTCGTGCACTTCCGCATCGGCACGCTGAATGGGCCGGAAATCGCCAACAAGGGCATGGCCCTGTTTCCACGTCGGATCCGTGGCTGCTACTGGATGCTCTCCAGGCAGGACGGTGAGAACATCTATGTGATGCAGTCCGACATGCTGCACTTCTGGTATGCGAAGCAGGCGGTACTCCGGCCGACCCAGCCGTGGGAGTTCGTGCAGGTGGGGAACTGCGGCTCACCGCTGGAGACGCCCGTCGGCTGGCTCGTGCTCACCCATGGCGTGGGGCCGATGCGGAAGTATGCAATCGGCGCGATCCTTCTCGATCTCGACGATCCCACCCGTGTGATCGGCCGCCTCCACCAGCCGCTGCTCGCCGCCGACGAGAACGAGCGGGTCGGCTACGTCCCGAACGTCGTCTACAGCTGCGGCGCCGCGATCCACGACGGCCTGCTCGTCATCCCGTATTCGATGAGCGACTACGCCACCACCTTCGCCACGGTTCCCCTCGGCGACGTGCTCGACGCACTCACGACCGCGCCGCCCGCGTAGCGCGGCCGTTTCCCCGTAGGCCCGTCACGCCGTGACGGTCAGCCCGTTGCGGAGCAACGGGCCTACGCTCGATGGCTGATATCGTATGATTCTCCGACTCCCACTCTGCAGAAAGGCAAGCCATGAACTCCCGTCATATGGTGTGGTGGCCGGCGTACACCCTGCTCGCCGCCTCCGCGGTCGCCGCCGAGCCCACCGCCAAAACGAAGCCCCCCTCCCCCGCCGAGATGCGGCGGCTCGACGCCAAGCTCGCCGCCGTGAGCGAGTCGTTCCTGCGCGATACGACGACGCTCATCGCCTCCTATGAAAATGCCGGCCAGTTCGACCGTGCCAAGCTCATCCTCGAGGTGCTGCAGAAACTCGATCCAAAGAACGAGGCGATCCAGGCCAAGCTGAAGTCGCTGAACGAGCGGATCATGGAATCGACGCTGCAGGACCTCGACCTCGACGCCGACGCCCAGTGGACGGCCATCGGCCGCGTGGTGAAGGGACGGCCGATCCGCATCGAGGCCAGCGGTGAATACAAGGTGACGGCCACGGTCGAGACCGGTCCGGCCGGCATGCCGTCCGCGAATCCGGTGACCGATCTCGTCGCAGGCGTGCCGCTCGGGGCGCTCATGGGCGTGATCCTGCCGGCCCCGGACTCCGCGGCGGTCGACCAGCGGCCCGCGGCGAACCAGCAGCCGCGGCCCTTCGCCGTGGGCGTGGCCTATGACCGACCGGCCGATCGCGACGGCATCTTGTATCTGAAGGTGAACGTGCCTCCCGGGGCCAAGTGCACCGGTGGCCTCAAGGCCCGCGTCAGTGGTGCTGACAAATCAGGCTGAGCGGTTTTGTTGCCAGGCCGGCCCGCGGCTACATTTCCGCCTGTTTCGACACTGTCTCGCGTCCGTGGCCGAGGAGCAATCAAGCCATGCAGCGTTCGAGCACCACCCGCCGCGGGTTTCTCCGCACGTCGGCCACGGCCGCTGGAGCCGCCGCCACGGCCCCTTACGTGATCACGTCGAAGGCGCTCGGCGATGCCACCACGCCGCCGGCCAGCGACCGGATCGTGATGGGGGGTATCGGCATCGGCAACATGGGGAGTGGCGACCAGGGGGCGTTTCTCAACCGTCCCGATGTCCAGTACGTCGCGGTCTGCGACGTGCGGAAGGAGTGGCGGGAGAACGGCAAGAACCGCGCCGACGCCACATACGGCAATAAGGACTGCGCCGCCGTCATTGACTTCCGCGAGTTGCTCGGCCGCAGCGACATCGATGCCGTGCATATCGCCACGCCCGACCACTGGCACGCGCTGATGACCATCGCCGCCTGCCAGGCGGGCAAGGACGTTTACCTCCAGAAACCCGAAACCCTCACGCTCCGCGAGGGGCCGCTGATGGTGGCGGCCGCCCGCCGTTACGGCCGCGTGGTGTCAGGTGGCAGTCAGCGGGTGCTTGACGACTACCACGACATTGTCGATCCCTGTTGGTCGGGCGAACTTGGCACGATCAAGTCGCTCGACATCGCGGTCGGCGGCCCGTCGATGCCCTGCTACCTGCCAGCCGAGCCGACACCTCCGGACATCGACTGGGAACTCTGGCTCGGCCCGGCGCCGTGGGAGCCCTACAACGCCGGCCGCTGCGCCGGCAACTACGGCACCGGCGGCGGCAGCTGGCGGTCGTACATCGACTACTCGGGCGGCAGCCTCACCGACTGGGGCGCCCATCACTTCGGCGGCGCGATCTTCGCCGCCGATCTCCGTGAGCTGCAGCCACAATCGGTGACGTATCATCCGGCCACGGCTGACGGCAAGGCAGCTGCCTACGTCACGCTCACGTATCCGAATAGCGTCGAGATCCATCACAACCGCCCGGGCCACCTGCAGACGGTGCCGCCGTCGGCCGTGCATGGCGGGGCAATCAAGATCGTGACCGACGGTCAGCCGAAGGCCGGCAAGCCGGTGCCGCTCTATCGGACGCCCGACGGCAGCGGTCAGACGAATATCTACGGCGACTTCATCGAGTGCGTGAAGCAACGGGCCCGACCGTTCCGCGACATCGAGCTGGCCGTGAACACGATGACGGCGCCCCACATGGTGGGCCTTGCCTACCGGCTGCAGCGGTCGCTGCAGTGGGATCGTGCCACCCAGCAGTTCGTGGGTGACGAAGAGGCCAATCGGCTGGTGGACCGCGCCCGCCGCGAGCCCTGGATTCTGTAAGTCACGCTTCCCGACGCTCGAGTTCTCCCCTGTCTGACGAGGAGCCTTCACATGGCCTACGACCCTGCCAGCCTCGACGCCCCGTTCAAGGCCCTCGCGGCTTTTGATTGGGGCCACGACGCAGCGCCGCTCGCGGCGATCGATGCTGCGGTCATCGCCGCCCACGGCGACGCCGCCGCCCGAGATGACGTTGAGAAGCGGCTGGCTGCGATTCTCGCCCCCGGCCCGACCCGCGCGGCCAAGGAATACGCCTGCCGCAAGCTGAGCATGATCGGCACGGCGGCCTGCGTGCCCGCCGTCGCCGGCCTCCTTGGTGACGCCGACAACTCCCACATGGCCCGCTTCGCCCTCGAGCGAATCGCCGACCCCGAGGCCGTGGCCGCGCTGCGTGCCGCGCTCGGTGCGGTGAGTGGGCCGTTGAAGATCGGCGTGATGTCGTCGCTGGCATCACGTCGTGACGCGGCCAGCGTGCCGGCGATTGCGGCCCTGTTGAAGGCCGATCAGGCCACGGCGGTTGCGGCAGCCAAGGCGCTCGGCGCGATTCAGTCGCCCGAGGCGGCCGAGGCCCTCGCCGGCGCAGCCGGTGCGGCTGGTGGTCCGCTGGCAGCCGCCATTGCCGATGCCCGCTTCGAGTGCGCAGAGGCCTTGCTCCGGCAGAACAGGCGGGCGGAAGCGGCGGCGATCTACAAGGCTGTCGCGACGGCTGCTGCCGGCAAGCCCGAAAGTCGATTGATCGAACTTTCGGCCACCCGTGGCCTCGTGGCCTGCGCCGACACGCTTGCGGCCTTCTGACGCCCCCCCGCCGCGCGGTCCCTCTCCTTTCCCTCCCCTTCCTGCCTGCCTCTGACTTCCTGGAGTCCAGTCCATGATCCGGTTGTTCGTCCGCTCGTTCGCGTCGCTGTGTGCCGCGGCCGTTCTCGCCGGCGGTTGTGCTTCCCCGTGCTTCGCCGTCGATCCTGCTGCCGACCCGGTGGCCACGGTGATCACGCTGCTCGGGAGCGACGACGCCGACCTGCGGGCCATCGGCCTCGATCGTGTCCGGAACGGCCTCGAGGGCCCGCAGGCGACCACCGCCATCGCAGCGATCGTGTCAAAAGCCGCACCCACCCGGCAAATCGAGCTGGTGCGGGCGTTGGCCGATCGCGGTGACGGAGCGGCCGTGCCGGCGGTCCTCGCGCTCTTGCTGGCGTCGCCGGAGGCGGAGGTTCGCGCGGCTGCGATCCTCGCGCTCGGCCAGTTGGGCAGTGGCACGGAAGTGGCCGTGCTCACGAAGTCGCTCGCCGCCCAGGACCCCGAGCGGGCGGCGGCCCGGCGTGCTCTCGAGCGGCTCAAGGGGGCCGACGTGGGCAAGCAGGTTGCTGAGGCCGCGCGACACGGTGAGCCGGCCCTCCGGCCCACGTTTATCGACATCCTTGTCGCCCGCCGCGAGCGATCGGCGGCGGCCGACCTCGTGTCGCTCGCCACGGACGGTGACGAGCGGGTGCGGCTGGCCGCCCTGGTCGCTCTTGCCAAGCTGGGGGGCACCGACCACGTCGGCGGGCTCGTAGACGCCCTGCTCAAAACGTCGTCCGCGGGCGAGCGTGCGGAGGCCGAGCGGGCCATCGTGGCCGTCTGCACCCAGAGCCGCGACCCGGGCCGCGCCACGGAGATCTTCATGGAGCGGTTCAAGGCGGCGAGCGAAGGCGAGCGGGAGGCGCTCCTGCCCACGCTCGGGCGGATCGGCGGCCCGGCGGCGCTCGCCGTCGTGGATGGCCTGATCGCCGATCCCGACGCCGCCAAACGGCGGTTCGGCCTCAAGGCCATCACCCGCTGGCCCGATGCCACGGTGGCCAAACGACTCGTCGTTCTCGTCGGCGAGACGCAGGATCCGGCCGAGCGAGCCCAGTTGGTCGGAGCCCTGATTCGGATCGCCCCACTGCCCGACAACAAGCTCGACGACCGCCAGAAGCTCGAGCTCGTCAAGCAGACCATGGCCCTGTGTGCGACCGACGAGGAGCGGGCCCGGCTCATCGAGCGGGTCAACGCGATCCGCACCGTCGACGCGTTTCGGTTCGTGCTTCCGTTCGTCGACAACGCCACGTTCGCCGAGCCGGCTTGCAAAAGCGTGGTGGAACTCGCCCACCACCAGAAACTCCGCGACGCCCACAAGGACGAGTTCGTGAAGGCGCTCGACAAGGTGATCGCGACGACGAAGAACCCCGAGCTCGTCGAGCGGGCCGAGCGATACAAGCAGGGCAAGACCTGGGAACGCAAGAAGAGCTCGTAGCCCGGTCACGCCGTGACCGGAATACGGTCATGCCTGTCACGGCGTGACAAGCCCACACGTAGCCCGGTCACGCCGTGACCGGAAAGAAGCCGGTCACGGCGTGACAGGCCTACTGCTTCCGGATCGCGTACAGCGCGTCGTACGACCGCACGTACAGCGTCCCATCGGCCACGATCGGCGACGCCGTCACCGCCTCACCATCGAGGTCGATCGAGTCGAGCAGTTCGAACTCCCGTCCTGCCTTCACGATCGTCACCCAGCCGTCGTTCGATCCGAACCAGAGTCGGCCTTCCAGCAGCAGCGGACTCGTGCGGTGCTGGCCGGTGTGGGTGCGGTGCAGGTAGACGTCCTTGCCGGTCTCGAGATCCACGCACTGCAGCTTGCCGTCCTTGTGGAGCAGATAGACCAGGCCGTCGGCGATCAGCGGAATGCTCACGTCGGGCGTGAGCGGATTGACCCAGCGGACGACATCGGCCTTCGCCGTGCAGTCGCCGGTGAGTTCGTCGTTCACCCGCAGGGCCACGGTCGGCCCCCCCTTCGCCGTCGGGATGACGATGGTGCCGGGGGCCACGCCCGGCGAGGCCACGAACCGAAACGTGTTGTCGAACGGCTTGGGATTGGTGGCCGTGGGGCCGTTGAGCCCGCCGAACCGCCACAGTTCACGGCCATCGGCCAGGGCGTGGCCCGTGGTGCAGTCGGCCCCATGGACGACGAGAAACTCCCGGCCGTCGTGCCGGTAGAGCACGGGGGACGCGTAGGAATGCTTGCACTCGAACTGGGCGTCGGTCACGCGGTCGACCGCCCAGACCGTCCGGCCCGTCGACGCGTCGAGTTTGACGACCTTCCCCGTGCGGGTCTGGTCGTCGAGCTTCATGGCCCCGTGGATGAGCTGCAGGTAGAGGGCATCGCCGTCGAGCACGGGCGTGGAGGTGATGCCGAACTGAATGTCGATGCGGCCGAACCGGTCGTTGACATCGCACGCCCAGACTTCCTCTCCATCCACCGTGTAGCAGGCGAGCACGCCGGTGCCGAAGAACACCCACACATGCTTGCCGTCCGTGGACGGGGACGGTGAGGCCGAGTTGCCCTCGCCCGAGCGGGCGTCGGTGTTGCCGCCGGTGACCCGCTTCTTCCAGCGGATCGTGCCGTCCGCGGCCTCGACGCACAGGAGCACCAGGTCGTCCCCCTCGTTGCTCGTGAGATAGAGGCGGCCGTTCCACACACAGGGCGTCGCGCCGGCCCGGCCGGGGAGCGGCGTCCGCCAGGCGACGTTGCTCGTCTTCGACCAGGTCGCCGGCAGACCCTGCTCGGGCGAGATGCGGTCGTTCCGCAGGCCCCGCCATTGGGGCCAGTTCTCGGCATGGACCGCGGCTGCGGTGGAGCCGACGAGACAGATCGTCAGTGCCAAGACGATGCGTTGGTGGCAACGAGGCATGGCAAGCTTCCTTGTCCGGGTGAGGTGTGGCGGATGACGACGAGTCTCACGCGAGCTCGAAGATCGCTTCGATCTCGACGGCCACGTTGTTCGGCAGCGCGGCGACACCGAAGGCACTTCGCACGCCGACGCCGAGCTCCGAGCCCCAGATCGAGCCAAAGAGTTCACTGCAGCCGTTGATGACGTGCGGATGCTTGTCGAATTCGGGCGTCGAATTCACCATCCCGAGCACCTTGATCACGCGGCGGACGCGGTCGAGACTGCCGAGCCGGTCGATCACCGTCGCCAGCATCGTGAGCCCCACCTGCTGCGCCGCCAGCTTGCCGGCATCGGCATCATGCTCGCAGCCGACTCGGCCCTTGATGAACGAGCCGTCTGGCAGCGTCGGCAGATGGCCCGAGAGGTAGAGATGCGGGCCGACGACGAGGGCGGGCGTGTAGGCACCGATCGGCTTCGGCGCCGGGGGCAGCGTCAGCCCGAGGGCAGTGAACCGGGCCTGAGGGGATGCGACAGTCATGGAGGCTCCAGATGGAAACGGCGACGGATCAGTCGGCCATTATCCACAAAGCCTCGACGATCAGCCAGACGCCCAGGGCGAACGTGATCAGCACATACCAGCCCGCGATCGTCTCGAACATGCAACGAACTCATCGTGACAAGGGCCCCGATCAACCCGACCGCGGCTGTGGGCAACTCTAGGTCACGAACGTCTGCCCGAGAGGCTGTCACGGCAGCCGGGAAGCGTGGCAGAATGGTCCGCGAAACCCGCAGCGTCGGAGCCTGCGGCACAACCGGACGTGTGGAGAGCGGACAGTGAACGAGTGGGGCGCCTTCGGGATCGTGGCGGTGATCTGCGGCGTGCTGGCGGCACTCGTGCGGCTGGCGGGCTCGGATGGGCCCGAGCCTCCTCCCGCGGATGGCGACTGACGCCGTCCCGCCCGATCTCTTGCATCACGGCTCGTCCGACGTCTCCAAATGGAGCCGCTTCGACCCCGGAGATGGGGGGCAGCTCCGGCATCTCCCTCTGGGCTCCGGCGAAGGTATTCGAGAACCTCGCTCCGGGCAAGCTGCCTTCTGGCGGCATCGAGGTGCAGGTGCTCGACCACGGATACACAGAGCAGTACGAGCAGCAGACGGGCAAAAAGGCCGACTGGTTTCGCATGGATGGAGGGGTCTTGCTCGTCGTGAACGGACGGCCGCGTTCAGCCAGCACCCGCGAGCTCTACGACCACCGCACCGATCCCGGCGAGGATCGCAACGTCGCCAACGATCCAGGCTGGGCCTCGACCGTCACCGACCTGGCCGCCCAGCGCGCCGGCGGCGGGCGCGAAAATGCCCCCAGTGCCCGTTGAAGCCATTCCTCCTGCCGTGATGCCGCCGTCCTCGGAGTTCCTGCGTTACGCTGGTCGGAAACGACACTGTTGGAGGCTGGTCGATGAACTACTACGGCTTGGGCTTGGCAGTCTTGGCGTCCGTCCTCTGGGGACTGACCTATTGCCTCGATGAACGGGTCTTGTCGAGCCTGTCGGTCTTCAAACTCTATTTTCTGCATTGTCTGTGCGGCGTGCTGGTTGCCGGCTTCATCCTCCTGGCTCAAGGGACTTCGCCGGCTGGGTTGTTCGCGTTTGATCGGGCGAAAGCCAGCCTGCCGTTGGTTGGCCTGACGCTCGCTACAGCCACGGCGGCAGCCCTGTCGATCCTCGGTTCCATCCAGCTGCTGGGCGCGAGCAAGTCGGCCGTGCTGGAAATCTCCTACCCTCTCTTCGTCGCCTTGTTCTCGGTGCTGCTGTTCAAGGGCCAGTTGCAGCTTCCGGTCGTGGTCGGCGGTATTTTCATCTTTATCGGGTCGGCCATCATCGTGCTCGCCAAATGAACGACTGGAATGTGACGTCGCGAGAGCAGCCGCAAAGAGACAACAGCACGTCGAGGGAAACACGCAGGTCAGCTCATGAACACCTACCGGGATGGAGATAAATACGAGGACGACTGGGACGAGGACGAGGCTGAGTATGAGGACGACCAAGAAGACGACGAGGATGAGCCGACCGTCCTCTGCCCCTATTGCCGCACTGAAATCCTCGAAGACTCACCCTTCTGTCCTCACTGCGAGCGGTACATCTCCGAGGAGGACCATGCCGCCCTCAGAAAGCCGCTCTGGGTGATTGCCACGGCCCTGATCTGCCTCGGCGTTGCGATCTGGTTGGTGTTCGTAGCATTCTGACCCCGCCCCCCCTCATCCCCGAAGCAACCCGCCCTACCCGACGTCCGGGCTCCCTCGAATCGGACGTACAGTCGCGTCAGGCTCGGCGCGGATTCAGGCGTCTTCCGGTGACTCGAGGTCCTCGAACTCTTCGTCGTCTTCCCATGGCCAGAAGAACATCTGGACCTGCCGGAGAATCACGACGTCCTCTTCCTCGTTGACGTCAATCTGAAAGAGCAGCCCCTCGAAGTCGGGCAGGTCCTTCGGGTCCACCGGCGAAATAACCACCATCGTGGCGTCATCGGGGCTCTTGTCCGCTGTCACGAACGAGTAGCGGGCAATCTCGCCGCGGATGTCGATCTCCTCGGCGGCATCAAAAATCTCAGCCTCCCCCTCGATCTGAAACTGCGGCATACGCTCGACCCTTTCTCGACGGCAGGAATTACCCGGCTCAGCAGTGGATTCCGAGCCAGCAAGCCAGGAGCATACCCCACCTTCGCCTCGCAAAGAGTCCGCGAGAAAGATCACAAGGCGGATGGGGTGGGATTCGAACCCACGAGCGACTTTCGCCGCTGCCGGTTTTCAAGACCGGTGCATTCAACCGCTCTGCCACCCATCCGACGTGACGCCGCTCGCCCGCGATCGGGCCAGGGGCGTCGCTCAGGATTCTACCGTCTTTCCCCCGGCGGCCGGACCGGGCTTTGACGGGAAACCAGGGTTTTCTTAGAGTTTCGGCTTTCCCGAACACCTGAACAGGAATGTGAATCCATGGGCGGCATCAGCAACCGGATGAAGGAAGTCAAGCGGCGGCGGCATCGCAAGCAGAAGCTCGCCAAGATGGAGACGAAGCTGAAGAAGGCGACCACCAGCGAGAAGCTGGTCATGGCCGAGAAACTCCGCAAGATGACCTCGGGCTGCAACGACCTGATCGCCCGCATGGGGCTGGAAGACCGCAAGCGCGGCTGAGGCTGCCGAGGAACGCCCGTCACTCCGTGACGGGCAGGCTGCGTCCCCGGTCATGGCGCGGCCCGAGACGTCGAGCGACCGGGCGAAAATGGTGGCCACTTGAACTGGTCGCCACAAGGGGGGATGATCCCCCACTTCGCCACGGAGGGCCGCCCAGGGAGCCCTCTCGCATGCACGCGGTTTCGCCAGTCTTTCTGTTTTCGCCTCTCGCCCATCGCGCGGCGCACTTTGGAAGGCCGATGCCGACTGGCTTCGTCTGGCTGCTCTTTCTCGGCCTTGGCTGCGCTGCGATCACGCCCGTTTCGGCCGGCACGATCTACTGGGACATGCAGACGCTCGCAGCCACGTCGAATGACGTCACCGGCCTCGCCGTGGGCGAACTCACGCGCAGCAATGGAGGAATCTCGACGATCACAGGCACGGTGTCATCCAGCACGGGGTATTCCTTCCTCCTCGCCGGCACGTCGACGCCGGCATCCGGTGGCAACAACAGCCAGTCATCTGCCCTCGGAGGTCCGCTCGCGACCGGGTCGTCGGCCTACTTCGAGATCTCGCTGTCGAATACGTCGGCATACCCGATGACCATCGTCAGCATCGGTTTTGGCTCGCGATCCACCGGCACGGGACCAGCTGCGTACGCTCTGCGATCGAGCCTCGATGCCTACGCCACGGATATTGCGGGCGGCACGGGTACTCTGCCGACGACATCGACCTGGGCGTATTACACAAACAGTCTGACATCGCCGCTAAAACTCGCACCCAGCGCCGCGGCTCAGATCCGGCTGTATGGATACGGCGGCACGGCCGCGAACCTCAATAACACCATTTGGAGAATCGACGACTTGCAGGTTGTCGTCGTTCCAGAACCGTCAGCACCATTCACTGGCGTCATCCTCGTGTCATTCGCCGCGGCGCTCCGCCGCCTGCGGGCGGCCACGGTCAGGCGAGCTTCGCGAACGTAAACCCGTCCTGGACGAAGTCCACCCGCACGGTGCTCCCCTCGGGGAACTTGCCCGAGAGCAGCTCGCGGGCCAGCTCGTTCTGGAGCTGCTGCTGGATCACCCGCTTGAGCGGCCGGGCCCCGTACACCGGGTCGTAGCCGAGCCGGGCAATCTCCTCGAGCGAGGCATCGGTGCATTCCAGCGTGATGCCGGCTTTCTCGGCC
>JAPOJV010000234.1 GCA_029978085.1 bacterium
GCGGAATGGGCGGCGGAATGGGCGGCGGAATGGGCGGCGGCATGGGCGGAATGGGTGGCATGGGCGGCGGAATGGGGGGCATGGGGATGGGCGGCGGCGTGCCCATGTGCTGGGTTGCCCGAGAGGTGTATGGCTCCACGAACCCGCGCTGGCTGCTCTTCCGCGAGTGGCTGCTCTCCGATGCACCGCAGTGGCTCGTGGATCTCTATGCGGCCCGCGGCGAGGCGTTCGCCTCGTGGATCCACGACAAGCCGGCCGTGAAGGCCACGCTGCGACTGCTCATGGACCGCGCCATCGCCACGCAGGCCCGGTAACCATGCCTACGTTCGGAGTCATCCTCGCTGCGGCGGGCCAGAGCAGCCGCTTCCAGGATGCCAACTACAAGAAGCCGTTCGCGCCGCTCGCCGGCAGGCCCGTGTGGCTGCACTCGGCCGAGAAGTTCATCGACCGGCCCGACGTGAAGCAGGTGGTGGTGGTCGTGTCGCCGGAAGACCGCGAGAGCTTTCGCGATAAGTTCGGCGCGAACCTCGCCTTCATGGGAATCACGCTGGCCGAGGGGGGCGCACAGCGGGCCGACTCCGTCCGCAACGGCTTGGAGAAGCTCGGCCCCGAGATCGACATGGTGGCGATTCACGACGCCGCCCGTCCCTGCATCGCCTCCGCCTGGATCGACCGCGTGTTCGAGGCGGGCATTCGCACCGGTGCCGCGATCCTCGCGACACCGGTCGTCGGCACGCTGAAGCGGGTCGGCCCCGATCAGACGATCACCGGCACGGTCGATCGCACCGGCCTCTGGGAGGCTCAGACGCCGCAGGTCTTCGCCCGCGACCTGCTCACGCGGGCCTTCGCCGCGAAGCACGATCCCGCCCACACCGACGAGGCTCAGCTCGTAGAGGCCCTCGGCCATCGTGTGACGGTCGTGCCCGGCTCACCGATCAACTTGAAGATCACGTCGCGTGAGGATTTGCGGCTCGCCGAGCAGGCGCTCAAGGCGTTGCCGACACCGAAGCTCGGCGGACCGGCGCATCCCTTCGCGAATGACGATATGTGGCGGTAGCGGGAGTTGACGAAAGAATACGCCGGAACGGCAGAAGTCGCCGCTTCGCGGTCCTTCGGATTGTCGCGGGACCTTGAAGACTTGGTTCAATGCTCCTCGAGCTTCCGCCGATTCCGGCTTCCCTGTGCGGTCTCTTGACGCGTGTGCATCATGAATTCAGATCTGCTTTCCGATTTTGAAGCCCGTGGGCTCGTGCAGCAGTCCACCGATGGGCAGACGTTGCGGGAGTGGCTGGCGACGCCGGGGCGGCGGGTGTACGCGGGGTTCGACCCGACGGCCGACAGCCTCCATGTGGGCCACCTCGTCGCGCTCGTGCTCCTGAGACGCGTGGCCCGGGCGGGGCATGAGCCCGTGGCCCTCGTCGGCGGCGCCACCGGCATGATCGGCGACCCGAGCGGCCGCAGCGAGGAACGCAACCTGCTCTCGCCGGACGAGCTGACTGCGAACATCGCCGGTGTGGAGCGGCAGATCCGGGCGGTGCTCGCCAGCACGGCAGCCCGCGTGCACGTGGTCAACAATGCCGACTGGATGCGGGGCGTGGGCTATCTCGAATTCCTCCGCGATGTCGGCAAGCACGTGCCGCTCTCGCAGATGCTCGGCAAAGACTCCGTGAAGAGCCGCCTCGAACGGGACGGCGGCCTCTCCTACACCGAGTTCAGCTACATGCTGCTCCAGGCCTGGGACTTCGTGCACCTCTCCGACGCCCTCGACTGCCGGGTGCAGATCGGCGGCAGCGACCAGTGGGGCAACATCACCGCCGGCATCGAGCTCGGCCGCCGGCTCCGCGGCCGCGACCTGCACGGCATCACCTGCCCGCTGCTCACGAAGGCCGACGGCACGAAGATGGGCAAGACCGCCTCGGGGGCCGTCTGGCTCGATCCGAAGCGGACCAGCCCCTATCGCTTCTATCAATACTGGATCAACCTCGACGACGACGACGCCGGCCGCTGCCTGCTGCGGCTCACGGAAGTGCCGCTCGACGAGATTCGCGACCTCGACGCCAAACGGGCCGCGAATCCCGCCGCCCGCGACACGCAGAAGCGGCTCGCCGAGGAGCTCACGCGGCTCGTGCACGGCGACGCCGGGCTCGCGGCCGCCCGGCAGGCCACGGAAATCTTCTTCGGCGCCGAGATTGGCCGGCTCGACGACAGCCAACTCATCGAGATTTTTGCC
>JAPOJV010000030.1 GCA_029978085.1 bacterium
CCCCCGCGCGGCGCGCGGGGGGCGCCCGGCCCCCCCCCCGCCACTGCCGTGGCGACGGAGGCCGCCAACGGTGGCCCTGCAGCCGGCATCGATATGAACGATCTGCTCGGCGGACCGACCGTCGCCCGCAACACGCTCCGGCTGCTGGCGGCACTCGAGGCCTTCGAATCGGCCCCGCAGGCGGCCAACGCTGCGGCCGTGCGGGGTGCCCAGGCCGCCGTGGCCGCGACACCGACCGCCCCGGCGCAGAGCGTGGCCCGCGCCGTGCACGACCATTATCTCGCGCCGAACGTCCGCATCGCGGTCCACCAGGACTTCGTGACGCGGCTCCTGCCGGAGACGACCGTCAACACCGGCCCGCTGCAGGACTTCGTGCTCGGCCGCAAGGTGCGCGGCACCCGCACCGTCGAGCAGTCGACCGCCGTGCGGTTCGTGCCCGACACGTCGAGCATCCGCTTCGAGTTGCTCATCAACGGCGAGGTGGCCTCGCGGACGGTCACGGAGGCCGGCCCCGTGGCGATCCACTCCCGCGGTGCGGCCACGTTCATCGTCCGCAAGCCGATCACGCTCTCGGCCTCGGGCCTCGCCTTCAACGCGGCCGTCGGCACCGCCTCCAATCAGTCGCAACTGGCCGACATCGAGACGAGCTTCGACGCGGTGCCGATCATGGGCTCGATCGTCCGCAACATCGCCCGCAGCCAGCACGACGAGAGCCGAGCCGAGGCCACGCGTGAGGTGAACGATCGGATCATCACCCGGGCCTGCCGCGAGGTGGACGCCCAGGCGGAACCGCGGTTCGCCGAGATGGCCGACCGCGTGCGAAACAAGGTCTGGCAGCCGCTCGTGGGCCTGGGCCTCGAGCCGACGCCGATGGCGCTCGAGACGACCCCGACCCAGGCGACCGTGCGGCTGCGGCTCGCCGGCGCAGGACAGCTCGGCGCGCATACGCCCCGGCCGCGGGCGCCCGACGAGGCGCTCCTGAGCCTGCAGGTGCACGAGTCGTCGGTGAACAATGCCACCGAACGGCTCGGCCTCGCCGGTCGCACGATGAGCCTCGAGGCGCTCATCACGCTGATCTGCGAACGGCTCGGCATCCCGCCCCGGATCCCCGACGACCTGCCCGAAGGCGTGAGCATCACGTTCGCCGCCGAGGAGCCGTTGCGGGTGGAGTGCCGCGACGGCCTCGTGCATCTGCGGGTGGCCCTCGACGCGCTCGAGAGCGGCCGCCGCAACTGGTACGACATCGTGGCCCGCGTGGCCTACCGGCCGGCGGGTAACGGCGCGCAGGTCGTGCTCGAACGCGAGGGCCCGGTGCAGCTCGGCGGCCCGGGCCATCAGGGCCGCATGGAGATCGCGCTCCGCACGGTCTTCGGCAAGGTGTTCGCGAAGGAGCGGCCCGTGAAGATCCTGCCCGACACGATCGCGATGCACCCGCGGCTCGCCGACGCCCGCGCCGTGCAGGCGACGTGCGCGGAGGGCTGGTTCGCGCTGGCACTTGCCGCGACGACCCAGGCCGAGGCGCCGGCTGGCCAGCCGGCGGCGGAACGCGCCGCCTCCCAGCCGCTCCGCATCCTGCGGCGATAGCGGCAGCGGCGGCAGAGCCGTTGAAAAGCGGCCCATATGGCCGGACAATCCGCGTCGTTTCCTCCCGTTTCACATCGCCACGAGGCCTGCCGATGTCCGCTGCCACGCCCGCCTTCCGCACCGAGTCCGACAGCATGGGGGAGGTGCGGGTGCCCGCCGACCGCTACTGGGGCGCCCAGACGGAGCGGTCCCGTGACAACTTCAAGATCGGCGTCGATCGCTTCCAGTGGGGCCGGGCCATCAAGCGGTCACTCGGCATTCTCAAGAAGTGTGCGGCCCTGGCCAACGGCGAACTGGGGCAGCTGCCGGCCGCCACCGTGAAGCTGATCACGCAGGCGGCCGACGAGGTGATCGCCGGGAAGCTCGACGACCATTTTCCGCTCGTCGTCTTCCAGACCGGCAGCGGCACGCAGTCGAACATGAACGCCAACGAGGTGATCTCGAATCGTGCGATCGAGATCGCCGGCGGCGTCATGGGCTCGAAGAAGCCCGTGCATCCCAATGACGACGTGAACCGCGGCCAGTCGTCGAACGACACGTTTCCCACGGCGATGCACATCGCGGCGGTCGAGGTGATCCACGGCCGGCTGCTGCCGGCGGTGCGGCAGCTTCGCGATGTCTTCCTCGCGCTCGAGAAGCGGCATGCCGACCTCGTGAAGATCGGCCGCACGCACCTGCAGGACGCCACGCCGATCACGCTGGGCCAGGAGATCTCGAGCTGGCGGGCCCAGCTCGACGACCGTCTCGCGGGGATCGAGCGTGCACTCCCCGGCCTCTATGAACTGGCGATCGGCGGCACGGCCGTGGGTACGGGACTCAACGCCCACCCACGGTTTGGCGACGTGGCGGCGGGTTACATCGCCAAGGAGACGGGGCACCCGTTCGTGTCGGCCCCCAACAAGTTCGCGGCCCTCGCCGCCCATGACGCGCTCGTGGAAGTGAGTGCAGCCGAGCGGGGGTTGGCGATGGCCCTGCTCAAGATCGCCAACGACATCCGCTGGCTGGCCTCGGGCCCGCGGTGCGGCATCGGGGAGATCTCGATCCCGGAAAACGAGCCGGGCAGCTCGATCATGCCGGGCAAGGTGAACCCGACGCAGTGCGAGGCGATGACGATGGTCTGCGCCCAAGTGTTCGGCAACGATGCCGCCGTGGCCTTCGCCGGCAGCCAGGGCAACTTCCAGCTCAATGTCTACAAGCCGGTGATGATCCACAACGTGCTGGAGAGCGCCGACCTCATCGCCGACGCCTGCGATTCGATGCGGATCCACTGCGCGACGGGCATCGAGCCCAACCTGGCCCGCATCCAGCACCATCTCGATGACTCGCTGATGCTCGTGACGGCGCTCAACACGCACATCGGCTACGAGAAGGCGGCGAAGATCGCCAAGAAGGCCCACGTGGAGGGCACGAGTCTGAAGGCCGCGGCGGTCGCCCTCGGCTACGTCACCCCCGAGCAGTACGACCAGTGGGTCGTGCCGGTCGAGATGACAAGGCCGCTGGCGACCTGAGCCGGAGACTCGGGCCTTTCCGTGCGATCGAGTGCAGACCCGTGGTCCGCACACTCCGTGTGCGGTTCGAAGCGTGAAGGCCGAGCCGTCGTACTACTTGTGCGGAGGTCGGCGGAACTGAACGCAGATAGCTCGGGTCTGTGGCGTTCGGTCCGTGGGCCACATGCGGAGCATGTGGACTACGGCGCATACGTGCGGATGAGGGCGTGAGCAGCCGAGCGAGTCCGCCGGGCCATGAGTGGCCCGGCGGACGCTCTGTCTCAGATCGCGGCTGCGGCCGTCTCGCCCGTGCGGATCCGCACGACCTCGGCAAGCTGCGTCACGAAGATCTTGCCGTCGCCCACCTGGCCGGTGCGGGCCGTCGTCATGATCTTGCTGATCACGGACTGGGCCTCGTCGTCGCTCACCACGACCTCGATCTTCACCTTCGGCAGGAAGTCGACGGAGTACTCGGCGCCGCGGTAGGTCTCGGTATGGCCCTTCTGCCGGCCGAAGCCGCGGACTTCCGTCACCGTCATGCCCTTTACGCCCAGGGCGTTGAGCGCGTCCTTCACTTCTTCCAGCTTGAAATGCCGGATGATCGCTTCAATCTTCTTCATGGCTCGTCTCCTCGGTGTCGCGGCCCGTCTCTCCGGCCGCCGCTGCTCGGTTCGGGGCCGATCGCACCGATCGGGCCCACCACACAAGTCATATGCACCCGGCGTGCCAAATGGAATTGCTGCGGAAAACGGCGTTTCGGCCCCCGGGTCTGTGTCCTCGAGGAAGCGCCCCCGCCTCACGGCCTGACCAGGAACAGGCCGTACGACAGGTGATTGATGGGCAAACGGCGGCTGTCGCGCCGGCGCGGCGCCTGTCGCGCCCTGCGCGGCCCCTGCAGACGGGAGCGTACCGTCGGCCAGGGTTCAGTAGTTGATCTGGAACTGGAACCGGAGCAGGTCACCCTGAAACTGGGCGTAGTTGTTGTCGATGATCCGCGCGTTGGACCCGGTGTTCGTGCGATCGACCCAGTCATACTCGGCGGTCAGCTCCATCTGCGGGGAGAACTGCCATTCCAAGCCGAGATTGAACTCGTTGAGAAACGTGTCGGGGGAGTTGCGTTCCCAGAGGTAGCCGCCGCGGAACTGCTGCCAGCGAAAGAAGGGGAAGAGCACGCCCCACCGCTCGCTGTCGATCTTGTAGTTGAGCATCACGTAGCCGCCGTTGAGCGGCCGGCTCTTGATCACGGGGATCGGCTGGTCCAGGTCCGTCAGCTGCGGTCCGTCGCCCACGCTCCATTCGGTGGTGATACCGAAGGGCTGCGGGTAGTAGACGAACGTGCCCGCGATCCGCTGGTCGAGCACTCCGCCCACAGGATCCGCCACGGGCGTCACCGTGCCGCTCGACGTGACGATCGGAGCCCGATACGGCGAGTAGTTGCCCGTGTAGGCCTGCACGCCGGCCTCCATGATCTGGCCGTCCTCCCGCTTCCAGGGCACCTCCAGCCGCATCACGAAGTGCATGTTGTTGTTGGCCTCGATCCGCGACACACCCTGGCCGTTATAGACCCCGATGCCGAACACGCCGTAGTTGCCGGAGCCCTTGAGCCCCTCGTCGAGCACCTCTTTGTAGAGATCCTGGGCCTCTTCGGGCGTCCAGTAGTAGAAGACGCCCATGCCGCGCTCGCCGTTGATCGCGCTGTTGATCGGATCGGTACGATCGAGCGGGATACGATTCGAGCTGGACTGCATGTTGTCCCAGCCGAAGGGGACCTTCGAGAGCCCCACGCGGACGCGGTTGACCTTGTTTTCCGTCAGATAGACGTCGCCGTAGCAGTCGCGGAGCTGCGTGTAATTGATGCTGCCATCCTGAGCTCCCGGCACACTCGAGGCGAAGTCGGGCTGGATATAGAAGTAGAGATGCTCGCTCAAGTCGCCGGAGAAGATGATCCGGCAGCGGCGGATGAAGAACTGGCCGAACGAACCGAGCGAGCGATCAGCCGGATGGTACGGGGGAGCCTGGCTGTCGTCGTTCCAGAGCACGCTGTTGATCCGGAACTGTGTGTAGCCGCGGATGTTGATCCGCTCGTACCACTCCTTGTCCTTGTCCTTCTTGTCTTTGGAGTAGGTCTGCTGATTGACCGTCTTGATGGCGGGATCCTGAATCTGGCTCCAACGGCGTTGGACGGCACTCCCGAACGATTCGTCGCTCGGGCTGGCATTGCGGCCGCTGCCGGGAGCCGCGCCGCGGGTCTGCTCGTCGACGGTCTCGATGGCCGGGTCGCGGATCTGGGCGAAGGCCGTGTCGAGATCGAACGGCACCGGTGGCACCGGCAGATCGCCCAGATCGTCGGCCTCGCCGAGCACGTCCGCGACGCTGGCTTCGGGGAGTTCGGCGGCGGCCGGGGCCACGGCCAGCGCGAGCACCACCGCAACCAGCGGCAGGGGGCAGCGGCGAAACAGCGGCCGCACGGGGACACAATGGTGCGAGTTCAAGCAGCGACTCTTCGTGAGGACAGTCGGCACAGCCAGCGCAGCCGGCACAGTCGGCATGATCGGAAGAATCAGCCGCGAAACTTGGGCGTTTTTCGCATTCAGCGAGCCCCGGCCGCGTTGCGTCGCGACGAGATGCACACACTGCGCAAGCCACGGAGCGTGCGAAACGTGGGCAATTCCGCGGCTGGCGATCGCCGCCGGCCGCCGGCTCAACGGCGCCGGCTCACTTCCTGAAGGTCGCGCCGTCGAGGCCGTGCCCCTTCATCAGACGGTAGAGCGTGCCGCGGGGGAGCCTCGCCTCGCGGGCGGCCGCCGACACGTCGCCGAGATGCCGCGCGAGCAGCTCCGTCAGGTACTGCTTCTCGAACCGCGCCACGTGCTCGGCCCGCTGGGCGAAGAAGCCCACGGCCCCCGCCTCGGCACCGGCGTTGCGGCCGGCGGCGGCCACCACCTCGTCAGGCAGGTCGTCGATCCCGGCCATCGGATGCCGGGTCATCGCGATGGCACGGCGGACCACGTTTTGCAGTTCCCGGACGTTGCCCGGCCAGTGGTAGCCCTTGAGCACCTGGTAGACGTCGGTGGTGAGCCCCCCCACCTCGCGGCCCATTTCGCCCGCAGCACGGTTGGCGAAGAACTCCGCCAGGAGGCCGATGTCGTCGCCCCGCTGGCGGAGCGGCGGCAGGTCGATCCGCACCACGTTGATCCGATAGAAGAGGTCGCGGCGAAACTCGCCCCGCTCCACCATCTGGTCGATGTTTCGCGACGTGGCCGCCACCACGCGGACGTCGACCGCGTTTTCCTGGCGGGCGCCCACGCGGCGGACCCGCCGCTCCTGCAGCACCCGCAGCAGCTTCGCCTGCAGCGGCAGCGGCAACTCGCCCACCTCGTCGAGAAACAGCGTGCCGCCGTCGGCGAACTCGACAAGTCCCATGCGGCGGGCATCGGCCCCGGTGAAGGCTCCGCGCTCGTGGCCGAAGAGTTCGCTCTCGATGAGGGCATCGGGGATCGCGCCGCAGTCCACCGGGACGAACGGCCCGGTGCTCCGTCTGCTCCGCTTGTGGATCGCGCGGGCGACGAGTTCCTTGCCCGTGCCGGTCTCGCCGGTCACGAGCACGTCGACGGAGCTCACGGCGATCCGATCGATGACCGAATAGACCTGCTGCATCGCCGGGCTCTCGCCCAGAAAGTCGTCGAACGTGTAGGGACGCTCGACGGCCCGCCGCAGCAGCTCCTCCGCCGCCTTGTGCCGCGAGGCCGTCAGCAGCCGGACGAGCGCGTCCTCCAGGTCCGTTTCGACCCGCGCGATGTCGAGGTAGTCGCCGGCGCCCGCCTGCAGGCAGGCCCGCGCCGTGTCGACGCTCGGCTTCGGGTCGATCACGACCACCGGCAGTTGCGGATCGGCATTGCGAATGGAGCCGTAGAGCAAGTCGGCCGAGGGACCGGAGCGGGCGGTCACGACGCCGAGATCCCAGGCATCGCGGGAGAGCGTGCCCAGCGCCTTGTCGAGCGTCGTCTCGACCCGCACCTCGAGCGGCTGAAGTCGGGCGCTCAGCCGGGCGTAGGGAAGCGCCGTGGCGCCTTCGGAATCGATGATCAGGATGCGGGGCTGCTGCACGTGCGGCTCATGCTGGCTGCGGGGACCGGAGATCGTTTCCGCGCCGGCCGCCTACCCACGCTGGACTCGCGAGAGTATGCAGCCGCCGATGCTCGAGGGCAACCCGCGGCCTCGCTTCCGCAGCCCCGGCGAACTGGTACATTTCGCAGGGATCATTCTTCAGGAGCTTCCGTCCGATGGCCATCGATACCTACGCGCCCTGCCCCGGCGGCACCGGCAAGAAGATCAAGTTCTGCTGCTCCGAACTGGTCGGCGATCTCGAGCAGCTCGACCGCCTCGTGGAGGGCGACCAGATCTCGGCCGCGCTCGACCAGGTGAAGCGGCTCGCCGCGAAGCATCCCGGCCGCGCCTGCCTCTTGGCCACGCAAACGAAGCTTGAACTGGCATCCAAGCAGTTCACCGAGGCGGCGGCGACGGCGGCGCAGTTCCTCGCGGCGCATCCCGCCAACCCGCTCGCACTCGGCCAGTCGGCGGTCACCGAAGCGGTGGCCGGCCGGATTCAGGAGGCGGCCGCGCTCTTCGACAAGGCCCGCGAGGCGGCGGCGCGGACGCCCGAGGGAGGCACGCCTCCGCTCCAGGAACTCGCCCGCATCGCTGCGACGCTCGTGCAGGCGGCCGCCCAGCTCGGCCACGTCGGCTTCGCGCAAGGCATCGTCGACTGGCTCGTCGATACGGGCGTGGGCTCGGCCGACGAACTGCGACTGCTCGCGGCGATCGTGGGCTCGTCGGGCGTACCGGCGGCGCTGCGATCGCGGATGCCGCTCGAAGACTTCAGCGGCGACGCCGCCTGGCGGCCGGAGTTCGACACCGCCCTGGCGCACGCCCGCGCATGGCGGCTGTCGCAGGCGCTCGCGGGCTTCCGCAGCCTCAAGCCGCTGGCCGGCACCTGTCGGCCGCTGTTCGCCAACATCGGCATCCTCTGCGAGATGCTCGCGCGGCCGGTCGAGGCGTCGGAAGCCTGGCTGGCGGTGTCACGGCTGGCCGACGTCGGCCCCGACGACGCGATCGAGGCCGTGGGGCGTGCCATCGCGCTCGAGACGGAGGCCGACCCCGACCGCTCGCCGCAGATTCCGTTCGCCAGCCTGGCGGCGCCGCTCACGGTTCCAGCTGGCGAAGAAGGCACGCGGGCGCTCGAGCTGCTCGAAGACAAGCTGCGGCACGACCCACGGTGCGAGACGACCGGCTTCGACCGCTCCGCCTGGGTCTCGCGAAACGCGGTTCCGCCCCGGTCGGTGTGGCGGATCTACGAGGCCGCCGTGGGGGATGCCCTGCCCCGGCTGCTCGCGAGCCTGCTGCTCTTCGGCCGCCAGACCGACAAGGAGCCGGAGGCCGTGCTGCAGGGCTTCGCCCCCGACGTCGCCGCGGCGCAGCCCGTGGTCGAGGCGCTCGTCGGCTGCCAGTTCGCGAAGGCCGCGGATGTGCCAGGGATGCCAGTCATCCCGCCCACGCAGTGGCTTCTGGGCGCTCAGTTCCGGCTACCGGTGCCGACCACGCCGCCAGCCCCGGCCGCCGCCGGCGAACTCTCGACGTTCGATCTGCTCGTGCAGAAGCAGGCGACGGCCGTTCGCGACCGGTTCGTCGAGGCCTGGCCCGACACGCCGCTCCCCGAGCTGCTCGGTAAGTCGCCACGCCAGGCGATCGCCGAACCGGAAGGCAGGCGGCGTGTGGAGGCCCTGATGACCGAAGGCGAGGCGACGGCCCGCCGACAGGATCTCGCCGCGGGCTGGACGGCGGTGCGGGAACGGCTCGGCCTGCCTGCGCCCGCACCGATCGCCGCGGATCAGCCGCTGGAAGACGTGGCGCCGTTGCGCTGGCACCGACTCGACATGGCAAAGCTGCCACTCGAGCAGCTCCGTGGGCTCGTCGTGCTCGCGATGGATGCGGGATTCGATCGAGCCACCGAACGGGCCGCCGAGGCGCTCGCGTCCCGCAGCGATGCCACGCCGGAAGATCGCTGGGAGGCGCTCGGTGCGCTCGAGGAGCGGGCGAGCACGAGCGTCCGCAAGCTCGAGCTGATCGCAGAACTTCGCACACTCGCGAAGCAGCTCAAGGCGAGCGAGGGGATGCTCGACGTCGCCGAGCTGCGAGTGCGGCTACAGCGTGGCGACCAGACCGAGATCGTGCGGCTGCTCGACCGACTGCGACGAGAGCACTCCCGCGACCACCGCGTGATTCAGGCGCTCGCCCAGGTGCTCTCCGAGGCGGGCATCGATCTCTCGGCGCTCGCCGGCCAGCCCGGCGCCGGCATGCCGGGTGGCGCCGCAGCAGCTGCCGCCGCCCCCGAGGCCGGCAAGCTCTGGACGCCCGGCGGCGGCGAACAGGCCGGCCCCACCGGCGAGAAGAAGGTCATCTGGACGCCGTAGGGCGTGCGGCATGTAGGCCCGTCACGCCGTGACTTGTTTCCGATGTGGCCAAGTCACGCCGTGACTTGTTTCCGGTCACGGCGTGACCGGGCTACCTTCGACGAAGCCTTCGAGCACGGCCCGCACGAGCCCCACGGCGTGCACCCGCACGATCTGCACGCCCGCGGCGGCCAGACTGCACGCCGCACCGGCCGTGGCCGCGTCGCGCTCGGCGTCGGTGGCGGGGCGTCCGAGCGATCGTTCGAGCACCTTCCCGAGAAACCCCTTCCGTGAGTGGCCCACGAGGATGGGCGCACCGAGATCCAGAAACCGCCCCGCGTGGGCCATGAGTTCGAGGTTGTGGGCATGGGTCTTCCCGAAGCCGATGCCCGGATCGAGGCAGATGCGGGTGAGCGGGATGCCCGCAGCCACGAGTGCATCCCGCCGCTCGGCCAGATAGGCATGGATCTCGGCAACGACGTCGTCATACCGCGGGTCGATCTGCATCGTCTGCGGCGTGCCCTGCATGTGCATCGCGCAGACACCGGCAGCCGACTGCACCGCCACTCGGAGCATCTCGGGATCGCCCGTGAGACCCGTCACATCGTTGATGATCTCGGCACCGGCCTCGATGGCCCGGGCCGCCACCATCGCCTTCGACGTGTCGATCGACACCGGCACGCCCGTCTCCGCCGCGAGCCGCCGCACCACCTCGCCCACCCGCCGCCACTCCTCCTCGACCGCCACGGCCGTCGAAAAGGGCCGCGTGCTCTCGCCACCGACATCGAGGATGTCAGCCCCCTCCGCCACGAGCCTAAGGCCATGCGCGACAGCCGCCTCGACCCCCGCATGCCGCCCGCCATCGGAAAAGCTATCGGGCGTGACGTTCACGATGCCCATCACGAGCGGCCGCCGCAGCGGCCCATCCGGCCGCGGCAGCTCCAGCCGCCGCGTGCGCAACTGCCAGTACGTCGAAAGGGAATCGGTGCTCATGCACCGATCCTACACCCTCTCCCTCAAGGACGAGCGAGCCCGATCGCCGCCCACCCCAACGGAAGGCGAGGGAGTCGGCGACTGCTCGAGGAGCTTTGGACCGAGTCTTCGAGGTCCCGCGACGAGACTTGCACCGCTCCCTCGCCGGCCCATCTCCCGCGAGCGCGATCCCAGCTCGCGGCCGCGCGCCCGTCCCCTACCATGGTTCTTCCATCAGCCCCACGATCTGCTGGGCCATCTTCACGATGGCCTCCTGCTGGGTGCTCACCACCGAGCGGCCGAATTCCGGCACGAGGGAGGCCGCCTGCCCCACGTCGACGGTGGCCGCAGGCAGCGGCACCTCGCCCGAGGCGATCACCGCGCCGCCGCGGTCTGCCCAGGTGATCAGCGCCTGGTAGTTCAACTCCACCTGCCGCGACTGGTCGGTCGGACTCTCCACCACCATCCGCTTCGTGTCGGCGACGATCCGGCCCGTGAGCACGCTGTCGGCCCCCCCTTCGGAGCCCACCACCTTGAACGGCGTCCGCTTCTCGATCTCCTTGCAGACGGCCTCGGTAAGCCGCTCACCGATGTCGATCGCCGGCGTGGTGCGGAAGCTGTCGCACTGGAAGACGGGCACATAGACCGTCCGCACGTTCGGCGCGTAGAGCGTGTTGTTGCCGAATCGGTAATTCGCGCAGCCGGCCACGAGAGCGAACAGGCCGGCAGCGGCCACCGCACAGGAGAGCCGGCGGGAGAGTGCGTGCGAGGGCATCGCCAGATCACTCCCGGGTTCAGTAGACGGGGGGCGAATCGCCCGGGTTGTCGCCGCGGGCGATCGCCGTCTCGGCCTCCGCCATCGCGTCGAGCTCCGCCTCCTTGAGGGAGTCGGGATTCAACACGCGGGTCAGCATCGGGAACGGATCGTCCGAGACGTCGTCGAGATCCTTGATGCCGTCGAACTTCTCCCGGGCCTTGGCGGCGAGCATCGTCTTCGGATAGTCGCGGGCGACGAGGGCGTAGTAGATGCGGGCGGAGTTGTAGTGCTTGCCCTTGGCGTAAAACTCGGCACGGTTGTAGTGCCGCTGGGCCTGCTGGGCGGCGATCTGGCCCCGCGTCTCCTCGAGGCGGACCTCATCCTCGCGGGAGAGCTGGTCAGGGAACTGCACGAGCGTCTGGTCGGCGAGGATCTCGGCTTCCTCGAGGATGCCCCCTTCGTAGGCCGGCCCCTGGTAGGCGCGGAGCTTGGCCTGCAGGCCGAGCATGTGGGCCTGGAGGAGGAAGTCGCTGTCGGGGTATTCGCTCCGCAGCAGGCCGTAGAAGTAGTCGGCGTCGAGCCACTGCCGGTCGAGGAAGTGGGCGTTGGCCTGGGCCATGATGCTGTCGTCGGCCAGCGGTCCGCGGGGATCGTTGATCCGCACGTGGTCGTAGGCCTTGAGGGCCCGGCCCTGGGTGTCGAAGAGCGGCCGGCTGCGATCGAACAGGTTCGGCACGATCACCGGCAGCGGGTTCTTCTGGTCGACCGCGATCCAGTATTGGGCGATCACGAACTGCCGCTGGGCGATCCGGTCGAGGTAGCGGGTGTTGGCATACTTCTTGACAAGCTCGTCGTAGCAGTCCTCAGCCTTGGGGTACTGGTCGGTGAAGAACAGACACTCGGCCAGCTGCCACATGGCGTCCTCCTCGATGACGGAGTCGGGCCAGCGGTCGATCGCCTGCTTGTACTTCGGGATCGCCTCCTTGTACTTCGCCTCGCGAAAGAGTGCGTCGGCTTCGGCGACCGCCGCGCGGGCGACCGGCTCGTTGGGGCCGCGGCCCACCATCTTCTTCCACCGCTTCTTGACGTTGTCGCCCTTGAAATAATCCCAGCCCAGTTCGCCGTCCGGGGCGGCCGACTCCGACGAGAGCACCGTCGACTCGTCGTCGGCATCGGCCACGGGCGTGTCCTTGGCCCACGGCCAGGTGGGCGTTTTGAAGGTGGCGCAGCCCGACGCCGTGGCGGCGCAGACGACCGCGATGAGCGGCAGCACGCGGCAGCTCGACCGAGCGTTGAGAGGCCTGATGATGCTGGGCATGCGGCTCACGATGCAGGACGGTGGGGCGAGCCGGCGCGAGCCGGCCGACGGGCCGCTTGAAACGGCAGCCAGCGGGCAGCCGAGAGCGGTCGCTCGAGCGTGTGGGCGAGGTAGGAGTTCATCACGGCCCGCACCTCCCCGGCGACGGCGGGATCGAGAACAGCGTCGGCGATCCGCAGGCCGGGATCGCCACACGCGCGGAGCGCGGCCAGGGCTGCCTGCGAGACGGCGATGACCGTCCGTCGGCCGGCGCGGCAGCGACTGCAGAGCACGCCGCCGTCGAGCATCCCGAAGGCGATCCGGCCCGTCGCGGGCAGGCGGGCGTGGCAGGCGCCGCAGGCCGCGACCGCCGGGCCGAGGCCACTGAGCCGGAGGAACGCCAACTCCATCCACACGATGCGGGCGGCGACCACGGCGTCGGACGCGGTCGATGCCGAGAGCGATCGCAGCGTGGCGTGTGCCGCATCGAAGAGTTCCGGCTGAGGATCGGCATCGGCGGTGAGGGCCTCGAGCAGTTCGGCAAGGTGCATGCCGCCGGCGAGCGCCGCGAGGCTCGTGCCCACGCGGAATCTGTGCTCGAGGCACGCCTCGGTCAGGAGATCGAGGCCGCCGGAGGATTTCCGGAGGAGCAGTACCTGACAGATCGAAAGCAGGTCAAGGCCGCCGTCGAAGCTGCTCTTCGGCCGCCACGCCCCCTTGGCCAGAGCCCGCACCTTGCCGAATTCGCGGCAATAGAGGCTGACGACGCTGCTTGTCTCGCCGAAGGGCACGGCGCGGATCACGATCGCGCGGGACTTTTCAGCGGCCATCGCGCGGCCCACTCCCCGCCTGCTCGACGTCGCCGCCGAGCCTCTCCACCCGCACGAGATCGATGCGGCGGCGGGTGGCGGCCAAAACCTCCAGCCGCACGCCGTGCGACTCGAGCGTCTCCCCGGCCTGCGGAATGCGGCCGAACTCGTGGAACACGAATCCGCCGATCGTCTCGAAATCCTCCTCCTCGGGCAGCGCCACGCCGAGCCGCTCGTTCACCAGCCGGATTCGCACGTGGGCCAGGGCCTCGCAGGCCGTGGCGGTGAGCATGCGGATGCCGTCGGCAAACGCCTCGTCATGCTCGTCGGCGATCTCGCCCACGATCTCCTCGAGGGCGTCCTCGATCGTGATGATGCCCGACACGCCGCCGAACTCGTCGGTCACGACTGCCATATGCGTGTTGCCCCGCTGAAACTCCCGCAGCAGCGTCTGCACGCTCATCGCCTCCGGCACGAACCATGGCGGCCGCAGCAGCGGCCGCAGGGTGGGGGCCTCGCTGCTGGCCGTGTCGCCGGCGGCGATGCGGCGGAGCAGGTCGCGGGTGTGCAGGATGCCGACGACATCATCAGACGAACGTTCCCAGACGGGCAGCCGCGTATGGCCGCTGTCGGCCGCGAGCCGCACGGCCTCCTCCCAGGGCGTGGCGATCGAGAGCGAGATCATGGCCGTCCGCGGCGTCATGATCGTGGCCACCCGCACCTCATCGAGGCCGATCACGCCGCGGATCATGTCGCGGGCCGCATCCTCCAGCCGCCCCTCGCGGTGCGCCTCGTCGACCACGAGCCGCAGCTCATCGCCAGGCCGCGCCGGCTCGGCTCCCTTGCGGCCGACGAGCCCGCCGAGCGCAGCGGCAAAGCGGCCGAGCAGGCCGACGCCCGGTCCGATCACGGCGACGATTGGCCGCCAGATCTCCCACGTCGCCACCACGATCCACGGGCCCGCGAACCGCACGAGCAGGATCGGCACGACCACGAGCAGCACCCACACCAGCGCGATCCAGCCGGCGACCGCCGAGAGATCGAGTGCGAGGGGCCGCTCCGCACCAAGCGGCCCGCGGAAAGCCAGGAGCGTGGCGGCGACTGATGCGGCCACCACCACAGTGGCGGCGATAAAGGCGATCGTCTCGCTCGAGGCGACGATCTGGTCGTACCGCTCGGGCTTCCGCCGCCGCTGGCAGAGCTCCTGAATGATCTGCCGCTGCGCGCCGCGAACGGCCCGGGCCTGCACCGCAGCCAGACTCGCCACGACAAGGAGCAGGAGTGCGGATTCGAAACCGACGGAGTCGAGAGGGCTCATCGGCCGGCCTGTCGCGGGCGTGCACGGGGCGGGCGGGGCAGCCCCGCGGCCGCCATCAACACCCGCTCACGGGCCCGCATCGCCCGGCGGGCATTTGGCACGAGATCATCGTACCCCGCCAGGTGCAAGAGGCCGTGGACCACGTAATACGCGAGCTCATACCGGGGCGCCCAGCCGAGTTCCCGCGCCATCCGGCGGGCCGTCTCGGCGCTCACGGCGATGTCCCCCTGCAGGCCCGCCGCAGGCCCGCCCGCGGCCAGGTCGAACGTGATCACATCCGTCGGCCCCGGAATGCCCAGCCACTCCTCGTGCAGCCGCGCCATTCGCCGGTCGCCCACGAGCAGGATCGATATCTCGGCATGATCGACCCCCTCTCGCGCCAGCGCCCGCCGCACCACCCGCTCGAGCCACGCCGCCCCGACCCGCACAGCCCGCTGCTTGTCGAGAATGTCGATCTGAATGGCGTCGGATTTCATGACCTGACTCACACCGAAGAGGATGGACTGCGACGATGCTGAGGGGAGCCGGTCGGGGGCCGCGCGCAGTCGCCGGTGAATTTTGACTGCCAGCGTTGGCGCACCACATCAGTTGAGCATGAGACGTCAAAATCCGCCGGCGGCGAGCACGTGCCCCCGACCGGCGGAGGCTGCGAGTTGAGGGTGATTCACGTCCGGCGACAGGGCGCGGGCAACCCCGACGCGCGCGACGAGGTCATTACGCCGTCCGCTGATCGGGATACTTCACGCGTCCGTGGTAGACCGCCGTGAGGCTCTTGACGAGACTCTGTTCCACGACGCCCAGCTCCTCGAGCGTGAGCCCGCACTCGTCGAACTGGCCATCGAGCAGCCGCTTCATCGCGAGGTCGTGCACGAGGCTCGCGATCCGCGCGGGCGTCGGCTCGGTGAGCGTGCGGCTGGCGCTCTCGACCGCGTCGGAGAGCATGAGCACCGCCGACTCCCGCGTGCTCGGCTTCGGGCCGGGGTAGCGGTAGGTCTGCTCGTCCACCTCGCCGCCGTTGGGATCGGCCTGCGACCGCTCCGTGGCCCGCCGATAGAAATATTCGACGAGCGTCGTGCCGTGATGCTCGGCGATCAGGTCGACGAGCGGGGCGGGGAGGTTGTACTGGCGGGCCAGCTCCACGCCTTCCTTCACGTGGGCGATGATGATCAGCGTGCTCATCGCCGGGACGAGCGCCTCGTGGCGGTTTTCGCGGCCCTGGTTCTCGACGAAGTAGGCGGGCTTGAGCATCTTGCCCACGTCGTGGAAGTAGGCCCCGACGCGCACGAGCAGGCCACGCGCGCCGATCGCCTCGGCCGCCGCCTCGGCGAGGCTCGCCACGTTGATCGAGTGGTTGTAGGTGCCGGGGGCACGGCGCACGAGCTCTTGGAGCAGCGGATGGGCGGCGTCGCCCACCTCGAGCAGGCTCAGGTCGGTGAGCACGCCGAACGACCGCTCGATGAAGGGGAGCAGGCCCGTCATGAGGAAACCGGCGAGCAGCGTCCAGACGCCCGTGCGGCCAGCCTCGTAGAGCAGCTGCGTGTCGAGGGGCCGTTCTTCCAGCAGGCTCGAACCGAGCTGGGTGAGGGCGGCGACGGCGCCGGCCCAGAGGCCGACGTAGATCAGCTTGCTGCGACTGCGGATGCGGCCGGTCCAGAAGATCATCGCCGCCGCGGCCGCCGTGAGCGTCACGTACGACGCGAGGCCGTGGCCCAGGCCCACCACGACGACGAGTGCCGCCTGGGCGGTGAGCAGCAGGGCCACGTCTTGATCGAAGGCGAGCGCCACCGTCATCGCGAAGATGAGCAGCGGCACCACCTCCGCCTGCCATGATTCCCCGGCCGAGAGCAGGGCGAGCACGATCGCCACGACGGACAGGCCGAGCAACGCGACGACGTTGCCGATGTCGCCGAGCAGCTCGCGATGGTGGCGGTGAATGTAGAAGCCCGAGAGGGCGAACATCGCGACAAAGAGCCCCAGCAGGGCGAGCGTGCGGGCCACCCGCTGCCGCGTGTCTTGCTGCCGCACGAAGGCGTCGTGTTCCCGCCGCAGGAGGCCGACGGACTCGGCGGCCATCGGGACGCCCGCCTCGGCGAGCACGTCGCCGGCCGCATACCGCACGAACTGCTGCGGTGTCTTGGCGATCGCCTCCTTCTTGGCACGATCGGTCGCCTCGCGATCGAGCTCGAGCGAGCCCGAGAGCCGCGACTCGATCCAGGTGAAGATGCGGTCGGCGAACGGCCCCTCGCCGAGCTCCTCGCGGATCCGCGACTTGAGCCGGGCCTTCGCCTCGCCGAGCAGGACGTGGGCCACCTGCACCCGCGTCACCTCGGTCGCGTTGCCGAGCGGATGCACGTCGATCTCGGTCTGACTGCCCTCGTCGATGCCGTGCTGGATCTTTTCGAGCACGCCCTGGTTCTCGACGTCGGCAAAGGCATTGTCGACCGCCTTCTCGAACTCGCTCAGCCGTTCCTTCGTGTCGATCTTGCCGCGGAACCGCTGAAACGCCTGCTCGGCCTCGACCACCGCCCGCTCCGGCGCCGGCGCGTCGTCCGGCTTGGTGGGCGCGGCCTTCTCGCCTTTCTTGCCGTCATCAGCCTTGGGATCCTGCGGCTTCTCATCCGCGGCCGCGCCGTCCTGCTTCTCGGTGTCCTTCTTCTCGGCATCCGCCGGCGCGGCACCGGCCTTCTCGGCAGCAGCCGGGTCGGCCTCGGCGGATGACTTCTCGCCATCCGCGGCGGGAGGCTCTGGCGCCACCGGCGGCTCCGCCTTGGCCTTGGCCGCCTCGGCGGCGACGGCCAGATCGACCGCAGCCGCGGCGTCCGGCGCGAACTCGAGCCACGCCTCCTTCGACACCCGGGACAGGCTCTCCGCGGCGGCGATCTCGGCCACGCGGTTCTTCAGGCCGTCGCGCAGCCGCACGACCGGGGCCTTGTCTTGTGCGTACACGATCCGCACGCGGGCGGCGGCCCGCTGTTGGGCCTCGCGGGTGCCTTCGGCATCCGGCCGCTCGAAGGGCACGCGGGCCACGACACCCCGCGGCGGCACCGACCCGACCTGGAACGGAAACGGCTCCTGCCAGCCGTGAAGCAGCACGAGCAGCACGGCCGCGGCTCCGAGGCAGAGGCCGAGCCGCAGGAGCACGTCACCCCGTGAGGCGGTCTCCAGGAGCGTGCCGAAAAAGCCGGGCGGCGCATCGACGGCGCCTGCGCGGCGGCGGCGGCGGAACGGTGATGGAGACGATGTCGGCATCAGGAGGTTCGCCCGTCGTAGGCATCGACGATCCGCTGCACGAGCGGATGCCGCACGATGTCGGCGCCGCCGAGCTGCACCCGCACGCAGCCGGCCACCCGCTCCAGGCGGCGGGCGGCGTCGACGAGGCCGCTCGTGCGATCCGGCGGCAGGTCGATCTGCGTGGTGTCGCCCGAGATCACCATCTTCGAGCCATGGCCGAGCCGCGTGAGAAACATCTTCATCTGCGACACGGTCGTGTTCTGGGCCTCGTCGAGGATGATGAAGGCGTTGTTGAGCGTGCGGCCGCGCATATAGGCCAGCGGGATCATCTCCACGATGTCCTGCTCGGTGAGCCGCTTGAGCACCTCGAAGTCCATCATCTCGCGGAGCGCGTCCATCAGCGGCCGCAGGTAGGGATTGATCTTGGCCTGCAGATCGCCGGGCAGATACCCGAGGCTCTCGCCCGCCTCGACCGCCGGCCGCACGAGCACGATCTTCCGCACCCGCTCCGCGCGGAGATCCGACACGGCCATCGCCACGGCGAGGAACGTCTTGCCGCAGCCTGCGGGGCCGGTGCAGAGCACCACGTCGTGATCCCGAATCGCCTGCACGTAGGCGGCCTGGCCGGCCGACCGCGGCACGAGCTGCTTGCCGGGCTGCTGGATCTCGATCGGGGCATGCCGTTCCGGCGGCTTCTCGCCGGTGGCCACCGCCAGGAGCCGGGTCACCTGCTCCGGATCGACGGCCCCTTCGTCGCGGGCCATCCGGTCCAGCGCCTCGAAAATCTCGGCGGCCCGCGCGACGGCCGACTCCTCCCCCTCGATATGGATGGAGTCGTCGCGGGCCGATACGCCGACGTCGAGTGCGGCCCGGATACGGCGAAGATGCTGGTCACGCGGGCCGAACACGGCGACGAGCCGTTTCGAGTCGACCACCGCAATTGTCGTACGCGTCATCGATTCCCGGGGCGACTGGAGTCGCCGCCGGTCGTCAGGGGCGGGTGCAACCACGTCTCTACTATACCCCGCCGAACCAGCCGCGGTTTTCCGGCCGGAAACGCTGGGTTCTCGGCTTTCAACCGCCTGTGGCATGGGTTCGGGGCTGCCCATGCCCCGTCGCCGGACGCTCGCTACGGACATCCTGTCCTTCGCTCGCTCGATGCCGCCTGCGCTTCGGCATCCTGCCTGCGCTTGGCGGCAAACGCCGGCTCTCAGGGCATTGGGCAACCCCTCACGGTCCGTTCTTTGGTGTGGAAGAATCGGAACGGGGAGGCGAGGGGGTCGGTGCAAGCTCGAGGAGCATTGGACCGAGTCTTCGAGGTCCCCGCGACGAGACTTGTACCGCCCCCGAGCCGGTGACACACGTGAATCGGGTTCGCGTGAAATCGCGCCACCTGTGAGAGCGTCCGGCGAGACGGCAGAGGCAGCCCCGACCTGCTCGAGGGCCGCGACCTATAAGACCCAGAGGAGCCAGGCGACGGGGGCGGCGAAGGAGAGTGAGTCGATGAGGTCGAGCACGCCCCCGAGGCCGCCGAGCAGACGGCCGGAATCCTTGGCGCCGAGTTCACGCTTCACGAGCGACTCGGCGAGATCACCCAGCATGCCCGCCACCCCGACCACGAGACCGAACACGAGCCAGCCGCCCCAGGGCCGGGCCTGCGTGGCGAAGCCGGCCCGCTCGAATACGAGCCAGGCCGCGAGCAGTGAGCCGGCGAGCGAGCCGACGGCACCCTCCCAGGTTTTGCCCGGACTGAGCACCGGCGCCATCTTTGTGCGGCCCAGGAGTGAGCCGACCACGTAGGCGAGGATGTCGCCCGCCTTCACGACGGCGATCAGGCTCACGAGCGGCAGGACACCGAGATGCTCGGGGCCGCGCTGCTCGGGCCCGAGGTTCTCCACGCAGAGCAGCCGCAGCGCCACCATGAAGGCGAGCGGCAGGCCGATCGCCAGCGTGGTGAAGGTGCCTGCCGTCACGCGGTCGAGTGCGCCGCCGCCAGCACGATAGCCGGGAATCTCGGCGGCCATTACGAGGCCACAGGCAGCGGCACAGGCCAGGGCCGTCCAGCCGAGTGTGCCGAAGGGCGAGAGCGTATCCGTGGCGGCGAACGCCGCTCCGCCGGCTGCCGCCGAGAGCACGATCGCGGCAGCGGCCACCATCACGACGCCCGTCCGCAGGTGCACGCCGCGCGTGGCAAACAAGCCCGCGCACTCCGCCGTGCCGCGGAGCGCCACAAGCACGGCGAGCGGCAGGAGCCACCATACTGGCCGCGCCCCACCGAGACCGATGGCATCGGCCCAGGTGAGCGCCACGATCATCGTCACGGCGACGGCCGACACGATGGCGCGGGAGACGAACGAACTGCGGGCGGCGGCTGACGCGGGAGTGTTCACGAGATCGAAAGCCCTCCGAACCGCCGCTCACGGCCGGCGAACGCGGCCACCGCCTCATCGAAGTGGCTCTCCATGAAGTCGGGCCAGGCCACGTCGGTGACCCAGAGCTCGGCGTAGCTGATCTGCCACAGCAAGAAGTTGCTGATCCGCATTTCGCCTGCCGTGCGAATGAGCAGATCGGGATCGGGCATGCCGGCCGTGTCGAGCCGGCTGGCGAACAGCTCCTCGTCGATCGCCTCCGGCTCGAGCCGGCCGGCACGCACCTCGGTGGCAAGCTTTCGTGCCGCGTCGGCGATCTCGCCCCGGGAGCCGTAGTTGATCGCCAGGCAGAGCCGCATGCCCGGGTTGTTCGCGCACATCGCCACCGTCGTGTCGAGCGCCTCGAGCGTGGCCGCCGGCAGCCCGTCGCGACGGCCGATCATCGCCAGGCGGATGCCCTCGCGCATGAGCAGCGTCCGCTCCTCGATCATGTACTGCTCGAGCAGGTGCATGAGGAACGAGAGCTCGGCGGGAGGCCGCCGCCAGTTCTCACTCGACAGGCAGTAGAGCGTGAGCTGCTCGATGCCTAGGCGGGCGCAGTGCTCGGTGATCCGCCGCACGGTGGCCACGCCCCGCCGATGCCCCTCGATCCGCGGCAGCCCGCGGGCCTGTGCCCAGCGGCCGTTGCCGTCCATGATGATCGCGACGTGCCGCGGGAGCCGACCTGCGGCCGCGGGCCGGGGCGTGTCGCCGCAGCAGGGTTCCTGCGCGGTCACGCAGGAGCCGGCGTGCGGGGCTGGGGGCGTGGCCATGGGCGTGAGTCTCGCGCGGCGGTCTCGCAGAAGATGGTCTGGTCGCGGTCGGGTCCGACCGACACGAACGACACTGGCCGGCCGAGCAGTTCGCCGATCCGCTCGACATACCGGCGGGCGGCGGCGGGCAGCGCCGCATACGACCGCACCTCGGTCAATTCCTCGGGCCAACCGGGCATTGTTTCATACACCGGCACGGCCTTTCGCAGGTCGTCGATCTGGCCGGGGAACTGCGTCGTCCGCACGCCATCGATCTCGTAGGCCGAGCAGATCTTGAGTTCGTCGAAACCGGCGAGCACGTCGAGCAGCATCACGGCGATCTCATCCACGCCGGAGAGCCGTGCCGTGTAGCGGGCTGCGACGGCATCGAACCAGCCGCACCGCCGCGGGCGACGCGTCACGGTGCCATATTCGTTGCCACGATCGCGGATCCTCTGACCGATGGCGTTGTCCTGCTCCGTCGGCAGAGGACCGCCCCCCACTCGCGTCGAATAGGCCTTCACGACACCGATCACGCGATCGACCCAGCGGCCCGGCACGCCCGATCCGCTGGCGACGCCGAGGCCCGACGAGTTGGAGCTCGTCACGTAGGGGAACGTGCCGTGATCGATGTCGAGGAGTGCACCCTGCGCGCCCTCGAAGAGCACGGGCTTGCCCGCCTCCACGGCGTCGAGCAGATACGCGGTCGTGTCGCAGACGAACGGCCGGAGCCGCTCCGCATACTGCGTGTATTGCGCATGGATCGCGGCCGGATCGAGCGGGGCCGGTGCGGCTCCGCTCCCCTGCCAGGCGGTGAGGAGCCGGTTCTTGAGTCCGACGATGTGCACGATCTTGTCGCGGAGGTCGGCGCGGTAGAGGTCGCCGAGCCGGATGGCGAGCGCCCGGCCCACCTTGTCGCGGTAGCAGGGGCCGATGCCCCGGCCCGTGGTACCGATCGCCTCGCCCCCCGACACGCTGCCGTCGAGGATGCGGTCCTCGGCGACGTGCCACGGGAAGACGACATGGGCCCGGTCACTGATCCGCAGCTTGCCTTCGATCTGCACACCGCGCGACTCGAGGCCGTCGATCTCGGCGATCACGCTGGCCGGGTCGAGCACGACGCCGCCGGTCACCACGCAGGCCACGCCATCGCGGAGGATGCCGCTGGGGATGAGCGAGAGCTTCCACTTCTGGCCACCGGAGACGACCGTGTGTCCCGCGTTGGCTCCGCCGGCATAGCGGACGACGATTTCGTGGTCGGCCGTGAGGATGTCGACGAGCTTGCCTTTAGCCTCGTCGCCCCATTGCAGACCGATGACGCATGTGCCGGGCACGGAAGGAGATCCTCACGGAGCCTGTGAAACCGCGGAGGCTGCAAACGTGAGACCTCCCCACAGAGTCTAAAACCGCCGGAAACCCGGTCAAGGGAATCAGCCGGCCGCGGCCCTGCGGTGCCGCCACGCGACCGCCGCCACCCCCAGCCCGCAGCAGGCGGGGAAGAGGCTGCCCAGCCGGGTGGCGAGCGTGCGGCCCTCCATGAGCGGTGGCCGCGCGGCCAGCGCGCCGCGGACGTGCAGAGGCAGCGCTGCGGTGATCGTGCCCACGGGCGAGATCACGCAGGTCTCGCCGGTGGCGGCGCACCGCAGCAGGCACCGCCGCATCTCGACGGCACGGAGTTGGGCCAGCATCCGATGCTGCTCGAGCGTCAGCCGGGCGGTGAATGCCGATCCGTTGATCAGCGACACGAGCACGTTCGCCCCGTTGGCCACCAGCGACCGGGCAGCCTCCGGGATCATGTCTTCGTAGCACATCATCACGCCGATCCGTGCCTCGCCAGCGGCCAGCACGTTCGCCTCGCTGCCGGCGGTGAGCTCCTCCTGCATCGGAAAATACCGCTTGATGTCGGGATAGCGATCCTCGCCCGGCACGTACTCGCCAAACGGCATCAGGTGCCGCTTGTGATACCGACCGGTGATCGAGTGGTCGCGGTCGATGAGCAGTGCCGACTGGTGCAGCACGTGCGGCTTGTCAGGATGGCCGCGGTAGCTTTTGCCGCCGAAGAGCAGCGGGCAGAGGCGTTCTTCGAGCGGTCGCATGCCGGCCCGGGGCGGCCGTGAATGTTCCAGCACGTGCTCCGGATCGGCGAGTGAGGTGAGCGTGTCGGCGTAGCAGCCGCCGCTGCACTCGGGCCAGCAGACGAGGACTGTCGCGCCGGAAGAGACCGCATGGGCCTGTCGCGTGAACTCGCGGAGTGCATCGACGCCCCCGTCCTCTTCGGGATTGGCCTGCACGAGCACGACGTCGATCGTCGGGGCCATCGCGGCGACCTGCGTCCAGTGCGCGATCGCCCAGCTTCCGTAGGCGAGGTTGGCAGCGCACACCGCCGCAGCCACGGTGACGGCTCGTGGGATCGGCCTTCGCCAGCCTGCCTGCGCGAGCCAGACGAGCAGGCCGGCATGGGCGTAGAGCACGAGCGTGGCGACTTCCGGCCCGACGAGATCGACCGACTGCACGAGGACCGGCCAGGCCGCCTGGGCATACCCGAGCCGCCACGGAAACACGGCCGGCGCGACCGCCTCGATGGCGACGGCCAGCAACCCGGCCGGCAGCCAGGTCCGCAGCGGATCGGGCTGCACCCGCGCGGCGAAGAGCAGCGGCGTTGCCAGCCGCAGGGCATCCCAGAACACGATCGGGGCGGCGATCGCCAGGCCGGTGGCCCGATCGGCGTCCATCGCGTAGGCGAGGGCTTCCGGCGTCCAGTGAAAGGCGATCGCGATCGCAGCCGTGGCCCCCGCGAGCGTCCAGCACTCGCCCCACCAGCCGCGAATCCGCCCGATGCACGCCAGCGGGATCGCCAGCCCGATCCACGCGGCCCAGACGAACCGCTGGTCGAGCCACGGCGCCGCCATGAAGACGGCGGCCGTGGCCGCGACGAGCGGTGCCGCGAGCCCGTGTCGTACGGACTCGCGCCGGCTCATTTCAAATTCATCCGCGGAATCGAGATTCCCAGGCCGCCGTTGTCACTGAACACGCCGGCGGTGGTCTTCGAGCCCGGAGCCAGGTTGTAGAACGCCTCGGCCTCCGGCTCGGGCAGCAAGCCGCCCTTCTCGACGTCGCCGGCAAAGAACGCCACCAACGCCCCCTTGCCGCCCGGCACCAGGATCGTCTTCGACTTGCCCGGGGCGATGTAGGTCCCCCCGTTCTTGTTGGCGAGATTCACCGGCACCGGCGGCTGGAATCCCTGCGCCTGCTTCTCCCCGACGCCCACCACGTAGATTCCTTCGCCCTCCGTGTCGTTGAACACCTTGATCGACACCGTGCGTTTGACACCTCTCACCCCTGAAGCGCCGGCCTGGGCCGGAGCCGCCATGAGCACGAGGGCCCCCATCGCCACCAGACCGACTGCAACCCGACGAATCATCGGAACCTCCACAGAAAAGCCTGCTCTTCACACCCGACGCCATGCCTGAAGGCGACGAGCCTCCGGCGATTCGCGTTCCGGCGTTGCCGCTCGGGCCGGCCGCATCAGGGCACGCTTGCGGCAGAAGCCTGGGCTTCACCGCCGTTTCGCGTGCAGATCGCGGCCAGCACGATCGGGTCCATGGACTCGCTGAGAAACACCACGCGTGCATCCGCGAACGCCGCCTGGGCGCCCCCCGGATGCAGACTGCGGATGTCGCTCGTTTCGGTGTTGATGAAGCCCGACGACTGCGGGCCGCAGTTGTGCACGGCCCAGCGGCCAGTGGGATCCTCGGGATCCGCGTCCTCGCCTGGGGCCGGGCCGCGGTCGGTGGACTCCGCGGCGAGCAGCGTCGCACTGAGACCATCGCTGACGTGCGCAGCCCGCACGGGCCCCGTGTCGCGATCCCGTGGCACGAGCACGCCGTTGGTCAGTCCAGCAGCGCCAAAAAATGGCACGCCATCGACGCCCAGCATCCAGGCGCCGGAAATGCCCGTGTAGTCGGCCTTGCCGACGTACGACAGCACGCCCGACGGGCAGACATAGGCAGCAATTTTCTGTTTCGACGCAACGCGGTTGCCGGCCGGATCGTTCCATTCACGCGCATAGTCGATCCGGGCGGCCAGCTCCGCTTCCTCGAGAAACGGGAGGATTGACGACGTCCAGGCATGGAGCGTGCCCGTCGGCAGTTCGGGGGGCGCCGGCAGCTGGTCGCACCCTGCGGGAAACCGCCGCCGGCCGGATTCATAGACCGAGGTGGCCAAGGCCGTCTGCCGCAGGTTGTTGCCGCAGGCCGTCTTTCTGGAGGATTCACGCACCCGCTGCACGGCGGGCAGCAGCATGCCGATGAGCATGCCGACGATCCCGATGACCACGAGCAGCTCCACGAGACTGAACCCGCGGCCACCCGCCATCGGACATGCTCGCCGTGCCGGTTTCCCGGGGGCAACGACGCTGATCTTCATCACGACCTCGACGAACCGGACGCGAGCCAGACACCGGCGGGTCGTGCATGCCCCTCCCACGCCCGCATTCGTGTGCATTTGCATCCGTGGGCGTTGCCGATCACTCTTCGGAGGCCGCCGGTGGCGGTCAACCATCGGGCGAAAACCCCGTGGTTCTGCCCGCCCCCCTCGTGCAGACACCTCCCTGTCTGCGAGGCTGACCGCATCGCGCCTTCGCCCTGAACACCGACGACCACGCCCCTCATGAAGCAGCATCCCGGCACCGTGCACCACGTGACCGCCGCCGACCGCGGGCAGACGCTGGCGGCGTTCCTGCGGCCCCGGCTCGGCAACGCGAGCTGGTCGCGGGTGCAGAAGCTCGTGCGGTCGCGGCATGTGCTGATCCACGGCAACATCTGCACCGACATCGCCCGGCGACTGAAGGAAGGTGAGGTTGTGAAGGTGCTCGACGTCGCTGCGGCCCCGCTGCCGAAGGCCGACGACGTGCGGATCGTGCATGTCGATGCCGACGTCGTGGTCGTCGACAAGCCCACCGGCCTCACGACCACGCGGCACCACGAGGAGGCCTCGTGGCCGGCGAAACGCCGCCAGCTGCAGCCGACGCTCGAGGAGCTGGTGCCCGACGCGATCGGTCGCTTCCTCGCATCACGCGGCATCGACGGCCCGCGGCCTTCCAAGAAAACCCGCATCCCGCCGGTGAAGGCCGTGCATCGCATCGACCGCGAGACGAGCGGGCTCGTCGTCTTCGCCCGCAACGTGCCGGCCAGCCGCATCCTCGCCGAGCAGTTCCGGCTGCACACGACGCACCGCCGCTACCTCGCCCTTGTGGTGGGCCGCGTGGGCGCGGGCATGATTCGGTCACATCTTCTCCGCGACCGCGGCGACGGCCGGCGTGGCTCGAACGATTCGGACGACGGCAAGCTGGCGATCACGCACGTGGCGCCGGTGGAGCATTTCGGCGACGCCTACACGCTCGTGGAATGCCGGCTCGAGACGGGCCGCACACATCAGATCCGCATCCACATGGCCGAGACCGGCCATCCGGTCTGCGGTGAGCGGGTCTATTCCGCGCCGCGGAAGTTCGAGGTGAAGGACGAGTCGCGTGCCCCGCGGGTGATGCTCCACGCAGCCGAACTCGGCTTCGTGCATCCGGTGAGCGGCGAGGAACTGCGGTTCACGAGCCCGCTGCCCGCCGATATCCGCAAGGTTCTCGCCGCCTTGCGAAAGGCCTATCCAAACCCGTAGTCCGGTCACGGTAGCCCGGTCACGGTAGCCCGATCACGGTAGCCCGATCACGGTAGCCCGGTCACGCCGTGACCGGAATACAAGTCACGTCGTGACTTGGCCACACCGGAATACAAGTCACGGCGTGACTTGGCCACACCGGAAAACAAGTCACGGCGTGACTTGTCTACATTCACGGCAGCGTGACCGCCTCACCACCAGCCCGCGTCGCCGCGGCCTTCCACACGGCCGGATCGACGTCGTCGGTCACGAACCGCAGCGATCCATCGGCCATGGCCACATTCACCCCGCCGGGATGCCGGCTCCGCGCCGCCCGCCAGCCGTAGCCGGCATA
>JAPOJV010000193.1 GCA_029978085.1 bacterium
CGGGCCGCTGGCGGCCGTGCGGAGCGCCATCGAGGTGGCCATTTCGCACGACCGCAGCGTCGAGGAATACCGCGAGACGCTGGCCGAGGTTCTGGACGAGGCATGCGGCCTCTCGAAACTGGCCAACGGGCTGCTCACGCTCGCGGAAGCGTGCGACGATTCCCGCCCTGCGGCGGCGGGCCATGTCGATCTCGCGGCGATTGCGCGGCAGTCCGTCGCGATGTTCTCCGCGACGGGGGAGGAACGCGGACTCGTGATCGATGTCGGTGCGCCGGAACCGACGCCGGTGCAGGGCGACGCCGCGCACCTCCGCCAGGTGCTCGCCAACCTGATCGACAACGCCATCCGCTTCACGCCGTGTGGTGGCCGCGTGGACGTGCGCGTGCGGGTCGACGCCCCCGCCGCCGCTGCCGTGCTGACGGTTGCCGATACCGGCATCGGTATCGACAAGGAACACATCGACCATGTGTTCGACCGCTTTTACAAGGTCGACACGTCGAGGAAGCACGACGAGGACGGCCGCAGCGGCGGCCTCGGGCTCTCGATCTGCAGGGCGATCGTCGAACGGCACAGGGGCACGATCACGGTGTCGAGCGGCCGCGGTGCCGGCACGACGATGACCGTCCGCCTCCCGATCGCCCGGCCGCCGCAAGCCGCCCAGCCCGCCCCGCCAGCCTGCGTTACTCCTGCCTGAGATGAGAATTCGGCAAGGGGTCACAGCCCGGCTGATGCGCCATGAGCGCCCCTGCCGATTGTTCCAGAGAATCCTTCTGGGCAAGGTGCGCAGGCGATGAGCGAGCGAGGTAGGCACTTTGATCGGAGAGTCTCGCGCGGTGCTGCGTGGCTGCTGCTGCCCTGCGCGATCGCGTTCCACCTCGCGGTCAGCGCGGCAGAGCCCCTTCCATCGCCACCAGCCGACGACGCTGTCGCTGCCGAGGCGGACACGGCCCCGGAGCCGGAGCCCGCTCCACAGGCAGCCGCCACACCCTACGAGATCGGCTCCGACAAGGCATTCAAGGACACGTGGGCCGACGGCTTCCAGGCTGAGTCGGCCCACAGAGATTTTCGGGTGAAGATCGGCGGCCGGACGCAGGTGGATGCGGTGGCCTTCACCAAGGAGCAGCAGCTGGATCAGCCGCCCAACGAAGGAGGCCTCGATCCCGAACTCTCCGACACCGTGGCCTTCCGCCGCGCCCGGCTTCGCGTCGAGGGACGGATGTACGAGTTCTACGACTGGGCCTGTGAGTATGACTTCGTCAACCAGGTCAACGTGAACAACGAGGTCTACCCGACGGAACGCGACTCGGGCCCGCTCACGGCCGTCACCGACCTCTGGATGCAAATCCGCGAGGTGCCGCTGCTGGGAATCGTGCGCGTCGGCAACCAGAAGGACCCCTACGGCTACGAGCACCTGACGAGCAGCCGCTGGCTCAACTTCATGGAGCGGTCGTTCGCCCAGGATGCCTTCGAGGGGCCATTCAATAACGGCTTCCTCCCCGGCATCCAGATTCTCAACTCCACGGAAGACGGCACTGTCGGCTGGCAGCTAGGCGAGTTCAAGAACACGTCCAACCCGTTCGGTTTCAGCAATTCCAGCGGCGGCAGCATGACCGTGGGCCGCCTCGTCTACCTGCCCGTGTTCGAGGACGATGGCCGGAAGCTGATCCACATGGCCGTCTCGGGCCGGACGATGGAGCCGCGGAAGCAATACACGTCGTTCGCAAACGGCCTGCCGGTCGGCGATCCGATCACGGCCGTGCGGTTCCGGAGCCGCGGCAGTATCCGCAACGGCCCCCCCGGCCCACTCAACTCGATCTACGCCGACTCGGGCCTGCTGGAGGGCGACTGGCAGAACATGATCGGCCTGGAATTCGTGGGCAACAACGGCCCCTGGTCGTTCCAGTCGGAGTATTTCGGTTCCTGGCTCTACAACGCCAAGACGACGAGCGCCGGCCCGCTCGTGACCAACGGCTATCAGCCGCAGCCCGGCACATCGGTCGGCACGGTCTATTACCAGAGCGCGTATGCAGAGGTGCTCTACTTCCTAACCGGCGAGAGCCGCACCTATTCGAAACTCGAATACCGTTTCGACCGCCCCGTACCCCGAAACAACTTCTACGCCATCCGGCACGGCGGTTCGGGCCGCTGGCCGAGCCTGAGCGAGGGAGCCTGGCAGGTGGGCATGCGATACAACTGGCTGTGCCTCGACGACGGCGAGGTGAACGGCGGCGTGCTCAACGGCGTGACGCTCGGCCTCAACTGGCTCCTGAACCCCAACGCCCGCGTCTACTTCAACTACGACGCCACCTACCGCGACTTCGCCAGCACACCCTGGAAAAAGGATTCCACGGGCGCCGTCGTGCCCAGCCCGAGCTATGACGGCAGCGGCTGGATCCACGGCTTCGGCACCCGGCTCGCCTTCGACTTTTAGCCGCATCTGACGCTGCCACTCGGAGACTCTCCTCCGTGACAACTCGTTCGGAACCAACTCGCATATCGCGTGCAACGCAGTCGATGTCAGCGGGGGCATCAGCATCTCTGCCTGGAAGCCCCACGCGCGAGCGAAGGGAATCCGCGTGGCCACACGTGCAGCGGACCGCATCCCCTTGGCTTGCGCCACGGGCTTCACGGCACATGCTCTGCCTGCTGATTGCAGCGATACTCAGTGCAACGGTCCCTGTCAGAGCGTGGGCTGCCGACTGCACGTGTACCGGCACTGGCCGCTGCGCGGTCTTTCAGATCGTCGCGGGACCTCGAAGACTCGGTCCAATGCTCCTCGAGCTTGCACCGACCCCCTTGCGTCCCGCTGCGAAAAAGTGTCGCGCGTGTATCAAGTGACACATGGCGTGGCGCAGAATGGTGCTGTGAATCAGGCTGCGCTAGGAATCGTGTTTGCCGTGCCGATCGAGGCCGATGCGTTCGCACGGCTCGTGTCCGGAATGACCGCACTCGAGGCGGGGGGGCTCGTGTTCCGCGAGGGCCACGTGGCGGGCAGGGGGGTCGCCTGGTGCGTGGCGGGCGTGGGACGCGAGGCGGCGGCGAGGGCGACGCGGCGGCTCATCCTCGGACATCGCCCTCGGCTGATTGTCAGTGCCGGCTTTGCCGGCGGGCTCACTCCCGACCTTGTTCGTGGCAGCCTGATCCGCGCCGCGCGGGTCACACTGCCGGATCGCTCCGCCCAGCTCCGGCTCGCGCATGCAGTGGCGATGACCGGTCGTGATCTGACGCTCGTCACCGCCGACCGGATCGTGACGACGCCCGCAGAGAAGGCCGAGCTGTGGGTCGCCAGCAGGGCCGATGCCGTCGACATGGAGACGTTCGCCGTCGCCGAGGCTGCCGCAGCGGAAGGCCTGCCCTGTGGTTCGATTCGCGTGATCTCCGATGACGCGAGCCAGACGCTTCCACGCGAGGTGGCCATGCTGGCCCGGCCTCAGTCGGCGATGCGCCGGCTCGGCGCCGCCCTCGGCGCGATCGGTCGTCGCCCCCGTGCCGCGGCCGACCTGTGGCAGCTCTGGGAGCACGCCGTCATCGATGGCCGCGCGCTCGCGGCTGCGCTCGCCGACCTCTGCGGGTCGCTGCCCGAAAGTGGGTCCGTCGCGGAGTGAAGACGGACTGCAGCACCGGTCACGGCGTGACCGGACTACAGAGGAGCCGGACGAGCGGGTTCCTGGGGAGATCGGGGGTGAGGTCCGCGCACGGGATGCCGAGGCTCGCGGCCGCTTCGAGGGCGGCGAGCCGACCGCTCCGCACCGCGCCCTCCATCGTCGAGGGCCAGCCGGTGGCGGTCCAATCACCCGCCAGGAAGAGATTCGCGATGCGGGTGCGAGCCGGCGGCCGCACCTCCTCGACGCCCGGCCGCACCGAGAGCACCGCCGTGGGGTCGGTCACGACCCGCGCATCCAGGAGCTGTGCAGCCCGGGCCCGCGGAAACACCTGGCGGAGCTCGTCCACGACGGCGTCGCGGAGCCCATCGCGATCGCCGGCGAAGAGTCCGCGCGAGGCACTGATCACGACCTGACAATGGCTGCGGTCGCCCGTCACCTCGCCGCGAAACACCCACTGCGACACGCGGCCGACGAGCACGGCGTGCGGCAGATCGACCACGTCGCGATCGAACCAGAGATGCACCGCCGTAATCGGCGAGCCGGCGAGGCGGTCGTCTGCGACCGGCACCAGGTCGGGAACCAGCCGGGCCGCCTGCCGCCACGGCACCGCCACGACCACCGCGTCGCACGGATGCTCGACGCCGCCCGCCACGACGGCGCGTACGCGGCCATCCGCTTCACGACTCAGGCTCGACACGGCCGCTCCGGTTACGATCGTCGCACCGCGTGACTCGAGCCAGCCTGCGAGCCGCTCGCCGAAGAGCATGCCGAGCGGCGCCGTGGGCACCCAGAGATCGGCCGCTTCGCCGTGCGCGAGGAACCCGTCCACGGCGACCTTCCGCGCGGCCGACAGACTCACCAGATCGATCGATTCGCCGAG
>JAPOJV010000027.1 GCA_029978085.1 bacterium
CACCGGAATGCCCGTCACGGCGTGACTTGCCCACACCGGAATGCCCGTCACGGAGTGACGGGCCTATCGGGGGCGTGATTTGCCCACGAAAAAAATGTGTGACGCGGCGGCGGTGGGCGGCAACTCACCTGGTGTCGACCGGGGTGCGGCCGCGTGGCCGCCCGGGCGAGGCAAGGATGACAGCACGGCATGGACCTGCTCGAACATCTGGCCGACGTGGAGGTGCCGCCAACGCCGGCGGCACCGGTCTTCACCGACGGGGTGCGGCGGAAGCTGCATCCGCGGCTGCTGGCCCTGCACGTGGCCGAGTTCGCGCTAGGGGCCACCGTGTGGGCGGCAAGGCACATGCTCGTGGCATTGTTTGCGGCGATCGTGTTTTCGGTGACAGGTGCGTGGCCACGAGGGCCGCGCAGCACAGGAGGAGAAGGCAATGGCTGATTTCGTGGTGCTCGGCCAGACGGCGGCCGAGACGGCTCGGGAAACGGTGAACGTTTCAAAGCAGGCGCTCGTCGACAGCTTCACCCAGGCATGGAGCCAGGTGATCCTGCTCGCGCCGAAGATGGTGGCGATGGTCGCGGTGCTCGTGGTCGGCTACGTGCTCGCCCGCTGGGTGGGCGGCCTGATCGCGGTGGTGAGCGAGACGATCGGCCTGCAGACGGCGGCCGAGCGGAGCGGCCTGGCCAAGAGCATGCACGACGTGGGTATCCGGCGGCCGGTGCCGGCGATCGTCGGGGGCATCGTGTTCTGGCTGTTGATGTGCGTGTTCGTGATGGCGGCCTTCAACATCCTCGGCCTCGAGAGCGTGTCGAACGCGATGGGCGAGGTGGTGAACTACATCCCCCGACTGCTCGTGGCGACGGTGGTGGTGGTGGTGGGCCTGCTTGCAGCCACCTTCCTCCGCGGCGTGGTGGCGACCAGCGCCGATCGCGTCGGTCTGTCCTACGCCGAGTATCTCGCTGGCGGCTGCTACTGGGTACTCTCGCTGCTGACGTTCATCGCGGCCTTCAACCAGCTCGGCATCCAGTTTGCCCTGCTCGAGAAGCTGATCCTCATCGGCTCGGCGGGCCTCTCGGCCGGCTTCGCCCTCGCCTTCGGCCTCGGCGGCCGCGACGTGATGAGCGGCATCCTCTCGGGCTACTACGTTCGCCAGCGTCTCCAGGCGGGGGACACGGTGAGTGTGGCCGGCCTCGAGGGCACGGTTCGCGAAGTGGGGCCGGTGGCCACGGTCATCGAGACCCGTGAGAACGGCCTCGTGTCACGGCACTCGGTGCCGAACGCGAAGATGCTCCAGGAAGCGGTGCGGTAAAACCGCTGCCCTGAGACGGCGCAGAACGGGCCCGCGGTGCAGGAAGCGCCGCGGGCCCAGCTGCTTGATCCCTACTGCCGGATCAGGATGCGGGATCCGGGGCCGAGGATGTCGATGAGCTCGGCGAGATCGCGGGAGGAGACGACGAGGCTCGACGAGGGGGCCGCGTCGGCCATGGCGGCGGGGTCGTCGACCGCCTCGATCATGAGACCGTCGGCCAGCGCGATCGACGTCCGAGCGGCGGCCGGGCCGCCGGGCAGGGCGTTGGGATCGGCGCGGTTGATCGTGGCCACGGGAATGGAGCCGCCGACACGGTCGAGGTACTGCCGGCCCACCACCACGGGAAAGCTACCGGCGTAGGTGCCATGCAGCTGCATGCTCACGCGGCGCCGCGACACGCTCACCACGGCGTCGAACGGGCCACGGACGAGCTTCAGCCGTTCGCCCGGAATCAGTTGGTTTGGATCACCGACACCGTTGATCTTGGCGAGCAGCTGCCACGACACGCCGAGCGGCGCCGCGATTGTCAGGAGCGTGTCGCCGGCGGCGACGACATGGGGGGGCAGCAGCAGGTCGTCCTGGGAATAGATCACCGTGCCGGCGAGCTGACCGAGCAGGTCCTCGAGTCGCTGGCTCTCCTCGAGACCGAGCGACGGATCGTCGTACCAGATCGACAGTCCCGCAAGCGCCTCCGCGTAGCGGCCCGCGGCGAGCTTGTCGTGCGCATCGGCCCAGGCGGAGGCGAAGGCGGCCGATGATGGAGCGGGAGCGGCCGATGGCGGCGGCACGATCGCGGCCGCGGCCGGTGCCGCAAGGGCGTCGGGCATCGTGGCGGGCAGCTGCGGCACAGGCAGCGATGCCAGCCGGTCGGGGCGGGCCGAGGCGTCAGGGGGCGTCGCGGCCACGGGCTCGGCGACCGGCGGCGGCGCCGACTCGGCGGTCAGATACGTGGGCGACTGATCGGGCTGCGCCGGCGGTGCAGGCTCCGACGGCACCGTGACCGGCGCGGCAGGCGACGGCGTGGCCACAGCGGCCGGCGCAGTGGCCACGATGGCCGCGGGGGCAGCTGCAGCGGCCGCTGCAGGCAGCGTGGCCGTGGGAGCCGGCAGTTGCACATCGGGCTGGGCGAAGGCGGGGGCATCACCGGCCACGGCAGCGGCCGCCGGCTCCTCCTTGCCGGGCCCTTTCTGCACCACGGAATAGGCGCCGTAGAGGATCATGCCGAAGAGTCCGAGCACGAGCAGTGGCTTCAGAGCTTCCATGGAGTCGTCCCGGTCTCGGCGGTTCCTGCTATTCGCGTGGCGGGCCATGCAGCGCCTCGTGGGCGGAAGGAGCGGATATCGTCGGGCGGGATGGTAGGGAACCGACCGTATCCGTCGCCAGACGGCTTCCCGCCTGCGAAACGCCGCAAAACACGCCCTCTGTGTCGCCGCAGACTGGTCGGCCGCCGTATGATCGTGCGGTCGGCCGCACGTGGCCGACGCTGACCAGATGAGGTGGCGGGAGTGCTCGCATGCGGTCACGCGATGTCGATTCACGACGGGTCCGCGACGTCGTGGCCGTGGTGCTTGCCGGCGGCAAGGGGGCCCGGCTCGAGCCGTTGACCCGCGACCGTGCCAAGCCGGCCGTGCCGTTCGGCGGCAGCTACCGGATCGTCGACTTCGCCCTGTCGAACTGCCTCAACAGCGGGCTTCGCCGGGTGCTGATGCTCACGCAGTACAAGGCCAGCAGTCTCGACCGGCATCTCAACCTCGGCTGGCACCGCTTCTTCTGCCGCGACCTCGGGGAGTTTCTCGACGTGCTGCCGCCGCAGCAGCGGGTGGACGACCACTGGTATCAAGGCACCGCCGACGCCGTTTATCAGAACATTTATTCACTGGAGATGGCCGCCCCCCGGCTCGTCGTCGTGCTCGCCGGCGACCATATCTACAAGATGAACTACCAGTCGCTCATCGAGGCCCACGAGGCGAGCGGCGCCGACGTGACGATCGGCGCCTTGCCAGTGCCCGTCACCGAGGCGCGTGAGTTCGGCACGATGCAGGTCGACGGCTCAGGCCGCGTGCAGGCGTTTCGAGAGAAGGTGGCCGATCCGCCGCCGCTCCCCGACTCGCCCGGCATGACGCTGGCGTCGATGGGCATCTACTGCTTCTCCGCCGACTTCCTTCTCGAGCAACTGCGGCTCGACGCCGACGACCGCGGCAGCCGGCACGACTTCGGCCACGATATCCTGCCGAAGGTGATCCACACGCATGGCGTGCAGGCGTTTCCATTTCGCGACGAGAACCGCAAGCGGGATGCCTATTGGCGCGACGTGGGCACGATCGACGCCTACCACGAGGCGAACATGGACCTCGTCGCGGTCGATCCCCTGCTCAATCTCTACGACGAGCAATGGCCGATCCGCACGCACCATCCGGCCTATCCACCCCCGAAGTTCGTGTTCGCGGGCGAGGGGCCGGATGCCCGCCGCGGTGAGGCGACGGACAGTCTCGTCTGCCCGGGCGCGATCGTGTCGGGCGGCCGCGTGCACCGATCGATCATCGGGCCGGGCGTGCGCGTCAACAGCTTTGCGCGGGTGGAGGAGAGCATCGTGTTCGAGGGTGTGGACATCGGCCGGCATGCGGTCGTGCGGCGGGCGATCATCGACAAGGACGTGCGGGTGCCGGCCGGGGTTTCCATCGGCGTCGATCCGGTGCAGGATGTGGCCCGCGGACTGGCGATCTCGCCCGCGGGCGTCACCGTGGTGCCCAAGGCCTACACCTTCCCGGCCGAGTCTCATGCCGCCAGCCGCGGGCCCCTGGCCGTGGTGTCCTGAGGACGAATCGCTCGCATGCCCCTCCGCAACCTCTTCGTGCTGATCGGCTGCCTCGTCGCCGGGGTGGCCGTGTGGGTGGCGCGGCACCGTGACCTCCCCGGCAACCGGTTCAATGAGGTGCTCTCGATCATCTCCCGGTCGGCCCTCGAGCCGGTGGCGTCCCGGGAGCTGTTCGAGGCTGCGGTGGAGGGGGCGGTCGCCCAGCTCGACGAGCACTCGGCCTACATTCCCCGGGCCGAGCAGGACAGCTTCGAGGCGCTGCTCGACCAGCAGTTCGGAGGCGTCGGCCTGGAGCTCGTGCAGGATGACGCCACGGGGGAACTGCTGGTCTCGTCACCGGTGGTGTCGGGGCCGGCATGGCAGGCGGGGATCGTGGCCGGCGACCGGATCGTTGCCATCGATGGCCTGTCGACCCAGGGCGTGCCACTGGCGCGGCTGGTCACGCTGCTCCGCGGGCCGATCGGCACGCCCGTGGTCCTGCGAATCGCGCCAGCCCGCGCGACGCTCGATCCATCGGCCCAGCCAGAGGCGACGGCCGCGGCCCGCGACGTGCGTCTCGAGCGGGCGCTGGTAACGACCGAAACCGTGCTCGGGGATCGCCGCCGGCACGACGGCACATGGAGCTATCGCCTCGACGACGATCCGGCCATCGCGCTCGTGCGGATCACGAGCTTTGGCGAGCGCACGGCCGACGAACTCGATGCCGCACTCGGCTCCCTGGCGGCGGAGCCGCCGCTCCGTGGCCTTGTGCTCGACCTCCGTGGCAATCCGGGAGGCCTGCTCTCCGCGGCGATCGCAGTCTGCGATCGGTTCGTGGAGAGCGGCGTGATCGTGGCCACCCGCGGCCGCGCGGCCACGAACGGTGGACCGCCGCTCGAGCCGCGGGAGGCCACGCCAGGAGCCGTGGTGCCGGGCGTGCCCATGGCCGTGCTCGTCGACGGGCTCACGGCGAGCGCCGCGGAGATCGTGGCGGCCTGCCTCCAGGATCACGGCCGGGCCAGGATCGTCGGCAGCCGCACGTTCGGCAAGGGCACGGTGCAGACGCTGGTGCCCCTCGGTGGCGGCGACGGCCTGCTCAAGCTGACCACGGCGGAATATGTCAGGCCACGCGGTGCGGGGCTCAACCGGCGACCCGACGACCGTGACGACGCCGCGTGGGGCGTGACGCCCGATCGCGGGGCCGAGATTGCGCCCACTGCCGCGAGTCTCGACCGGCTGCGGCGCTGGCGGCGGCAGCGCGATGCCGTGGCCGGTGCAGGCTCGGCCGCGGCCGCTGGGAGCCGCGACGTCGACGAGGTGCTCGCGGTGGCGGTCGACGTACTCGCGCGGGCCTCAGCTCCGCCGCCGCAGCTCGGTGGCGAGGAAGAAACTGCCCGCGATGCAGACGAAGCCGCGGCGGCCGGCGAGTGACGTGGCCCGCGTGAACGCCGCGGCCGCCGTCGCCGCGGTGAGCGGAGTCGGCAGTCGGGCAGCCTTGGCCGCCGCCTTCAGTCGCTCGAGTGTCGCTCCCCGACGATTCGTCGAGTATCGCGTGAGCACGACGTGGTCGAACAGGCCCGTCGCGCGGGCGAGCATGTCCTCGATCTGCTTGTCGTTGCTCGCGGCGAAGACGAGCACCCGCGGCCGCCGCACCGCCAGCACGGGGGCGAGCGTATCGAGGAGCGACTCCATCGAGGCCACGTTGTGGGCCGCGTCGACCACCACGAGCGGCGCGGTGGACAGCCGCTCGATCCGCGCCGGTAGCCGGGCCGAGGCGAGCCCGCGGACGATCGCCGTCTCGGTGACACGCCGGCCCATGTCGGCGAGACGCCGGGCCGCCATCACGGCCAGCGCGGCATTCTCCGCCTGATGCCGTCCCGGCATCGCATGCCGATACCGCCGCGGGCCGTCGGCCGCGGCCCCAGTCGTGATCTCCACCATGCCGGCTCCGAGCGGGTCGGCACCGGCATCATCGATCGACTGGGCCTGGAAATCCCGCCCGAGTTGGAGCAGCGGCGCCCGCCGCCGCCGGGCCGTCGCCGCGATCACGCGCCGGGCACCTGGGTGCAGCGCCCCGGAGATGACCGGCACGCCACGCTTGATGATGCCGGCCTTTTCGCCCGCGATGCGACTGACGGTCGGCCCGAGGATCGCCATGTGGTCGAGACTGATGCTCGTGATCACCGAGAGGATCGTGTTGGCGACGTTCGTCGCGTCGAGCCGGCCGCCGAGGCCGGTCTCCAGCACGGCGATGTCGACGCCGGCGCGGGCGAAGTGGACGAACGCGGCGGCGGTCACCACCTCGAACCACGTTGGCCGCCGGCCACCCCGCCGGGCCGCGGCCCGGTCGAGCACATGCACGGCGGGAATCACGACGGCGAAGGCGGCCACGAGATCAGCCGCCGAGATCGGCTTGCCATCGACGCAGATCCGCTCTTCGACGGAGTGCACGTGGGGCGACATGTAGCGACCGACCCGGAGACCCGACGCGGCGAGGATCTCGGCGAGGATCGCGACGGTCGAGCCCTTGCCCTTCGTGCCCGCCACGTGCACGGCGGGATACCGGAGTTGCGGGCTGTCGAGGGCGGCCAGCAGTCGCCGCATGCGGCCGAGGCCGAACATGCTCCGGCCGGCCCCGGGCTGCGGCGCCCGCTCGAAGTCGGCCCGCCCATCGAGCCACGCGAGCACGTCGGCCCGCGTCGAGATCGTGACAGCCGGCTGCGTGGACGCTGGCTTCTGTCGTCGCTGACCGTTTCGGAGTCGCCGCATGTTTCGCAGATTGCCTGACGTGCCATCGTGGGAACGGCCGTTGGGGGGCGTTTCCACGGGTTTCCACGGCTGGTTGACTGGATCCGGTTGAAGTGCGCCGGTTGACGTGCGCCGGCTCGGGGGCGGTACAAGTCTCGTCGCGGGACCTCGAAGACTCGGTCCACATGCTCCTCGAGCTTGCACCGACCCCCTCGCCTACCCGCTTTTGTCTGCTGGGACGGCGGTACAGATCGACCGTAGCTGCCGTAGTGTATCTTCGGTCGGGATGGCGAAGCGGGCTTGACGGTCAGCGGCTGTTTCTCGACTGTCCCTGCATGTTCGCGGGCACACGTCCCACCGCTGCCGTTTCCTGCCGCGCCGTCACCCGGTGCCTGGTCGTGGGGGCGGTCGCATCGGCTGCAGCCGTGCTGTGTGCCCAGGAGCCGTTGCCGACCGTGGGCGAGCCGCCGCCGATGTATGTGGCCGAGCCGTTCGCGGGGCCTGGCCTCGCCGGCATGCCAGGGAGCGTGGTGCCCGAGATGCTGCCCGACTGGCCGCGGTGGTTCGCGGGAGCAAGCGGCCTCGTGATGACCCGCACGCTGTCCTCCGGCGCCGCCACCATGGAGCCGCTCGATGGCCGGCAGCTGTTCACGAGTGATGCCTCGGCCACGTGGTCAGGCGGCGTCGACTTCCACGTCGGCCGCTGGTTCGGCCCGCGGCAGCACCACGCCGTCGAGATGATCTATTGGGGGCTCTACAACGTCGGGTCGTCCTCGTCGCTCATGGCCGATCCACCGGCGATCATGGCGATCCCGCAGGCGCCGGGGGTGACGGTGAGCGGCACGTCGGCCGACGCCTGGCTCCAGGATGCGTCGGGCCAGTGGATCAGCCGCTCCGACGTGGTGAACGACATCGAGATCAACTGGGTCTATTCGCTCTGGGAGCGGCCCGAGTTCCTGCCCCGTGACCGCTCGGTGAGCCTGATGTGGCTGGCGGGCTTCCGCTTCTTCCAGGTGGGCGACACGCTCACCCTGGCCACCGCGTCGAGCCTGCCCGACCTCGACAGCCTGCAGCTCGGGGTGGCTACCAACAACAACATCTACGGCGCCCAGGTCGGGGCCAAGTTCGACTGGATGTTCATGCCGCGGGTGCGGCTGGCGATCGTGCCGAAGTTCATGATCGGCGGGAATGCGATCACCAACACGACGTCGCTCGTCGATCCGAGCGGCGCCGATGCGGCCTTCGCCGGCGGCGATCCCGTGAACGTGCACTCGACGCTCGGCGTCTTCTCCTGGCTCGGCTCGGTCGATACGGGTGTCGCCTGGGACATCACCGATCGCTGGAGTCTGTCGATCGGCTACCGCGTGGTGGGCGTGGGCAACATCGCCCAGGCCGACGGCCAATGGCCGTCCGTGATCGATTCGCCCGGCTCGCTCGAGGGCATCGACGCCGGCTCGAGCACGATCGTCCACGGTGGCTTCGCCGGCTTCGAGTCGCGATACTGACTCGACGAGGAGACGACACGATGCAGCCGCAACAAGCCTGTGATCTGACGGCGAAGAAGTGCGTGCCCTGCGAAGGGGGCGTGCCGAAATATTCCGCGGCCGCGGCCGAGGCCCAGGTGGCGGCCCTGCCCGGCTGGCGGCTGACGCACGACGCCACCCGGATCCGCCGCGACTGGCGGTTCAGGAACTTTCGCGAGTGTGTGAAGTTCTTCAACAACGTGGCCGCGCTCGCCGAACGCGAGCAGCATCATCCCGACCTGCATCTCGAGGGCTACCGCAACGCCTGGGTCGAGATCTTCACCCACGCCATCGGCGGCCTCTCCGAGAACGACTTCATCCTCGCCGCCAAGATCGACGCGATCGCACCGTAGTCCGCATGCTCCGCATGCGGCCCGCGGTCTGAACACCGCAGGCCCGTCTAATCCTCTGCGGGTCGACCTCCTGTGGTGACAGTTCGGGGTTGCCCATGCCCCAAGAGCCGGACGCTCGCTACGGGCATCCATGCCCTTCGCTCGCTCGGATGCAGCCTTCGATCCGCCATCCTGGCTGCGCTCGGCGGCATACGCCGGCTCCCGGGGCATGGGCAACCCCTCACGGCGGTTTGGTTGGCGGCCGTGGTTTGCGCACGGAGAGAGTGGCCGCCGTGGCCCTGATCAGCCGCCGCAGTAGTCGATGGCTCTGGCGATCTCGCTCTTGAGATCCTTGCGGGCCACGATGCGATCGACGAAGCCGTGCTCCAGGAGGAACTCGCTCGTCTGGAAGCCCTTCGGCAGTTCGACGCGGATCGTGGCCTTGATCGTCCGCGGGCCGGCGAAGCCGATCAGGGCCCGCGGCTCGGCGAAGCAGAGATCGCCGAGCGAGGCGAAGCTGGCGGCCACGCCCCCCATGGTGGGATTGGTGAGCACGGAGATGAAGAGGCCGCCGGCCTGCGAGTAACGGGCCAGGGCCGCCGATACCTTCGCCATTTGCATGAGCGAGAGGATGCCCTCGTGCATCCGGGCGCCGCCGCCGGACGCGCTCACGATGATCAGCGGGAGCTTCTGCGCGGTGGCCCGTTCGACGAGTCGGGCGAGCCGTTCGCCCACCACGCTTCCCATGCTGCCCATGATGAACGACGAGTCGGTCACGCCGCAGGCCACGCGGCGGGCGCGGATCATGCCCGTACCGGTGAGGGCGGCATCACGGAGGCCGGTCCGCTTCTGCTCCGAGACGATCCGATCGGCATACGGCTTTTTGTCGCGGAAGCCGAGCGGGTCGGTCGGGGCGAGATTCGCATCCCATTCCTCGAACGTGCCCGCATCGAGCAGCTGCTCGATCCGCTGCGCGGCCGAGACATACCAGTGGAAGCCGCAGCGGGGGCAGACGTTGAGGAGTTCCTCCGCCTCCTTGCGATAGATCGTGGCGCCGCAGCCGTCGCACTTGAGCCACAGGCCCTCCGGCACGCCGCGCTTGGCACGCGGGCCACGGGCCGCGGGCTGCTCGAGGCTCCCGGCAACGGGCGGGATCGCCGGCCCGGTCGGGGCCGTGCTGGCAACGGTGGTCTGCTGGCTGCCTTCCATGGTCGTCACGACTGCTGGTGAAACGGGCACCGATCGGAAACGGGCACTTATCCTGGTGGACCGCAGTGTAGTCGGGGTGGCCGGGGCGATGCTGCGCGAGTTGGCTACACGCGAACGGAGGGCCGCCGGGACGGCTGCCACTGGGCGGCCAGCGGCAGTTCGACGGCGGCCGGGCCTGCCTGATCGCAGTCCCAGAGGTCGCCCATCGATTCGCCCGACACGATCCACCGCACCACCCGGTCGAGTGGCTGTGGCACGATCACGGCCACGCGACCGCGGGCATGCCGCCGCAGCAAAACTTCGAGCGACTCCTCGACGCGGAGGCAGGCATCCTCGAGCAGTTCGCCCTCCGGCGGGGCCACCGCCCAGGGATTGTCCTGCCATTGGCGGTAGAGCCGCGGCTGCTTGCAGCGAATCTCATCGACGAGCATTCCCTGCCAGAGGCCCTGGTCGAGGTTTGCCAAGAGCGGGAGCGGCCGGGCCTTGAGGCCGCAGGCCCGCGAGATGGGGCGGCTGGTTTCGCGGGCGGCGGCATCGGCCGCCACGTAGAGCGCGTCGGGGGGCTGCGGTGCGAGGGCTGCGGCTGCGGCTTCAGCGGCGGCGATGCCGGTGGCGGCAAGCGGCACGTCGAGCGTTCCGCGAATGCGGCCCTGCAGATCGTATTCGGTCGGTCCCGAACGGATGACGATCAGATGATCGGGCATGTGGGGGGAAGAAACTCCAGGTGATATGGGATGATGCTGAGCGGGATCCAGTGGTCGGTTGGGGCCATCAGGCCGCCGTCCGGGCGATGGTTTCCAGTTCGGTGATCGCCCGGCTGTAGTCGGTGGCACGGATCACCGCGCTGCCGGCGACGATCAGTTCCGCCCCGGCCGTTGCGACGGGGCCGACTGTCTCGGTCGAGATTCCCCCGTCGACGCCGAGCCGGAAGGTCGCGCCGCGGGCTGACCGCAGGGCGGCGAGATGCGCGAGCTTCTCGATGGCCACGGGGTTGAACCGCTGGCCGCCATAGCCGGGCTCGACGCTCATCACGAGCACGCCGTCGCAGACGTCGAGAAAGGGCTCGACCCGTGCGACGGGAGTCTCGGGGCTCAAGGCCAGGTGGGCTCGGGGGCCGAGGGAGGCGATCGTTTCGAGTGCCCGTCGCGGTTCGGACAGCCCCTCGATGTGGACGGTCAGGATGTCGGCGCCCAGTTTCGCGTAGTCGGCCAGCGACCGTTCCGGCTCCTCGATCATGAGGTGGACTTCGATCGGCACCTTCGCCGCCCGCCGCACGGCCTCGACGACGACCTGACCGTAGGTGAGCTGGGGCACGAATCGGCCGTCCATGACATCCAGATGGATGGCCTGGGCTCCGGCCGCCTCCAGCCGTTCGACCTCGCGGGCGAGATGGCCGAAGTCGCAGAGCAACAGGGCGGGGAGCACCACGGGGCCGTGGGTGTCCAGGATCGCCGTGAGCTGGTCGAGGGCCTGTCCTGCCGGGTGGGTCACGTCCGCTGGGCTACCGATTCGCGTCAGGGCCACCGTGCCCTGGTTGCATGGAAGGGGAGTCTACCACGCCCCCAGGCCGACCGTCGCCGGGGGGCTGCCCAGCCGCTCACAAAAGCCTCATACTGCGAAGCTAGATAAAGCGGGTCAACGAAACGCGGATTTTCGGCCCGAGAGCGGCCGGACGCGTTTTGACTGCCCGCCGGCCCTGGTTGCCGGAGCAGACCCCCCTGGGAGCAGGATTCATGCGGATGGCGACGACGCGATGGATGGCAGCGGTTGGCATGGCGGCCCTGATCGGCAGCGGGGCGGTCGCCGTGGCCCAGGAAGTCGATCCAGCGCTCGGGAGCTATGAGCGGGTGGCCGGCGAGGTCTCGGGATCGCTCAAGTGCGTCGGCTCCGACACGATGAACAACCTCGTCGCCCTCTGGGCGGAAGGCTTCAAGAAGTTTTACCCCAGCGTTCGCGAGGCGGTCGAAGGCAAGGGGTCGGCCTCGGCGCCGCCGGCGCTCACCGAGGGCACCTGCACATTCGGCCCGATGAGCCGCGACATGAAGCCCTCGGAGGTCGATGCCTTCAAGGAGAAGCACGGCTACCCGCCGGTGATGGTGCCCGCGGCGATCGACATGCTCGCCGTGTTCGTGCACAAGGACAATCCGCTCGCCGGACTCTCGCTGCAGCAGGTCGATGCGATCTTCTCCAAGAACCGCACCGGCGGCGCAAAGGACGAGATCCGCACCTGGGGCGACCTCGGCCTCGAGGGAGAGTGGAAGGACAAGCCGATCAGTCTGTACGGCCGCAATGCCACGAGCGGCACCTACGGCTATTTCAAGGAACACGCGCTCTTCAAGGGCGACTTCAAGCCGACCGTGAAGGAGCAGCCGGGCAGCTCGGCCGTGGTGCAGGCCGTGGCGAGCGACCGATTCGCGATGGGCTACAGCGGCATCGGCTACCGCACGGCCGACGTCCGGGCCGTGCCGCTCGCGGCCAAGACCGGAGCCCCCTTCGTGGAGGCCGAGCCGAAGTTCGCCTACTCCGGCGAGTATCCGCTGTCGCGGTTCCTCTATCTCGGCGTCAACCACAAGCCTGGTACAACGCTCGATCCGCTGCGGCGGGAGTTTCTGCGGTATGTCTTGAGTGCGAGTGGCCAGGGCGACGTGAAGAAGGACGGGTATCTCCCCGTCACCGCCGCCGTCGCCAAGCGGGCGCTCTCGAGCGTCGGCATCGCCACTCCCTGACGTCGGCAGATCCGAGACCATCCCGCGGGACAGCCCCGCACTTCCTCCCAGCGACTACGTCGAACGGATGCCGAACGGCATGCACGCCACGCCCTCGTTCACCGGACGCGCCCGGCGGCGGGCCACCCGTCCATGGGTGCGGACCAGCGACATGCTGGCCCGGCTGCTGATCACGTTCGGCGGGATCGGCACGATCGTGGCCGTGCTCCTGGTGGGCGTGTTCCTGCTCGCCGTCGCCCTCCCGCTCTTCAAGTCGGCTCGGGCGCGTCTCGACGGGGTCGTGGCGGTGCCGTTTGCGGCGGGCGGGCCCGCAGCGGTCGCGCTTGATGAGTCGGCAGCGGTCGCGGTCACCGTCGACATGCCCCGACGCGATGCCGACGCCGCCGCGGACGATGGTGGCGTGACGCTCGTGTCGGTGACCGATGGGACGGCGCTGGCCCGCACGCCGGCAGCCGACTCTGGGCTCGTCGGAGCGACCGCGATCCGAATCGTCCCGGGCACGCGGCTGGCGGCCGTCGGCTTCACTGACGGATCGCTTCGCACGGGCGAGATCGGGATGGAGTCAACCTTCATCGATGCCACCGCACTGCCGGCGGAAGCCCGCGAGCTGCGTCGCGGCACAGCGATCACGACGGGCGATGGGGTCATCGCCCGCGCCGAGACCGGTCGCTATGCCCGGGTCGCCATCGTGACCGAACTCGCTGCTGCGACACGGTCGCTCGAGAAGCCGATCGTGGACATTGACGTCACCACGGCGTCTGGCGGGCCGCTCGTCGCTGCGCTCGATGAGGCAGGGCGGGTGCGGGTCGAGTCGGTGACATCCCGCCGCAATCTCCTGACCGATGAAGTGGTCACCTCCGCCGTGGGCTCGACCATCGAGCCCGTCGAGGGCTTCTCGCCACGGTTCGTGCGGGTGTCGGAGCTGGGGGATCAACTCTTCCTGTTCGCCGCCGACGGCGCCGCCCGGCGGTACGTGATTCGCGATGTCGAGGCACCGGCGGAGCTGGAGACATTCGACGCCGCTCCCGGCGAGCCAGGCGTGACGGCCGTCGAGCGGCTCTTCGGCGGCTCGTCGTTCGCGGTCGCCGACACGACGGGGCGCGTGCGGGTGTTCTTCACCGCCCGTACCGAGCAGGCTGCCGCCGACGGACTGGCGGTGGTCGCGGCCCACGACTTTGCCACCGCCGGTCCCGTGACGACCCTGGCCGCCTCGCCCCGGTCACGACTCTTCGCGGCTGCGACCGCCGACGGCCGGGTGCGACTGCTGCAGGCCACGCGGGCCGCGACCGTGCTCGATCTGCCGGCGGCCTCACAGGCCGCAGGCCAGGCCGCGACGCGGCTGTGTCTCGCCCCACGCGAAAATCGCCTGCTGGGTGTCGGTCCCGCCGGCATGGCATCCTGGTCGATCGAGGCCGGCTATCCCGAGGTCTCGTTTGCCACACTGCTCCGACCCGTGTGGTACGAGAATTATCCGCAGCCCGTTCATGCCTGGGAGACGACGGGACACGAGGCCTTCGAGTCGAAGTTCGGCTTCATCCCCCTCGTGTTCGGCACGGTGAAGGCCACGCTGTATGCGATGGTGTTCGCGACGCCGATCGCGATCCTCGCCGCGATCTACGCGAGCCAGTTCCTGCACGCCCGCTGGCGGGCCCGCATCAAGCCCACGATCGAACTGATGGCCGGACTGCCCAGCGTGGTGCTCGGCTTCATCGCCGGGCTCGTCTTCGCGCCGCTGATCGAACGGGCGGTGATGCCCGTGATCACGGGACTCTTCACCGTGCCGCTCGCGCTGCTCGGCGGCGCCCTTCTCTGGCAGCTCATGCCGTCTGGCTGGCGGAGCCGGCTGGCGGCCTGGCGATTTCTCCCAGTCGCGTGCGTCGCGCTGCCGGCCGGTGTGCTCGCCGCGCGGGGGGCCGCGCCGTTCGTCGAGCGCGCCCTGTTCGCCGGCGACTTCCGCGGCTGGCTCGACGGTCAGGGGGGCAGCGGGTTCGGCGGCTGGATGCTCGCCCTGCTGCCACTCGCGGCCGTCGTGATGACGGGCGTGACCAGCCGGTTCGTGCAGCCGTGGCTCCGCCGCGCGGGCGCCCGCTGGACTGATCGGCAGGCAGGGGTGGCGTCGCTGCTCGTGTTCGGCGGCGGCGCGATGGCAGCCATCGCGCTCGCGGCTGCAGCCGCGGTGTTTCTCGACGCCCTGCGGATCGACACGCGCGGGGGACTGTTCGGCACCTACGTGCAGCGAAACGCCCTCGTCGTGGGGCTCGGCATGAGCTTCGCCATCATCCCGCTGATCTTCACGATCGCCGACGACGCGCTGATGAGCGTGCCGGATCACCTACGGAGCGCCTCGCTCGGCGCCGGGGCGACGCCCTGGCAGACCGCCGTGCGGGTGATCGTGCCGGCCGCCGCGAGCGGCCTTTTTTCCGCGGTGATGATCGGCCTTGGTCGGGCGGTGGGGGAGACGATGATCGTGCTCATGGCCGCCGGGAACACGCCGATCATCGACTGGAACCTGTTCAACGGATTTCAGACGCTCTCGGCGGCGATCGCCACCGAACTGCCCGAGGCGGCGCGGGGCAGCGGCCATTACCGTGTGCTGTTCCTGGCCGCGCTGGCGCTCTTCGTGCTGACCTTCATCGTGAACACGGCGGCGGAGCTCGTGCGGCAACGGTTCCGGAGGCGGGCGCATGAACTCTGACCGGGCACGGCCCCGTCGGCTCCGTAGCCGCTACACGAACCTCGCCGCCCACGGCGAGCCCTGGGTCTGGCTGACAGGCGGGGCGCTGGCCTTCGCGCTCGCGATGATCCTGGGCCTGCTGGCGTTCATCACCGTCCGCGGCGCGGTGACCTTCTGGCCCGTGCCGCTCGAGCTCGTTGAGCTCGACGACGGCCGGCGGGCGCTTGGCGAAGTGTCGGGCCGCGAGACCGTGGCGGCTGCGGCCGAGGGGCGTGAGGCCCGGCCGGCGCGGCGGCTCATCCGTACCGCCAATTTTGAACTCAGCGGCACGCACTATGAGTGGTTCGACGAGGCCCGCATCGCGAAGACGAGCCGGCCCGAGTGGGCGACCGCGGTGGAGCGGCTCGAAGGGGGCCGGTTTCATGGCTACCCGAAGCGGCTTCTGCATGGCGACGAGGTGGTGGCCGAGGGGCCGGCCGCGACCTGGGCGGCTTATGAACGCGAGCATCCTCCGGCCTGGCGGCGGCATCGACAGGCCGTGCGGATCGACAAGGTCGATCGTGGCGAACTGCAGCGGCAGCTGCGGGCGGCCCGGCTCGCGGTCGTGCAGGCCGGCCTCGATTACGGCGCCGACAGTCCAGCCCGCGAGCAGGCGGCCGCGCGGGAACGCGACGTCAGCAGCCGCGTCGACGCGGAAACCGTGACGCTCGACGAGGCGGTTGCGAAGTTGCGGGCCGCCAACGAGGGCTGGCGGGTGGAGTTCGAAACGGCCACTGGCGGCACGACCAGCCTGCCGCTCGACGGCATCGTGCGGGCCTGGCAGCCCAACCGCCTCTCGCTCCTGGGCAAGCTCGGCGTCTATGGCTCGCGCTGGGGCGAGTTTCTCGGCGACGACCCCCGCGAGGCCAACAGCGCCGGCGGTGTCTTCCCAGCGATCTGGGGCACCGTCGCGATGACGCTCATCATGGCCCTGCTCGTGGCCCCCTTCGGCGTGCTCGCCGCCCTCTATCTCCGCGAGTATGCGTCCCGTGGGCCCGTCACCGCAGCCGTCCGCGTTGCGATCAACAACCTCGCCGGCGTGCCGAGCATCGTCTACGGTGCCTTCGGTCTCGGCTTCTTCTGCTACGGCCTCGGCGCCGGCATCGACGAGCTCTTCTTCAAGGCCAGCCTCGTGGCCGACAGCCAGCCCACGTTCGGCACGGGCGGCCTCCTCTGGGCGTCGCTCACGCTCGCGCTCCTCACACTCCCGGTGGTGATCGTGGCCACGGAGGAGGCGCTCTCCGCCGTGCCCAACTCGATGCGGGAAGGCTCCTACGCCTGCGGCGCCGGCAAGTGGCAGACGATCCGGCGGATCGTGCTCCCGCGGGCCCTGCCGGGCATCATGACGGGCCTGATCCTGGCGATGGCCCGCGGCGCCGGCGAGGTGGCCCCGCTCATGCTCGTGGGCGTGAAGAAGCTCGCGCTCGAACTGCCGGTGGACGGCACGTTTCCGTTCGTGCATCCCGAGCGGGAGTTCATGCACCTCGCCTACCTGATCTACGACGTGGGCTTCCAGAGCCCCAACAGCCAGGCGGCCCAGCCCATGGTGTTCACGATCACGTTCCTGCTCGTCGCCATCATCGCCCTGCTCAACGTCACCGCCATCTGGCTGCGGTCCCGGCTCCGCCGCCGCTATGTGGCCCAGCAGTTTTAGGTGCGACGCCGCAGGTCGCCCTCCCGTGGTGAAAGTCGGGGCTGCCCATGCCCCGAGAGCCGGACTCTCGCTACGAACATCCTGTTCTTCGCTCGCTCGGATGCCGCCTGCGCTTCGGCGACCAATCCGCTAAAGCGGATCGGTGCCCGTGCCTGCGCTTGGCGGCATACGCCGTCTCTCGGGGCAGTGGGCAGCCCCTCACGGCGGTTTGGTTCGCAACCGTCGTTCGCTTCCGCGTGCGCCGTAGTCCACATGCTCCGCATGTGGCCCACGGTCAAAACACCGCAGGCCCGTCTACTCCTCCACGGATCGCCCCCCGACCGGCTCCTCCCTTCCTCGCACTGGCCGTTGCCTCTGGTAAGATTCCCCGACCTCTCCCGAAAGCGACGTACCCTCATGCAGACGCAGACTCAGCCCGCGCAGCTCGTCGTCGATCCGCCGGCCGTGCCGACCGACCGGCTCGTCGCCGTGGCGGCCGGCGGGGAAGTTGCGGCCGAGGTGCACGATGCCGTGCTCCGCGAGACGCCCGTGCTCGAGATCGACCGGTTCAATCTCTGGTATGGCGCGAAGCAGGCGCTGCATCGGATCACGATGCCCGTGCCGCACGGCAAGGTGACGGCTCTCGTCGGCCCGAGCGGCTGCGGGAAGTCGACGCTCCTGCGGAGCGTGAATCGGCTCAACGACCTCGTGCAGAGCGTGCGGATCACCGGCGACATGCGACTCAGCGGCGACTCGATCTACGACCCGCGGATGGACGTGATCGAGCTGCGAAAACGGATGGGCATGGTGTTCCAGAAGCCGAACCCGTTTCCGATGAGCATCTACGAGAACGTCGTCTACTCGCTGCGGATCGACGGTGAGAATTCGCGGGCCGTGCTCGACGAGGTGTGCGAGCTGAGCCTCCGGGGCGCCGCCCTCTGGGACGAGGTGAAGGATCGCCTGCACGACAGCGCCCTGGGCCTGTCGGGCGGCCAGCAGCAGCGGCTCTGCATCGCCCGGGCGATCGCCGCCGAGCCCGAAGTGCTCCTCCTCGACGAGCCCTGTTCCGCCCTCGACCCGATCGCCACCGGCAAGGTGGAAGACCTCATTCAGGAGCTGCGGGGCCGCTACTCCGTGCTCATCGTCACCCACAACATGCAGCAGGCGAGCCGCACGAGCGACTACACCGCCTTCATGTACCTGGGCCGGCTGATCGAGTACGGTCCGACGACGGAGATCTTCACCAAGCCGATCCTGCGTGAGACCGAAGCCTACGTGACCGGCCGGTTCGGCTGATCTCGCTGGAGGGTGGCCCCCACATGACCAAGCACATCGAACGCCAGATCGAGCAACTCAAGGAGCGGATCCTCCGCGTGGGGACGCTCGTCGAGGAGGCGATCTCGAAGTCGATCACGGCCCTCATCAACCGCGACGCCCATCTCGCCCAGCGGGTGATGGCGAACGATGAAGAGATCGACCGGATGGAGGTCGAGGTGGAGGAGGAGTGCTTGAAGGTGCTCGCCCTCTACCAGCCCGTCGCGGCCGACCTGCGATTCGTCGTGGCCGTGCTCAAGATCAACAACGACCTCGAGCGGATGGGTGACCTCGCCAAGAACATCGCCAAGCGGGTGTCGCAGCTTGCCGCCGGCAAGCCCTGCGAACTGCCCGCCGAGATCCGCACCATGGCGATGAAGACCCAGGAAATGGTGAAGCAGTGCCTCGACGCCGTCGTCAACGGCGACCCGACGCTTGCCCGGCAGGTCCGCGAGGAGGACGACGCGGTCGATCTCGACCGCCAGAAGATCCGCCGCCGCGTGCTGCAGGGGATCAAGGACGATCCCGACAGCGTCGAGAACCTGCTGCGGATCAACTCCGTGTCGAAGCACATCGAGCGGATCGCCGACATGGCGACGAACATCGCCGAGGACGTGATCTACATGGCGGAAGGGGAAATCGTCCGCCACCGCGCGAGCGACTGACGTGGCCTCCGCACCCGTCGCCCGCACGCTCCGCACCGTAGTCCGCACACTCCGTGTGCGGCCCACGGTCTGAAGACCGCAGGTCCGTCTATTCCTCGGCGGGTCGACCTCCTGTGGTGGGCGTCGGGGTTGCCCACGCCCCGAGAGCCGGACGCTCGCTGCGAACATCCTGTTCTTCGCTCGCTCGGATGCCGCCTTCGCTCCGCCATCCTGGCTGCGCTCGGCGGCATACGCCGGCTCTCGGGGCGTGGGCAACCCCTCCTGGAGTATGTGGTTCGCGCCGTAGTCCGCATGCTCCGCATGCGGCAGCCGGTCAGAACACCACTGGCCGCTCTATCCCGCTGTGGGACGGCCTTTGCTGCTGGGCGTCCTGTACTGGGGGGAAGACTGCGATTCACGGCTGGCGCGCCCCCGTGGTAGCCTTTTCGCACGTCGCGGCGGGGTGTCGCGACGACCGAGGGCTGGAGCATGGGCGACGTGGTTGGAATGGTTCGAGAATTCGTGATCGGCGTGGCCGTTGCCCTCGCCTGCGTGGCGGTTCCCTCACTCGCCGTCGCCGAAGACGACGTGCTCGTCAACATCCGTGGCCCGCTCGTGGGCCGCGTGGGTGAGAAGGTGTCGTTCGACGTCGAGTTGGTGAACCGCTCCGGCCGCAACCTCGAAAAGCTGCGGGTCATCGACTACTTCGATTCCGGCTTCCATCACGAGGCATCGAAGAGCCCGATCGAGCAGAAGGGCACGGTCGATCTCGCGGCCGGCACCGCCCGGCGGGTGACACTCGAGTTCACGCTCGACGAGCCGGGGCGGCAGTGCCACCGCGTCGAGATCCTCGATCAGGCCCATCGGTTCGTCGGTGGTGCGACGGAGTGCGTGCAGGTGTCGGCGGCGGTGGCCGCGCCGGCGGTCGTCCAGCAGCCAGCAGCCGCACCGCAGACGCCGGCGTTGACTCCGCCGCCGGTCGCCACACCGGCCGCGCCGTCGGTGGTCGTGCCGCCAATCGCCGCTCCGGCGCCGTTTCCCGCCGCGACGGCCAGCGTGACGCCGACGGCTCCGCCCGCGGCTCCGGCGGCGGCTGCCGTCGCGCTCGATCTCAGCGGGCCGGTCGAGGCGCTGTCGGCCGGTGTCACGGAATACGTCGCGACCGTTCGCAACACGGGCAACGCCACCTCCACACCGATGACGCTCGACATCTCCTGGGACGACGGCCTCGTGCCGCTCGAGGCGTCGGATGGCTACAGCATTGCGGGCTCGCGGGTGTCGTGGAACCTGCCGGCGATCGAGGCTGGTGGCCAGGCCAAACGGCAGATCAATCTGCGGGCCCAGTCGCCCCCCAATACGTTCCGCGATTCGCCCCCGACGCGGGCGTGCGTTCGCGCGGAACTCAGCGGCCTCGGGGGCGGAGGCGTGGTGGGCGACCATGAATGCCTGCAGATCCGCGCGACGGCGGACCGGCCGCGGCTCCGGACGCCGTCCGAGGCCGGTATCCGGCTTTCGCTCGCCGATCTCGACGACCCCGTCCGTGTCGGTGATGCCACCACGCTCGTCTGCACGATCTTCAACGACGGCGCCGCGGCCTCTGGTCCACTGAACCTCGCCGTCGATCTCCCGCGTGGGGCCCGGCTCGTGGGTGATGCCCGGGTACGGGTGGATGACGGCCGCGTGCTCTTCGATGCCATCGACGTGCCGCCGGGGCGGCAGCAGTCGTTCGAGATCACCTACAAGCTCCCCGATTCGGGCCGCGGCACCGCGTCGGCGACCGTCTCGGGCTCGACGCTCGACGGCCGGCTCGACCGCCAGTGCCAGACCGACTTCTTGCCGTAGCCCCGCCACGTCGCGTGGGCAAGTCACGCCGTGACTTGTATTCCGGTGTGGGCAAGTCACGCCGTGACTTGTATTCCGGTCACGGCGTGACCGGGCTACCGTGACCGGGCTACCGTGACCGGACTACCGTGACCGGACTACCGTGACCGGACTACCGTGACCGGACTACCGTGACCGGACTCCTTTGCGCCACCCGCGCCACCCGCATCCTCCGCGCGGTGTCGCGCCGTTCCGGGCCGGGCTGGTCGATGCTGACGAGCGGGGGTCGGCATGCTGGTCGTTTCCGCAAATTGGCTGTTCGGTGACGGCACGTTCGCGGCGTCTGCCGCGGCGGCGTACGCGGGCGTCTGGCTTCAGGCCGTGCACCGGGCGGCGGTGCGGGCCGGCTTTCGTCACGACGGCAGCTACCATCCGCTCGACCAGCTTCAGCTCGTGCTGGCCGGCGACACCTTCGATTGCCTCACGAGTACGGCCTGGACGGGGCGGATGCGGCCCTGGCATGACGGCCGCGCGGCCCAGGTGGCACGGCATGCGGTGCTCATGCAGGCCGCGCGCCGCGGGCGACGACTGCTCCTGGGAGTGAGCCGCTGGGCCCGGGATGGCCTCCCGGTGCCGACGGCCGATCGCCGCGGCCGGCCCGTGCTGGCAACGACGACGCCCGTGCCGGTGCGGGTCGCCTTGCTCGCCGGTGATCGCGATTCATGGCTCGATGATGCCTGCCACGAGGCAGCGAGGCATGGGCTTTGCATCGGCTCCGTCTGGTCCGACGACGTCACGACCGTGCGGCATGGGATCGAGTGCGATTCCTGCGCCGCACTCGGCGAGAGCCGGCGAGCCGGCGGTCGTGGCTGGCAGCCGACCATCGGCGAGAGCGTGGCCGTGGACCTCGTCGCCCGGTTCAACGCTGCCGTGATGGCCACGCCCGCGGCACCGGTTTGTCGTCCGCTCGTCACGGCGCTGGCTGCCTGTGGCCCACTCGACATTCCGGCGGTGATGGGCCGCTGGCTCGACTCGTGCCGCGGATCGGCCACGACGGCCGGGGAGCACGCCACGGAGCTCGAAACAGCGTGGCGGCGAAGCGTGGCTGCCTGGCACCGGGAAACAACTCGGCAGCCGCCGATCACGCCGTCCGGCTTCGCGGCCTGCGACGCGCTCGCCGCCTCCTTCGAGGCTGCGGCCCGAGGCCAGGATCGGCGTGTCCCGGGCGACGCCCACGAGCTGCTCGCGCCCCGGCCGCCCGTTGTGACGAGCGGTACGACCGTGCTTGGGCATCTGCCTGCGGCCTGCTCCACGGAACTGGAACCTGCTCGGGTGATTTGCCTGGGACCGACTATCGCGTCAGGATGGAGCATCGGTGGAGGCTCACGGCGGCCCGGGCCCCCGCCGACCGTCGTGCAGCGGCCGCAGGGATGGGCACGGCTGCAAATCCCGGGCGTGGAAGCCGACAGCCCGCTGCCGCTGGCAACGCCGACACGCACCACGATCATCGATGCCGCCTGATCCGACCCGGGAGCCGTTCAGACGATGACGCCTCAAGACGTCGAGCGGTCGCCGGCGGTGCTCGTCGAGATCCTGACGACCTGCCCGTCGGAGGAGGCCGCCGCGGCGCTTGCCGCGCGGCTCGTACGCGAGCGGCTCGCAGCCTGCGTGCAGATCGACGGTCCCGTGCGCAGCACCTATATGTGGAAGGGAAGCATCGAGACGGCCACCGAGTGGCGGTGCACATGCAAGACGACGGCGGCCCGGGCCGCAGCCTGCGTGGCCACGATCGCCGCGTGCCACCCGTACGAGACCCCCGAGATCATCACGAAGCCGATCACGGCCTCGCCGGCCTATGCGACGTGGGTGAGCGAGAGCGTTGCTGAGGACGGTGTGCATGGCAGGGCGACCTCCGAATGACGAGGCAGCCGCTCTACGCCTTCGAGATCACGCTCCACGCCCGGCCGGACGAGACCCGGGAGTCCGGCACGTATGCCGACGCCTGGGGCGAGTGGCCCACGCTCGACGTGTCGCGTGACGCACTCGCAGTGCCCTTGCGGATCGGTTTCGACGCCGCCTTCGAGCGGCTGGCTGCCCTCGAGCGGATGTTCGCCGAGCCGGATGGTTCGTTCGTCTGGACGAGCCCCCGCGAGGGACTGGCCTGGCAGGTCGACGGCAACGCATTCGAACGCGACGGTCGCGTCCTGCTCTGCGACCTGCGCGGGAGCTGCCCCCCTCTGGAGTTCGACCGGCTGCTGGCCGCCTTCGGCTGGCCGGACGAGCCCGTGATGATGCAACTGGTGCGACCGGCGGTGTTTCTCGCCGAGGCGACGTTTCGCCGTCATGCCCTGCGGCGGGGAGAGGTCGGGGATGGGCAAACCCTGCGGCCGCGGTGAGCGTCGGATCGTGCCGATTCTGCCGGGACGGTGGGTCATGTGCGGGTGAGGCCGTGAGCCCTGTCGATACGACTGCGGGGAGTGGTGCGTGAGATGCCGCTGGAGGGAGTTCGCGATGTCCGTCGCTGATGCTCGTTCGTGGTCCGTGATCGGCGGCTGCCTGCTCGTCGCGGGCTTGACGCTCGGCGGCGCTTCCGCGCGGGCGGACGAGATCGCCACGATCGACAGTCTGCCGCTCGCGGCGGCGTATGGCGGGGGCGTCCATGCCTACTTTGCCGGCGACTACGCCCGCAGCCATGACGACCTCAGCTCCGCGATTCAGGGGGGCATCGACGATCCGCGGGCCTGGTATTTCCGTGGCCTGGCGGCCCTCCAGCTGGGGCGGATCGACGAGGCCGAGGCCGACTTCACCGAGGGGGCCGAGCGGGAGTCGCGGGCGGCGGGCATGTGGCCCGTCTCGCGGTCGCTGGAACGCGTGCAAGGACCGGAGCGGCTCCAGCTGGAACGGCACCGGATCCGGGCCCGCGTGGCCGCGCTGCAGCGCGACCGCGAGGCGGTGAAGCGACGGTACTCAGGCATCGAGGAGGCCCAGCCCGAGCTCCTGCGGCGGATCCGCCCGGTCGAGCGGCTGCCTGCCGCGAAGGAGAATCCGTTCGCCGACCGGCCCGCTGCAGAGCCGACGCCGGCCGAGAGCGTGCCAGCGCCCGCCGAAGAGCCCGCAGCCGATCCGCTCGCCGCGCCCGCCGAACCCGCGGCGGAGGCGACCGAGCCTGACGAGCCTGCCGCCGAGAAAGATGATCCGTTCGGCGACGCATCGGAGCCCGCGGCAGAGGAGAAACCCGCCGCCGAGGCCGATCCCTTCGGCGCAGGTGGTGGCGCCCCGGTCAACGACCTATGACGGTCAGCTCAAATCATCATCGCCGGCTCGGGGGCGGTACAAGTCTCGTCGCGGGACCTCGAAGACTCGGTCCAAATGCTCCTCGAGCTTGCACCGACCCCCTCGCCTACCCGGTGCGGTCGTTTCAGTTCATGGGGTGAGCCGCAGGGCGGCGATCGCGAGCAAAATCCAGCCGGCGATGAGGAGCGTGCCGCCGATCGGTACGATCGCGCCGAGGATCTTCACGCCCGTGAGGCAGAGGGCGGCGAGGCAGCCGCTGAAGATCAGCGTGCCGAGAATGAAGCAGACGACCGCGGCGGTGAGCGAGCCGCGCGACCCCGCTGCCTGCGGGAGGGCGGCCACGAGGCCGGTCGCCACGATGGCCACCGCATGCACGAGCGAATAGCGGAAGGCCGTTTCCCAGTTGGCCGACTGACCCGCCGCCTCGAGAAAGGCTTTCAGGCCATGGGCGCCGAAGGCACCGGCCGCGACCGACACGGCCCCGAGCACGGCGCCGGCGAGAATCGCGAGGCGGGCGATCATGGCCGGGCGTCACCGAGGAGCTTCTGCTCCTCTTCCTCCTGGATGATGATCCGCGGCGTGACCATCAGCATCAGGCTGTCGGTCGTGCGGCCGAGACCGACGTTCTTGAAGAGCCGGTTGACGTAGGGAATCTTCGAGAGGATCGGCACGCCGTATTCGTTGCGTCCCTCGCGGAGCCGCTTGATGCCGCCGAGGAGCACGGTGCCGCCGTCGGGCACGCTGACGGTGGTGGTCACCGTCGTGAACAGAAACTCCGGCTGCTGGATCGTCGTGCCGTTCGAGGCGAGTTCGAGTTCATTGGTTTTCAGCGCCTGGTTGTCGGTGGCGAGGTCGATCAGGCCGTTGTTGTTCTTTTCCTTGGCCTCGGACTTCTCGTCGCTGCTCTTGGCCCGCGAGGTCTTCGACCCCTCGAACTGGAACTCCTGCACCTGGCCGATCTGCGAGAAGAACGGCACGAGCGTGAGTCGCACGAACCGCCGGTCGTTCGAGACGACGGCCTGCACGTTGACGGCCGTGCCCTCGTTGAGCACCGTGATCACCGGCTGCTGGGCGGCGGCGAAGTCGCCGACGACGGGGACGACCGCCGTCACGAACGGCCGCTGCCGCGTGTCCGACACGAACGCCTGCTGGCCGTTGAAGAGCGTCACCTTCGGGGCCTGCATCACGTTCGATCGCGTGTTGCCCTGGGCCGCCTGAATGAGGAAATAGGCCTCGATGTCGGAGAGGATCGCGAAGCCGAAGTTGGCGGCCGACGTCACCGGATCGGGCAGGCCCGGGAGCTGGGGGACGGTGGCGGCCCCGAAGCTGTTCTGCCGGAACGGGATCGAGAAGAAGTTGCGGGGTGTGGTGCCGGGCAATGCATTGAGCGTCTGCCCAGGGGTCAAGCCCATCGCCTGCTGGCTGAGGGCCACGCCCGGATTACCGGCATTGTCGAGACCGATCGTCTGCGACCTCCCGCCCGGCGATGCCTGGAGTCCTGCCGAGTATGGCGATGTGGAGCCATTCGCCTGGGTCGGGATCGCCGTCATGTTGAGCGGCTCGTTGACGTTGCTCTGGATGTTGAAATCGAAGTCGACGCCGATCCGCTCGAAGAACGTGTCGGCGAGCGTGATGAACCGGACCTCGATCGTCACCTGCAGGTCCTGGAGCCGCCGAAGCTGCTCGAGCAGTTCTGCGATCTCTTCGTGCACTTCCTGGGTCTGGCTGATGACGAGGCTGAGATTCGTGGCAAACGGCTTGATCTGGCCGGCGCCCCCTTGCGGCTCCCAGGTCTCGAAGGCGACCGTGCTTTGGATCAGGTCCATGAGCGATTGGAAGTCGGCCTGGGCGCCGCCGGAGGCCGACGGGCCGAACGGGATCGCCGACGAGGAGCCGTTCGCGGTGCCCCGGTTCTGAAACTGGGCCAGCGAGGCCGGGCTCACCTGTCCCTCACCGGTCGAGGCGCCGGCGGCGTTGAGTCCCGCAGGGGGCGGGCCCACCTCGACGGACAGCGAGTTGCGGAGCGAGGCCTGCGAATAGCCGTCCCGCAGGGCACCGGCGATGCCGAGCCCGTCGGACGAGAAGTTCGGGATCGGCAGCACGAGGTCGGCCACGGGGTAGGTGACGGCATAGACGTCCCCCTTCACCAGCCGCGGGCTCGTGATCTTGAGCACCTCGTCGCGGACGGCGTAGCCGAGGTGCAACGGCTCGAGCAGCAGCTTGAGGGCGCTCTTGAGCGAGATCGGCTGGTCGAGTGCGAGCGTGACGGGCGTGTCGCTGCGGACCGCCTCCTGCTCGAAGCCCACCATGTCGAGATGGATGCCTACGCCCGCCTGTTTGGCCAGGCCGTCCAGCACGACCGACAGCGGCTTGCCGCGGTAGTCGGGCTTCACCTTGATGTCGAGCCTGCGGTGGATTTCGAGCTCCGCAGGCGAGGCCTGCGACCGCCCCTCCGCCTGGAGCTGCGCCCGGTTCTTCGTCAGATCCTTCCAGTCGCGGGTCGCCGGAAACTCGATCGGGCCCGCAAAGGGCGCCGCCGACTTCTCCACGTCTTCGACCACGTCGAGGAAGCCCGACTGCTGGCCGCCGTCGATCGTCCGCTGCGTGTCGATCCGGCGGATCACCCGGCTCTGGGCCAGTAGCTGTCGCACCACGAGGTTGTCGGGGGCCAGCTCGCCCGCCTTCTTGGCGACGGCCTCGGCCTCCGGATAGCGATGCTGATCGACGAGCGAGTTGTATTCCTCGACGAGCAGCGCGATCCGTTGGTCGACCTCCACCTTCGTGGCCCGCTCGCGGCCGATCTCGGCCTCGATCTGCTCGTTGCGGGCCTCGAGCGCGAGTTCGGCCCGCCGCTTGCCCGTGGTCTCCTCGATGTCGCGCCGAGCCCGCTCAATCCGCTTCAGCAACTGGTCCTTCTTCTCGGCCGGGATGCCCTGGCTCCCGAGCCCTGCGGCCGTGGCGTCCAGAAGTGCCAACGCCTCCGCGGGCGACTTCTGCGCCAGCCGTTTCGCCTCCAGCGACTTCGCCGCCACCTCCGCGGAGAGCTTCGCGAGCACGAGCGCCTCGGAGGCGGGATCCGCCGGCGTGTCGGCTGCCGGTGCGGCGGCCGCTGGGGCCGTCTGGCTCTTGTCGAGCGCCTGCTGGATCAGCCGCCGGGCGGCCTCGGCATCGCTCTGCGCCGGCGCGGGCAGATCATCGGCCTGAAGCGTCGCGGCCATGCACAGGCACGCGAGCAGCACGGCTGCGACCGGCCAGGGCTTCGGGGCGAATTCTCCAGCAGCGGTGCGGGCGGCGATTCCGACCATGAGAGCGAGATTCCTCTGCGGCAGCTGTGGACCAATTGGGGCGGGAGAAGTACCGCCGCCCGCCCGGCCGGGTCAAGACCGAGTCCAGCCCCCGTCTCTTGCCCGCTTTGCCAGTGAATTGAGGGTCAAACGGCTGGCGCCGGCGAGGCGGTGCCCACGCCCCGTCGCCGGACGCTCGCTACGAACATCCTGTTCTTCGCTCGCTCGGATGCCGCCTGCGCTCCGGCATCCTGCCTGCGCTTGGCGGCATACGCCGGCTCTCGGGGCATGGGCACCGCCTCGCCTCCCTGTTTCTGCTCGGAGGCCCGTCACGGAGCAACGGGCCTATGGCTTGATCCCCTCGTGCGCCAGACAGGGGAGGCCAGACGGTCGGGGAACCTGGAGGAGGAGCGCAGGGATATCCGTAGCTATGTGCGTGCCATCGGGTACCCAGGTGGCGGGAGGAATCCCGAAGCGACCGACGGAGGGTTCACCGCCGGCTGGCCGGCGAGCTTCCTTGAGCCAGCCCGCGCAGGCTTAGGCGTTCGGTGCCGCTGCGGCCGTGCGGCGGGCGATCGGTTTTTCGCCGGGGGGGAGCCGATGACCGAGGCGGGAGGGGTTGAGGAGGACGAGGGCGATGGGGGCCTG
>JAPOJV010000064.1 GCA_029978085.1 bacterium
CTGCCGCTTGCAGGCACGACACGCGGCCAGGATGCAAGATGAACGCTGCAATCAGCCGCGTTGCCATTGCGGCCGCCGTGCAGCGCAGGCCGCTCCGCTGCAGAACGCCCTTGAGCCCAGGAAGCGAATCGGCGACCATGATCATGGCGGGGCCTCCTTTTGCGGCTGGAGAAAACAACCAAGATCTGGTCGTAGAGGAGCCCCGCCTTTTTCCCCAACCCCGCTTTTTGCCGCCGGATGACCGGCAGCGCAACATCAAAAAGCGCAAGCGAGGGGATCGCGTCAGCCCGCGTAGTGCTTGGCGATCCAGTCGCGGTAGGCGCCGCTCGTGACGTTGGCGACCCACGGCTGGTGGTCGAGATACCAGCGGACCGTGCGGCGGATGCCGGTCTCGAACGTCTCGGCCGGCGTCCAGCCGAGCTCGCCCGTGATCTTGCGGGCATCAATCGCGTAGCGGCGGTCGTGGCCGGGCCGGTCTTTCACGTAGGTGATCTGCTCGGTGTACGGCTTGCCGTCGGCCCGCGGCCGTTCCTCGTCGAGGATGCGGCAGAGCGTGTGCACGACGTCGATGTTGGCCTGCTCGCTCGCCCCGCCGATGTTGTAGACCTCGCCGAGCCGGCCTGCGGCCAGCGCACGGCGGATCGCGCTGCAGTGGTCCCCCACGTAGAGCCAGTCGCGGATCTGCCGGCCGTCGCCGTAGATCGGCAGCGGCTTGCCGGCCAGCGCGTTGGCGATCACGAGTGGGATCAGCTTCTCGGGAAACTGCAGCGGCCCGTAGTTGTTGGAGCAGTTGGTCGTGACGACGGGCAGGCCGTAGGTGTGGTGATAGCCGCGGACGAGATGGTCGGACGCCGCCTTGCTCGCCGAGTAGGGGCTGTTGGGCTGGTACTGGTTCGTCTCGGCGAACGGCGGGTCGTCGGGGGCGAGCGAGCCGTAGACCTCGTCGGTGGAGACGTGCAGGAAGCGGAAGGCATCGCGTTCAGCGGCGGGCAGGGCCGACCAATACGCCCGCGCCGCCTCCAGGAGCCTGAACGTGCCGACGATGTTGGTCTCGATGAAATCCTCGGGGCCGTGGATCGACCGATCGACGTGGCTCTCCGCCGCGAAGTGCACGATCGCGCGAATCCGGTGGTTCGTGAGCAGCCCCGCCACGAGCTCGCGGTCGCCGATGTCACCCCGCACGAACACGTGCCGCGGGTCGCCCGACAGCGGAGCCAGGTTCTCGAGGTTGCCGGCGTAGGTGAGCTTGTCGAGGTTCACGACCGGCTCGCCGCCGCCCGCCAGCCAGTCGAGCACGAAGTTGGAGCCGATGAAGCCGGCGCCGCCGGTGACGAGGATCATGGAAATTCCGGGGATGGAAGGGGGCCGCCCGACACCTGCTTCGGCCGCGACAGCGGGGTATAGTTTAGCGAGATCCCCGTTCAGGCACCCCCATGCACGACACCGGCTCGACGCAGCTTTCCCTGATCCGCCAACTCACGTTCTGTGCGGGCCACCGGCTGTACCGGCACGAGAGCAAGTGCGCCTTCTTTCACGGCCATAACTACCGGGTGGACATCGAGGTGGTGGGCGACTCGGGGGGTACCGAGGTGGACGACGTGGGGCGGGTGGTCGATTTTTCGCTGATCAAGAAGCGGATGCTCGGCTGGCTCGACGCCAACTGGGATCATGCCTTCCTCGTGTTCGAGGAGGATGCCAACGCGCTGGCCGCGGTGCGGATGGTGCAGCCGACGAAGTATTTCGTGATGCCCTGGAACCCCACCGCGGAGAACATGGCCCGCTACCTGCTCGAGGTGGTGGCCCCGAACGTGCTCGGCGATCTTGGCGTGATCGCGCGGCGGGTGGCCGTGTGGGAGACCGACGAGTCGTGCGCCGTCGCCACGCTCGTCGGTGAGCAGGTCGGCGATGCGCCCGCCCTCGCCGCCGCCGTCTGCGTGGATGCCCGCTAGCCATGCAGCACCACGGCGCCTTCCCCACGACCCGCCTTCGCCGCACGCGGCAGCACGCCTGGCTGCGGCGGGCCGTCGCCGAGACGGTGCTCACGCCGGCCGACCTCGTCTGGCCGCTTTTCGTGCACGACGGCAAGGCGCCCGTCGCGGTGCCGAGCATGCCGGGCGTGGAGCGGCTCTCGATCGACGGCGTCGCGCGGGCGGCAGAGCAGGCGGCGGCGCTCGGCATCCCGGCCATCGCGCTCTTCCCCGTTGTCGATGCGGCACACAAGAGTGACGATGGCCGTCAGGCGGTCGATCCCGAGAATCTCGCCTGTCGCACCGTGCGGGCGGTTCGGCGCGCGATCGGCGATACGGTCGGCATCATCTGCGACGTGGCCCTCGATCCCTACACGACCCACGGCCACGACGGCCTGCTGCTGGACGGCCGGATCCTCAACGACGAGACGGTCGAGGTGCTCTGCCGGCAGGCCGTCGTGCTTGCCGAGGCGGGCTGCCAGGTGGTGGCCCCGTCCGACATGATGGACGGCCGCGTGGGGCGGATCCGCTGGGCCCTCGACGCCGCCGGCCGGCAGGACGTATGCATCCTGTCGTATGCCGCGAAGTACGCCTCGGCGTTCTACGGACCGTTTCGCGACGCGGTGGGCAGCCAGCAGGCGCTCGGCACGGCCCGGTCGCTCGGCGTGGGCGACAAGCAGACCTACCAGATGAGCCCGGCGAACGGTGACGAGGCGCTCCGTGAGGTCGCCCTCGACGTCGCCGAGGGGGCCGACATGGTGATGGTGAAGCCTGCCGGCACGGCGCTTGACATCATCCACCGCGTGAAGCGGGAGTTCGGCCTGCCGACGTTCGCCTACCAGGTGAGCGGCGAGTATTCGATGATCCAGGCGGCCGCGGCGGCGGGCTGGCTCGACGGCCCGAAGGCGGCGGTCGAAAGCGTGCTCGTGATCAAGCGGGCGGGCGCCGACGGCATCCTCACGTATTTTGCCCCCGAGATCGCCAAAGCGCTCCGGTAAGCCCTTTTTTCCTTCACGGGCCGACCCCCTGTGGTGCAAGTTCGGGGCTGCCCACGCCCCGTCGCCGGACGCTCGCTTCGAACATCCTGTTCTTCGCTCGCTCGATGGAGGCTGCGCTCTCGGCATCCTGCCTTCGCTTGCCTCCATACGCCGGCTCCCGGGGCATGGGCAGCCCCTCACGGCGGTTTGGTTGGCAACCGGCCGAACTACTTGGGTCGAAACGCGACCACACGTTCCGGGTGCGTCTCGAGCCGCGGGGCAGCGGGGTTGCCCGTGTGGATGAGATCGATGCAGTAGGGGATCGCGGGGAACACGGCGTCGAGACATTCGCGGATGCTCTTCGGCCGGCCCGGCAGGTTCACCACGAGTGCGGTGCCGCAGACGCCCGCGGTCTGCCGCGACAGGATCGCCGTGGGCACGTATTTCAGCGACACCTGCCGCATCAGCTCGCCGAAGCCGGGGAGCATCTTCGCGCACACCCGCTCGGTGGCCTCCGGCGTCACGTCGCGAGGCGCGGGCCCAGTGCCGCCGGTCGTGACGACGAGACAGCAGCCCGCATCGGCCAATTCACGGATCGCATCGGAGATCGCATCAAGCTCATCGGGCACGATCCTCTCCCGGGCCTGCCACGGCGAGGCCAGCACCTCGGCGAGATAGCTGCGGATCGTTGGACCGCCTTCGTCGGCATAGTCGCCACGGCTGGCGCGGTCGGACACGGTGAGGATGCCGATCAGGGCCGGCGGATGAAGCGACTCGGTCATGCGTGATGGTCTGCCCAGGCGAAGAGACGGATGCGATTACCGTCGGGATCGGTGACGACGAGCTCCCGAAAGCCCTCAGGGTGGACGGTAGGCGCGGCCTCGCTGCCGTTCGCTACCAGCCGCGTGTGAACGGCGTCGAGATCGGTCACCTCGAAGCCGAGGCTCCACCGGCCGCTCACCGGCCCAGCCGCCGGCCGCGCGAGAATGGCCAGCCGCGTATCACCTGCCGCGAGCAACGCATAGCCATCATCGACGACACGGACGAGCACCCGTAGCCCGAGCACATCCCGATACCAGGCCACGAGCTCACCCCACGCCGCGGTCCGCAGCTCGACACTGAACAACGAAGGACGGTCGGATGGCAGCATCGCCACACGATACCGCCGCGGCTACTCCACAACCAACGAGCCCTCCAGCGCCCGCACACTCGTGTACGGGCTGCCGATGCCTACCAAAACGCCGTGAGGGGCTGCCCACTGCCCTGAGAGCCGGCGTTGCTGACCAGCGCAGGCAGGATGCCGGAGCGCAGTCAGCATCGAGTGAGCGAAGGACAGGATGTCCGTAGCGAACGTCCGGCGACGGGGCATGGGCAGCCCCGAACCCACACCACGGGGGCCCGACCCGCGGGGGCTTCTCCAAACGCACCGCACAGCCGACAATCCCGGATTCCCCGCGGCATCCCGTCGCGGCAGCCTTCTTTCGTAGGTCCACGCATGCACGAGTCGCAGGAATCCGGCGCCACCGCCAAGGGCACGGCCGCCCAACTCGAACAGGCCCGCCGCGCGAAGCTCGACCGGCTCGTGAGCCTCGGCATCGATCCGTGGGGCAAGCGATTCGACGGCGGCCTGCCGATGGCGGAGGTCCGCACTCGGGGCGACGCCCTCGACAAGGCCGCGGAGGATGGGCCCACCGTGCGGGTGGCCGGGCGGATCATGCTCCTCAGGAGCGCCGGCAGCCTCGTGTTCATCGACCTCCACGATCGGACGGGCCGGATCCAGATCATGCTCGGCAAGAAGCAGGTCGGACCCGACGCGTGGAAGATCGTGGACTGCCTCGACCTCGGCGACATCATCGGCATCGACGGCCGGCTCGGCTGGTCGAAGACCGGCGAGATGACCGTCTTCGCGTCGGGGATCGAGTTCCTCACGAAGTCGCTCGAGACGCCGCCCGACAAGTATCACGGCCTCGTGGATGCCGACCTCCGGCAGCGGATGCGGTATCTCGACCTGATCCACGGCGAGGGGGTTCGCGACCGGTTCGTGGCCCGCAGCCGGATCGTGGAGGCGGTGCGGCGGGTGCTCGCGGATCGGGGCTACCTCGAAGTGGAGGGGCCGACGCTCCAGGAGAGCGCCGGCGGCGCTGCGGCTCGGCCATTCAAGACCCACCACAACGCGCTCGACATGCCGCTCGTGCTCCGGATCGCGCTGGAGCTGCATCTCAAGCGGCTGCTCGTGGGCGGCATGGAGCGGGTGTTCGAGCTGGGACGCGTGTACCGCAACGAGGGCGTGAGCCCGCGGCACAATCCCGAGTTCACAATGCTCGAGGCCTACGAGGCCTATGGCGACTACGGCACGATGATGGATCTCACCGAGGCGATCCTCGTGGCGACGGCGCAGGCCGCGGGCACACCTACTCGCTTTGAGTGGATGGGGCACACCGTCGATCTCACGCCGCCGTTTCGCCGGGCGAAGTACGACGATCTGTTGCGGGAGGTGACCGGCTGCGATCCCGAAGACCCGGCGAGTGTGGCCGCCGCCGCGGCGCAGCACGGCATCGAGACGGCGAATCGGCATCCCGACGTCGTGAAGAGCGACCTCTTCGAGGCGACGGTCGAGAAGACGCTCTCGGGCCCGGTGTTCGTGATCGACTATCCCGCGGCGGTCTGCCCGCTCACGAAGCGGAAGGCGGGGCATCCGCACGTGGCCGAGCGGTTCGAGCTCTACGTGGCCGGCATCGAACTGGCGAACGCCTACACAGAGCTCAACGATCCCGACCTGCAGGAAGAACTGTTCCGCACGCAGCTGGCGGGCCTCGCCGCCGACGAGTCGATGGCCCGCATGGACACCGACTTCATCAAGGCGCTGCGGCACGGCATGCCGCCAGCGGGCGGGTTGGGCATCGGCATCGACCGCCTGGTGATGTTCCTCACCGCGGCCCCGAGCATCCGAGACGTGATCCTGTTCCCGATCCACCGCCCGCGGGCGGATGCGTAGGCTTGTCGCGAGAAGCCAGGAATCATTGCCGCATAGGTTCGGCCGGCGGCAAGACGCTCCGTCGTCGCTTCGGGATTCCTCCCGCTACCCTGGTACCCAGTGGCACGCACATAGCTACGGATATCCCTGCGCTCCTCCTCCGGTCTCGCCGACCGTCCTCCTCACGATCGGGAGTCGAGGATCCACGTCGCCCTCAATCCCCCGCGTGAAAACCGGCAGTTTCGGGGTTTCGGGCGAACGGGCGGATGTGCTACCGTTCCCGCCCCCTCCGGACCCTTTGCATGTACAAGCTCCTCCTCTGCTGGCGGTATCTCCGCACCCGCTGGATCGCGCTGGCGAGCGTGGTGAGCGTCACGCTCGGCGTGGCCACGATGATCGTGGTCAACGCCGTGATGGCGGGCTTCTCTCACGAGATGCAGACGCGGATCCACGGAATCCTCTCCGACATCGTCTTCGAGGCCCACTCGCTCTCGGGCTTCCAGGATCCGGCCTGGCACATGGAGGAGATCCGCCGGGCGGCGGGGGATGACATCGCCGGGATGACGCCGACCGTAGCCGTGCCGGCGATGCTCAGCTTCCAGGTCCGCGGCCAGTGGATCACCCGTCAGATCATGTTCATCGGGATCGACGAGACGACGCACGCCTATGTGAGCGACTTCGGCCGCTACCTCCAGCATCCGGGCAACCGCGAGCGGCTCTCGTTCGCGCTGCGGGAAGGGGGCTACGACACGGTCGACAGCCAGTCCGACGGGCCGGGGCCCACGCGGCCGGCGCTCGAAGGAGCGGGCTGGCCCCACCGGCGGATGCGGGTCGAGCGGGAGCGGGTGTGGCGGGAGAAGCTCGAGGCCGATCGGGCCAAGGCGGCTGCCGACCAGGCCGCCGAGGGTGCGAGCGGCGACGAAGGCGTGCAGCCGGCGTCGGCGGTGGGGCCGGTGCGGTCGGTCGATCAGCAGGTCGATGCCGTGCTCGCGGCGACGAGCCAGCCGGTCGCGGCGGCGGTTGTCAACGAGCAGGCAGCTCCGTCCACTCCTACGAAGGCCCCCGATCCCTTCAAGGCGGCCCGACCCGAGGAAGGCCGCGCGATGGACCCGGCCAAGGAGCAGTTCACGGGCATCGTGCCGGGCATCGGTCTGGCGAGCTTTCGCGACTCGACGGGCGTGGATCGGTTTCTGGTGCTGCCCGGCGACGACGTGAAGGTGACGTTCCCCACGGCCGGCACGCCGCCGAAGGCCGTGAGCGACACGTTCACGATCGTCGATTTCTACGAGAGCAAGATGAGCGAGTACGACTCGAACTTCGTGTTCGTGCCGATCGCCCAACTGCAGCGGATGCGCGGGATGATCGACCCGCAGTCGGGGCTGGCGAGCGTCAACTCGATCCAGATCAAGCTCAAGGACGGCGCCGATCTCGACGTCGTCCGCGACCGGCTGCGGAAGGTGTTCCCGGCCGACATGTATGCCGTCTCCACCTGGCGGGACAAGCAGGGGCCGCTGCTCTCGGCCGTGGAGATGGAAATGTCGGTGCTCAACATCCTCCTGTTCTTGATCATCGCGGTCGCCGGCTTCGGCATCCTCGCGATCTTCTTCATGATCGTGGTCGAAAAGACCCGCGACATCGGCATCCTCAAGTCGCTCGGCGCCGGCTCGACCGGCATCGCCGGGATCTTCCTGGGCTATGGGCTCTTTCTCGGCCTCGTGGGGGCCGGGGCGGGGCTCGCGCTCGGGCTGGCGATCGTCTTGAACATCAACTCGATCCGGGCCGGCGTCGAGTGGTGTACGGGCCAGCGGGTGTTCGACCCGTCGATCTACTACTTCTTCAAGATTCCGACGGTCATCGATCCGTTCACGATTGCCTGGATCATCGCCGGCGCGGTGGCGATCGCTGTGGCGTCGAGCGTGCTGCCCGCGTTGCGGGCGGCCCGGCTGCATCCCGTGGAGGCGCTGCGTCATGATTAAGGCTTCGTCTCTCCTGCGTGTCCGCGACCTCCGCAAGAGTTATCGCTCGGGCGATCACCGGCTCGACGTGCTCCGCGGCGTCGACTTCGATTTGGCGACCGGCGAGTTCGTGTCGGTGGTCGGCCAGAGCGGCTCCGGGAAGAGCACGCTCTTGCACCTCATGGGCCTGCTCGATGCGGCCGACTCGGGGGAGATCGCGCTCGGCGACACGCGGATCGACCGGCTGCCGTCCGCCCGCCGCGACCGGCTTCGCAACTCGGCGATCGGCATGGTGTTCCAGGCGTATCACCTGCTGCCGGAGCTCGACGCGTTGGAGAACGTGCTCGCGCCCTTGATGGTGCGGCATGGCGTGATCGAGTGGCTGCGGGTGCGGCGGGAGGCGCGGGCGCGGGCGGCCGATCTGCTCACGCGGTTCGGCCTCGGCGGCCGCCTGCACCACAAGCCGCGGCAGCTCTCCGGCGGCGAGATGCAGCGGGTGGCGATCGCGCGGGCCTTGGTCACGCAGCCGCGGGTGCTCCTCGCCGACGAGCCGACGGGCAATCTCGACGAGGCTACGGGGGGCGAAATCCTCGACACGCTCTGCGAGTTGAACCGTGCCGACGGCCTTTCTATAGTGCTCGTCACCCACGACGCGGCGATCGCCCGGAGGGCCGACCGGATCGTGCGGCTGGCCGCGGGTCGCGTCGAAGCCGCCTGAACGGCCCGCCCATCTGAAAGGCCCGCCATGTCTCGCATTGTGTTCATGAACGACCGGCTCGTGCCCGAGGCCGAGGCCCGGGTGAGCGTGTTCGACCACGGCCTGCTCTACGGCGACGGCGTGTTCGAGGGATTGCGGTCCTACTCGGGCCGCGTGTTCCGGCTCGACGAACATCTCGATCGGCTCTACGCCAGTGCCCGGGCGATCTGCCTGGAGATTCCGCTCGCCAAGGAGGTTGTCGCCAAGGCGGTCAACGACACGCTGGCCGCCAACAAGCTTTCCGACGGCTACGTGCGGCTCGTCGTGACGCGGGGGGCCGGCTCGCTCGGCCTCGATCCCAACCGCACGAAGAATCCACAGGTGATCGTGATTGCCGACACGATCGCCCTCTATCCGCGGGAGCACTACGAGAAGGGGCTGCGGATCATCACCGCCGCCACGCAGCGGACACAATCGGCCGCCCTCTCGCCGCGGATCAAGTCGCTCAACTACTTGAACAACATCATGGCGAAGCTCGAGGGCCTGCAGGCGGGCTGTGTCGAGGCCCTGATGCTCAACCACAAGGGTGAAGTGGCCGAGTGCACGGGTGACAACATCTTCGTCGTCCGGGGCACGAAGCTGCTCACGCCGCCCCCCGATGCGGGCATCCTCGAGGGCATCACCCGCAACGCCGTCATAGAGTTGGCCCAGGCGGCGGGCATCGACTGCCGCGAGCAGACGCTCGTGCGGCACGATCTCTACACGGCCGATGAATGTTTCCTGACGGGCACGGCCGCCGAGGTGATTCCGGTCGTCGAGATCGACGGCCGGAAGATCGGGGCCGGCGTCCCGGGCCCGATCACGGCGCGGCTCACCAAGGACTTCCACGCCCTCGTGCGGCAGTAAGGGCCGCTTGTCACGGCGTGACAAGACCACGGGGTCTCACCGCCGCGGACGGTGGTCTTCGTCGCCCATGCCGTCGTACCGCGACACGTAGCCCGGCTCGCGGGCGCGGACGATCTCGGCCTCGTATTCGCTCACGATCCGGCGCTGGAGATGCTCACGGCAGGTGGCGTTGATCGGATGGGCGATGTCGGCGTAGAGCCGCAGGCGGCCGTCGTCGTCCCGCGGCAGGCTATTGGTGGTGAGCTTCGTACCGCACTGGTTGCAGTAGCAGGCCCGCAGCGGGTTCTTGAAGCCGCAGCCATGGCAGTGGCCGCAGAGCTTCCGACTCGGCATGGCCACGAACGGCCCGCTCGGCCCGCCGATGATCTTCAGATCGCGAATCACGAATGCCGCGTCGATCGTGATGGAGCAGAAGGCCAGGAGCCGCTCAGCCGCGTTCTCCACCAGCTTGATGCGCACCTCGGTGATTTCCATCGCTGCTCCTTCACCCGCACAGCCGCACGACGAACACGCCTGGCCAGAGCCGACTGCCATCAGGCCGCCGCTGCGCCTCGAGCCGCGCGGCGATACCCCGCGCCTCGGTTGCGGTGCGGGCCAGCGCGAAGCAGGCACTGCCGCTGCCCGTCAGCCGCGGCGCCGCCGCGCCGGCTCGCGCCAGCGCGTCGAGCAGCTGGTCGACGTCGGGACAGAGGGCTCGGGCCGGAGCTTCCAACGCGTTGTGCATGAGCGTGGCAGCGCGGCCGTCGCCATGGGCCAACGCTGTGGCGAGCCGCGCCGCATCGCCGCGCCGCGCCGGGTCGGGCGTGCACTGGCCGTAGACGGCCGCCGTGGAGAGTCCGGCTGTGGGCCGCACGATCACCGCCGGCAGCGGCGGAATATCGGCCACGGAGTCGAGCACTTCGCCGCGGCCGCTGGCGATCGCCGGGCCGCCTGCGAAGAACCAGGGGACGTCGCTGCCGATCCGGGCACCGACGGCCGCCAACTGCGCCGGCGACCAATCGAGGCCCCAGACGCGTGCCGCCGCCATGAGCACTGCAGCCGCATCGCTGGATCCGCCGCCGAGTCCCGAGCCAGCCGGAATCTCCTTCGCGAGTTCGATGTCGAGGCCCTGCGTGACGCCGGCCTCGGCGGCGAGGGCCTCGGCAGCCCGCACCACGAGGTTACGTCCGTCGGTCGGCACGTCGCCGGCCAAGACGCTGCCGTCGGCGGTGGCGAGCGCGCCGGCATAGCGCACCCGGAGCGAGATGCCCGGAGTCTCGGTCGCCCGCACGACGAGGGTGTCGTGAAGCGAGACCGGTACCATGAGCGACTCGATCTCGTGGTAGCCGTCGGGGCGTCGCGCGAGCACGGCGAGCGACAGGTTGAGCTTGGCTGCCGCGCGAACGGTCAGCGACTCACGAGTGGCGATGACTGCTGGTTCCGCGGGCATGAAAAAGCCACCACCCTCGAACGGTTTACGAGATTCCCCCACGCCAAACCGATGCGCACTCTACCCCCCGCGCGGGTCGTGGTCAATCCGGCCTGCCGGCTGCGGTGTGACGCGTTTCGCGAGGGTCAGCGCCAGTTCGAGACGAACGCCAGCGTGACCAGGGAGAGGACAAGGCCGATCGCGACCAGGAAGGCCAGCAAAATGGCGATGCTGCGGCCTGCCCAGAGGTCGTCGCGGATCATTTCGACGCGGTCGTCCTTGGCGAACGACTGGTTCCAGACGGGAAACCGCCGGTCGTCGTAGACCCAGCGGGTGCGTTCTTCCAGGTGCTGCTGGCTCATGGCGGGGGACCAAGGAATACGGGGTAAGATTGGGCAAATCTACCCCACGGGAATCGGGCATGCCAGAGCGGGCAGCCCCTCGGCCGCCCGGGCCTCACCGCACCCCGCCCAATCACGCCACGCCATGGAACTGACCACCTCCCGGCACCTCCTCGAGCCCGACGACGGCTTGGCGGCCTGGCTCGCCGCCCATGGCCAGCCTGCCTGGCGGGCCAAGGCCATTCGTCGTTGGCTGTTCGCGGGCCGGGCGCTGTCGTTCGCAGACATGACCGACCTGCCGGCGGCGGTGCGGGCCGAACTCGAGGCCGACTTCACGATCTGGACCACGTCGATCGCGATGCACCATCGGGCCGACGACGGCACCGAGAAACTGCTCCTCGAACTGGCCGATGGCCACCGCATCGAGTGCGTGCTCCTGCGTGACGGCGACCGACGGACCGTCTGCATCAGCTCCCAGGTAGGCTGCGCGATGGGCTGTGTGTTTTGCGCGAGCGGCATCGACGGCGTCGTGCGGAACCTCACCACCGGCGAGATCGTGGAGCAGCTGCTGCGGCTCGCGCGGCTCCTCCCGGCACATGAGCGGCTCAGCCATATCGTGGTGATGGGCATGGGCGAGCCGCTCGCGAATCTCGACCGGCTGCTACCGGCGCTCGCGCTGGCGCAGCATCCCGATGGCCTCGGCATCTCGCAGCGGCGGATCACGATCTCGACCGTGGGGCTGCCGCCGGCGATGGACCGACTCACGGCGGAGAACCCCGGCTATCATCTCGCCGTCTCGCTTCATGCCGCCGACGACGCGCTGCGGACGCGGCTGGTTCCCGTGAACAAGGCGATCGGCGTCGAAGCGGTGATGGCCGCAGCCGACCGCTACTGGGAGGCCTCGGGTCGCCGGCTCACGTTCGAGTACGTGCTGCTCGGCGAAGTGAACGATTCGCCCGAGCATGCCCGCCGACTCGCCCGACTGATTGGCGGCCGCGCGGCCCTGCTCAACGTGATCCCCTATAACCCCGTCGCCGGCATGCCGTGGAAGGAGCCCACGAACGATGCCCGCGAGCGGTTCATCGGCGTGCTCGAATCCGCCGGCATCAACGTGCAGGTCCGCCGCCGCAAGGGGTCTCGGATCAACGCGGCCTGTGGACAGCTTCGGCGGCTGGCGGCCCAGTCAACGACTGATCGGCCGCCGGCCAGTCAATCGCCAGTGGCTCAGACGAAGGAACCGAACAGCAGCACGGCGGCGAGCACGACGCCGAGGATGCCCCCCAGCCACACCGCCCAGTGAACGGTGGCCAGGCCGATCGCGGCCGGGTCTTCATGCCGCGTGGCGGCAAACACGAGGCTCGCCAGCGCAAGCAGCGGAAGCCCGAAGAACACGCCCGGCACCCGGTCGGCCAGCTGCGCGAACAGCATCGTCGGCATCACGTCGAACATCGAAACGTTTCCCTTTCCCTGGGTGCGCGGCAGGGACGCCGCTAGGTCTTCGTCGCGGCCGGCTGCCCGCCGCTGCCTGCCGCTCCGTCCGTGGCCTTGTCGCCGGACGCTTCTCCAGCCTGTTTTTTTGCCTGCCTCGACTTGGCATCCGGCGCCTCGCGGAGCGGACCGGCCCACGCGTCGTAGACGACGAGCAGGTTGAGCATGCCCGCGAGCACGGTGTAGAGCGTGCCGATATCGAAGCTCCGGCCGAGCCGCTCATGCCAGACCGAGAGCTGGTCGATCGTGCACTGCTTGAACGGTGGCCGGTCGACGAAGGCTTTGCGTTCGAGGCTCGGTTCAGCGGCGAGCACGCTTTCGGCGTAGGCAGCCGAGACGAATTGCCCCTGGCGGAGCGGCGGCGCGAACCATGAACTCGTGAGGTAGGGCTGGCGGGCGGCGCCCGAGAGCCGCATCGACTGGAGGATGGCAGGCACCGCAACGGCGCCGATGCCGGCCTGGCCGAGGAATGCCAGCCGCGTCTCGCCCGGCCGCCAGGAGGCGTAGACAACCCGGCCATCGCCGAGCCAGAGGCCGACGATCAACGCCGTGAGCAGCCCCCCCATGAACAGGCCGCCCTTCGTGGTGCGACGCTGATAGAGCTGGCCGAGGCCCGGCACGAGCCAGGAGAGCGCGGCCGCGAGGGCGGGATTGCGGAGGTCGATCGTCGAACCGTCGTCCGGCGAGATGGCGACGAACCGCGGCGGTGTGGAATCCTGGCGACCCACGATGAGTACCCATGGAGGACGAACCGACGCAGTCTATTGAATGTCCCGGCGGCCTGGAATGACCCGCCCGCATGAGGGCGTTTGCCGCCGCTTTTCATCTGCTACGATCCCATTCACGGTCGTTCGTGGACACTTTGTGGATCAGGATCGTGATGCATCGCAGACTGTTCGTTGTCGCTGTGGCCCTCGTCGTGGGCGGCTGCTCGTCCAAGAAAGCAAAGTCCGGGCTCGACCGCCTGCCTGCAGGCTCTGCAGGAGCCCGCAAGCGAATGAAGGGCCCGCAGACGATGGGCAATCTGCTCGTCGCCAGCTACATCGACGACCTCAAGAGCCCGCAGGCTCAGAAGCGGATGCGTGCGGCCGAGGAGCTCGGCAACATGGGCGACGGTGCGAAGTCGGCCCTGCCCGCGCTACAGACGCTCACGTCCGACAAGGACCCAAAGGTGAGCGCCGCGGCCAAAAAGGCGATCACGTCGATCAAGAAGAAATAGGGCGCCTAGCCCCAGAGCCGGCGGACGACCTGGAACCGTGGGGCTGTGGCCGCAGCGGGTGAGGTGGCTACCGATTCGTCGTGCTGCCGTTCATCGGTCCACGTCGGAGCCAGTTCACGCCAGACCCGCTCGACGGTGGCCGCATCGACTCGCTCGGCGGCGTCACCAGCCGCGGCGACGAGGGCCAGTCGGGCGAGCGTGACCACCGTGCGGGGTACGCCGCCGGCAAACCGGCTCAGCGTCGCCACGGCCTCGGGCGAAAAGCCGTCGTCGGCGCCGCCGACGCGGCGGAGTTCATGGGCGAGGAATGCGGCGACATCGGCTTCCGTCCAGGGCGTCAGTTCGATCCGCACGGCCGCCCGTTGCCGTACGGCTGCCGGCACCGCGGCGAGACCCGCAGGTGAGGCGGTGGCGACCACGAGCGTGCGGGCGAATCGGGGCTCGACCGCGGCCACGAGCCGTTCGATGCCCTCGACTGCGTCGGCCGGGCCGAGATCGATGTCGTCAAAGATGAGTGCCGTGGGGCGTTCCATGAGCGTGTTCTCACGGAGCCTGTTCTCGAGCTTCTGCCAGGCCCGCAGCGGCTCCGCGCGGCTGAGCGGATCGAGTGGCAGGCGTTCCAGCAGCAGGTCGAGCCAGTCGCCGGCTGGCAGGCCCCGCAGGGACAGCACCGCCACTTCGGCTCCCAGTCCGCCGAGGCGGCGGGCGGCAACGGCGGCGAGGTGGCTCTTGCCCATGCCGGCGTCGCCGACCATGAGGCATGACCGCTGCCGTTCCTCGACCACCCACTCGAGTCGCGCGAGCGCCTCTTCCTGAGCGGCTCCGCAGTAGAAGGACTCCGGCTCCAGGCTGCCGGTGAAGGGTGGGTCGGTGAGAGTGAGGCGGTCGCGTACCATGGGCGGAGTGTAGCGACGGAGGCTCGACCGGTCAGGATGAACTTCGCCGCGAAAACAAGGCATCTGGCCACATGAGCGAACGCTTCTTCATTCCGAGTCCGCCGCTCCACGGTCGCGTGGTACTCACCGGCGACGAGGCCCGGCACCTCGTCCGCGTCCTCCGCGGGCAAGTGGGCGACGACGTGGTCGTGTTCGCTGGCGAGGGAGTCGAGTGGCCCGCGCAGATCACCCGGCTCGGCCGCGACGAGGCCGAGCTCGAGACGGGGCCGGCCCGTCACGATCTGCCTGCGGGGGGCCCTGCGGTTTCGATCGCCGTAGCGCTGCCGAAGGGAGAGCGGCAGAAGTGGCTGGTCGAGAAGCTGACGGAACTCGGCGCGGCCCAACTCATCCCCTTGGAGACAGAGCGGGGCGTGGCCGAGGCGACGCCCGCGGCCCGTGAGCGGCTGAGGCGGGGGGTGATCGAGGCCTGCAAGCAATGTGGCCGCAACCGGCTGATGGCAATCGGCGAACCGCTGTCGGTGGCCGCGGCGCTCGCCGACATGCCGCCTGGCAGCCGCGTGGTCATCGCAGATCCGGGCGGCCCACCGCTCGACCCGCGCGGCCTCGCCGCCGGCGCGACGAACCTCCTCGCGCTCGTCGGTCCCGAAGGGGGCTTCACGGTGGCGGAGATCGCCGCGGCCGAGCAGGCCGGCGCGATCCGCGTCAGCCTCGGCCCGCACATCCTCCGGATCGAGACCGCCGCGATCGCCCTCGCCGCACGGCTGGCAGGAGACGGTTGACAATAAATGAACACAAGTATAGATATTAGTTTGAGCGGCGAGAAGCCTTCGAGCAGTGAACACAGCCCCGCGTGGGAGCAGGCGTCATGGCGAGTGTGATCTTCGAGGAACGGGTGGAGGTGCCGCTCGGCCTCACGGGACTCGCCGACTTTCGGCGGTGGTCCGTGTCTCCCGACTTTCCCGAGACGGGCCGCATCGACTTTCTCGCCGGTACTATCGAGGTCGATATGTCCCCGGAAGACATCTTCTGTCATGGCGTGCTCAAGGCCGAAGTGGCGGCCGTGCTCCAGCGGCGAATCAAGGACCACACGCTCGGGCTGCTGCTCATCGACTCGACGCGAGTCGTCTGCGAGCAGGCTGAGCTTTCAGTCGAACCGGACATCGTGTTCGTGTCGCACGCATCCCTGCGAGAGGGGCGTGTCCGGCTCGTGCCGAAGGCGTCGGGTGAGCCGGGACGGTTCGTGGAGATCGATGGGCCACCCGACATCGTGGTCGAGATCGTCAGCGACACGTCGGTCGAGAAGGACACTGTCCGGCTTCCGCAGGCCTACCATGCGGCAGGTGTGCGGGAGTTCTGGTTGCTCGACGCCCGCGTCCGGCCGGCGACGTTCCTGATCCAGCGGTGGACCCCCGCCGGCTTCGTGCCGGTCGTCGGCGTGGAGGGCCGGCAGTGGTCCGAGCCGCTCGGCTGTGGCTACCGCCTCGAGAGCCGCGGGAACTCCCTCGGCGGCCAGGACTTTGACCTCGTCGAAGGGTGATGCGGAGGTGGCCGCAGCGGGCCGTCAGTCGCAGCAGGGACACCGCTGCGGCACATCGATCACGAGCGTCGCCGCATAGGCCGTTTTTTCGTAGCCCTCCCCCTTCTCGTCCGGCTTCACAAGATGGGTGACGACGAGAATCACGTTGCCATCCTTGGGCGTGTAGCTGCACCGCCCCTCGGCGTCGGTCCGGCGTTCATGCGCGGCATCGAACCCCTCTGCCAGCGACGTGCCCCGCGGGACGAACGACACGACGTGGTCGGCCAACGGTCGTCCCTTGAACAGGAGTTTCACGGTGATCGGCTTGTCCGGCCCGCAGCCGAGCACCGGGTGACTCTCCAGCACGAACTCCAACGGATGGCCGAGCGGACCTGGAAGCGGGCCGTGCGGTTTCGCCGGTGCGTCAAGCGACTCCGAGGCCAGGAAGTAGGTCTTGCCCCCCTTGAATCCCATCGCCCCGTGTCGCACGCCCTGCCGAAAGTGGCTGACGCAATGCAGCCCCTCGACGGCGGGCAGGAATCGCCCCGACCAGAAGCCCTCCTTCGGGGCGTAACCGAGATCGACCATGTCCGGCACCAGATCGGTGGTCCGGCCATCGGGGCCGACCACC
>JAPOJV010000190.1 GCA_029978085.1 bacterium
AAGTAGCGGAATTAAATGATACTTTGAAGATTGTGTTGAGTTTGATGTAATTGTTGGGATTACATTTTTAATAAAGCATTAATACCCCGCCCCCCCCCGTCTGCTAAAAGGTTGAGAGTTGGGCGGAACGGAACGAATCTCTCGATCAACGGTGAACGCTCATGAACCTTTTGGCTCGCTTCTTGCCGGAGATTTTCCGGACCAAGAAGATCTTCGGATCCCTTCCCTGCATCGTTGCAGCCGTCCTGGCAGCACTGATGGCCGTGGGCCTTTTCGCCAACGGGGCGCACGCCGCGACCTGGTACCTCCAGCCGAGCAACAATGTCACTCTGACCGCGAGCACTACCCAGTGGAATTCGGCGCTCAACGGCACCGGTTCCAACCCCGCCGCGCTGCCGTCTGCCGGCAATACCGACACATGGATCGTTCCGCCCAAGGGCATCAGAGTCCGCGCCACTGCCGCCGGCAACGTGTGGCTGGGCGGGATCACGGAGTTCCAGGCTACGAGTGCGACGAACTTCAATCAGATGTTCGCTTTCAACGCGGGCTGGACCATGCAGGACGTGGTCCTGAATGGAGGCGGCCTCACCTTGGGCACCAGTAGTCCGACTGCCGACTACACGGCAACAGCCGGCACGGTCTCCGTCGACGCAACCAATGGGGGTGTGCTCGGTGCTGAGGGGATTGACGGCAACGATTTTACCTTTGATTTCGACGCCCTGACGGGATCCGGTGACTTGCGGATCTTGGGTATTTCGAACGGGGCTATCGCCGTTCGGGAGACCAACATCTTGATTTCGGCGGCGACCGATCTTTCCGGCTACACCGGCACCTTCCGGGTGCTCGACGACATGGACTTTGGATTCTTGGGCAACGTCTCCTCGGCAACCTTCGGGCTGTTTGTCGAAACGCCTGACAGCCCAGGCACCATCGAAGCGAAATACCTGCTGCAAAATAATGTGAGCGTCACGTCGGCAACGTTCGGCACCACGGCGCTCTCGCCGGGCACGTACACCGGCACGGATTTGGCCAACCTCGGCCTCGGCGACTTCGTCGTGAACAACGGCGGAACAATCGTGGTCGTCCCCGAACCATCCACCATCGCCCTCGCCGTGACCGGCGGCCTCTTGGGGCTGGCCGTTAGCCGGCGGAGGAGGTAAGGTGACACCCGCCGAGACTGAGCTCAGGCGCTCGCTTCGTGACGCCTGAGTTGCTTCAGTGTTGAGGGGCCAAAGAAGATGGTATGGCCGGTTCACTGCGGGCGGGGGCTGTCGTTGTGGCAACCCAAACCTGGGTTTGGGTTTTTGTTCCTGACGATTCTGGCGGCGACGGGGTGTCGGCCGAATCCTCCCCAGGTCGTTCCCGTCTCGGGCGTGGTGACGCTGGACGGAAAACCGCTGGCCGGTGCGGCGATTACCTTTGTGCCGGTCGCAGGGGGGGTGTTCGGGTGCGGATCGACGAACAATAGTGGTGAATTCACACTCGGAACATTCGCCGAAACCGATGGGGCACTGGCAGGCGTTCATCGGGTCTCGATCACGCCGGATATCATCTCCCCGGCGGCGATGGGACAAACGTCACCGGGAGAGGGGGGAGGGGCTCGGCCGGGCGAATCGAACCGGGGGGCGAAGTCTCGGATCCCTGAGAAATATGCGTCGATCGACACCTCGGGTTTGCAGGTGGACGTACAAAAAGGGATGCCCCCGGTCACATTTGAGTTGACCAAAAACTAGCCGCGCGAACTGTCGGTCGCCTGCCTCGCGGTCTCCATCGGCAGAAACATGTGGAGCCGATCATCCGACAGACTGCGAAACCCGAACCTGGCATAAAAGGATCGCGCGGTGTCATCTTTGGCATCCACCTCGATGACCGCCGATGCAATCAGCTCTGCCCCTTCCACCGCCACGCGTAGGGCATGGGCGAGCAACACCGCCCCGATTCCGCGCCCCTGCCACGCCTTGTCCACGGCGAGCCGCGCGAGCAGGGTCGTCGGCAACGGCATTTTCGTGGGCAGCCCGCGTCGTTCGGGAAGCAGGCTCACAGCCAGCCGGCCGGCCGCGAGCGTGAAATACCCGATGACGCAATTCGCGGCATCGACGGCCACGTAGCCGCGTGTCAAATCCTTGCGACCATGCTGCCCCAAACTGGTGCGGAGATACTCGTTGAGGGCAGCCACGCCACAGTCGAATCGGCTCCGCTCGTGACGCTTGCGGTCAAATGGCTCAAACCGCAGGGGCTCAGCCACGCTCCAACTCCCGCAAGCGGCGAACAGCCTTGCGGAGGGCGGCCTTCGGTGCAGCCGGCTTCTGCAGCATGGCGAGCAGGGCCGCACTGTCGCGATCGGTCAACTCACGTGTCTCGATCCGCCGCAGGGTGCGCTCCGCGGCGATCTCCAGCATCCCATTGATGAAACTCGTCACGGTCATGCCCCGCAGCGCAGCCGCCCTGGCGATCTTCGCCTTGAGCGGCTTCGGCTGCCGGATCGTGATCTTGCTGTGGCTGACGGTGGACATGGCCTTTTACAGCCCCAACGATCTTCCCTCTGATGCGGCATTATGCCGTACTGAACGTGAAACGGCAAGGCGTCAGCGGGGGGCCCCCGGCCCGACCCGCCCTCATCGATGCCTGTCCTCATCGATGCCTGCTGTCCTTTTGGCTCCGCTCTCGCTCTCATTCCCGGATCATGCCTGTCCTATTCCTGCCTATTCCTGCCGGGGGGCGAAGTCTCGGATCCCTGAGAAATATGCTTCGATCGACACGTCGGATTTACGGGTGGACGTACAAAAAGGGATGCCCCCGGTCACATTTGAGTTGACCAAAAAATAGCCGCGCGAATTGCCGGTGCCTCTCCGGCCAATCACTCCGTTCACGGATCCAAGCCCGGCTTTTCCTCTCCCGTTCGACCGCGGCCGGCCTCGCCCTCGTCGATCCGCTCCACCTTCACGTAATACCCGCCGAAGGTCGCGCCGTCGCCGCGGGTGAGCGTGGTCGTGAGCGTGGCGGGCCCGGCGGGCAGGGTGACTTCCACCGCACCGGCCGGCGTGCCGGCCCCGCGCGGAATCTCGGCCTCGATCACCTCGCCGCCGCAGTCGATCGCGATCCGGCCGGTCCAGGGCCCTCCCGGCCCGACGAGATACTCGGGCCATCGCAGCGGCGTGATCCGGTAGCGGCCGGCCTTCGCGACCCGCACCATGAAGGGGCCGTTGATCAGCTTGTTGTCGCGGACGTGCTGGTGGTGCCAGGCCGAGGGCTTCGTGCCCGGCATCAACCAGTCGTGGCTCATGAGCGTGGTCGGGTTTTCCTCGCCGCCCAGGTCGAACCGCACGTGCTCGGGAAACACCGGCTCGAGCGACGCCCACCAGGCCTCGTAATCGGCCCGCAGCCGGCTCACCACGTCTGGATGCGTTGCGGCGACGTCGGTCCGCTGCCCCGGATCGGCCTCGATGTCGTAGAGCTCCGCGCCGTTGACCAGCCGCCAGCGGTCGGTCATCACGGCACACGCCCGCCACTTGACCGGATCGGCGATCCGCTGGCTGTGCACGAACCGCACGCCCGTGGGGCCGCTGCCACCATCCCGGCCCTGGATGTCGGCCGCCAGTGAGCGGCCGTCGAGCGGGCCCCGCGCGAGCCGGGCGGGATCGATCGGCGCGAGGCCGCACAGCTCGACCAGCGTCGGCAGCAGGTCGATGTGGGCCGCGAGCGTGTCGACGTCGCGGCCCTTCGCGACCCCGCCGGCCGGCCAGTGGATGAAGAACGGTACTCGATGCCCCCCGTCATACTCCGAGCTTTTCCAGCCCCGCATCCCGGCGTTGAAATACGGATACTCTTTCGCGTCGGCCGACCAGCCGATGGCCGTGCCGTTGTCGGTCGTAAAGATCAGGATCGTGTTGTCGGCCAGACCCCGGTCGGCGAGCCAGGCCCGCAGCCGGCCGACGTTCTCGTCGATGTTGGTCAGCATGCCGTAGAAGTTGGCGATCGCCGGCGGCACGCCCGCCTCGCGATAGGGCCGGGCGTATTCCTCGGCCACGTTCCAGGGATCGTGGGCGGCGGTCGTGGGCAGGTAGACGAAAAACGGCTGCTTGTCGGCCTGCTTCTGCCCGGCGTCGATGAACGCCATGGCCTGCGAAAACCAGACGTCGGTGTGGTAGCCCTCGAAGGCCTGCCAGCGGTCGTTCACCTTGAAGGTGTCGTCGACACAGTCGTTGCCGAACCAGTTGGCCCCCTGGTCGACCGCGCCGCCGGGCGACCAGACGGCCGTGTCGAAGCCCTGGTCGCGCGGCCGCAAGGGCGCGCTCGCCCCCAGATGCCACTTGCCGAAGATGCCGGTGCGGTAGCCGTTGTCGCGGAAAAGCTCGGCCAGCGTGTATTCAGTCGGGGCCATCAGCGAGCGGCCGTTGATCGTGTGCCAGACGCCGGTGCGGGTCGAATAGCGGCCGGTGAGCAGGGCCGCCCGCGTGGGGGAGCAGGTGGGATCGACGTGGTAATCGGTGAGCCGCACCGACTCGCCGTGGAGCCGGTCGAGGGCGGGCGTCTTGACCACCGGATTGCCGAGGGCGGCGATGTCGCCGTAGCCCTGATCATCGATCAGGATGACGATGACATTGGGGCGGTCGCCATCGGCCACGGGCCCAGTCGCCCCCGCGACCGCAGGCAGGCTGGCGACGAGGAGAAAGAGGGCAGGGAGCAGCCGCATGGCTGATGATT
>JAPOJV010000177.1 GCA_029978085.1 bacterium
ACGAGCGGATCGAGCGTGAGCGATTCGGGGCCTTTGCCTTCCAGCGGGGCCACCTTGCCCTGGAGCACGTGATACACGCCGCGGTAGTTGCCCGCCTGCTCGATCGCGAGCAGATCGCGAACCTGCTCCACGACACAAAGGATCGAGCGGTCGCGCCGCGGGTCGCGACAGACGTCGCAGAGTTCAGCTTCGGCGAGGTTGAAGCAGACCTTGCAGGGGCGAAGGTTTTCTTTGACGGCGCGGATCGAATCGGCGAAGGCGAGGGCCTCGGCCGGCGGCATCCGCAGCACGTGATGGGCGAGCCGCTCGGCGGTCTTACGGCCGATACCGGGCAGGCCGGCGAAGGAGTCGATGAGTCGTCCGATCGCGTTGCGGGCGTTGGCCATCACTCGTCCTCACCGGAGGCAGATGCAGGCCCGTCGTCGGCTCCGGCCGACGACTCGACGGCCACGCCGCCGCCACTCGCCTCTGCCGGCTCCACGTCGACGCGGCGGCGAGCCGGCTCGACCCGGCGGATCGCTGCATCGAAGACCGTGCGGGCCTTGGCCACGAGCGGATGCTCCGAAGCCTCGCGAACGAGCGCCGCCTGCGACACGGCGGGCCCGGCACGAGAGGCCGGCTCCGCTGGACGGCCCGCCTGCCCCGACTCCGCGGCGGGTTCGGCTCGCGGGGCCGCGACGGTCACCAGCCGAAACACCGCCACGCGGCCCGCCATCTCGGCGAGGGCGCGGCCGATGCCGGATGCCATCTCGGGCCGCGACAAAAACGCCGTGGCGGCCGCGGCCGTGGCGGGCATCTGCACTTCGAGCGTCTCATCCTTCCAGGTGGCGGCCACCGCCATCGCGGCGAAGTCGTGCGCCAGTCCGCCAACCTGTTCGCTGGCTGTCAGCCAGGCCGTCATCGGATCGGCCGGGAGCGGCGGGACGGCCGGCGTGTCAGCGGCGACGGCGGCCGCCTCCGGCGGGGGCTCGGGCTGCGCTGACTCCGGCGACGCCGGCGTCCGAGCCTGAACAGGCGGCTCGACTTGTGAGGGAGCGACCGGTTCTCGGGGCACCGCGGGCCGCGCTGTGGGCACCGCCTCAACGGCCCGCGGCGTCAGGTCGGGAGTTTTTTTTTCGCGCGGGGCCTGGGCGGTGCCGCCGCCGGTCCGCTCGATCGCATCAACGGCGGCCGACAGCGAGTCGAGATCTTCGAGCGTGGCCAGCCGGATGATCGCCATCTCGGCGAGCACGGCCGCATGGCTGCTCGTCGCCATCCGGGAGAGCGTCTGATCGAGAATCTGGAGCATGGCCAGCACCGTGGCCGTGCCCAGTTGCCGCCCCGCGGCGGCGAGATCGACGCCCAGGCCCCCCTGCGGCTGCATCAGCTCGGGGCCGCAGCCGACGCTGGCCAGGAGACCGTCGCGGAGCGCCGCGACGAGCTGGTCGAGCACGCCGCCGGGATCCGCGCCGCCATGCAGCGCCGCGTCGAGCGCCGCCAGCGCGGCCGGGGCGTCCCGGGCCACGATCGCCGTCACGATCGCACCGACCCGTTCCTCTCGGCCGGTGCCGATCAGCGCATGCACCTCGTCGATCCCGATCGGGCCCCCCGCTCCGCCGAGCAGCTGCTCGAGCAGCGACTGGCTGTCGCGCATGCTGCCTGCGGCGCGGCGGGCGATCAGCGAGAGTGCCTCGGCCGACACGTCGATGCCTTCGGCTTCGACGATCTGGGCCAGCCGGCGGGCGATGGCAGCCGGCGCCACCGTGGCGAAGTCGAACCGCTGGCACCGCGAGAGGATCGTGATCGGCAGCTTGTCGGGTTCGGTGGTGCAGAGCACGAACTTCACATGGCTCGGCGGCTCCTCCAACGTCTTCAGGAGCGCGTTGAACGCCTCCCGCGTGAGCATGTGGACTTCATCGATGATGTAGACCTTGAACCGGCCGCGGGCCGGCCGCACGGCCACGTTCTGCCGCAGCTGGCGGATCTCATCGACGCCGCGGTTGCTCGCCGCGTCGATCTCGACCACGTCCACGTCCTGCCCTGCGGAGATCGCTCGACAGGCGTCGCAGGCATTGCAGGGCTCCGCCGCCGGTCCCGCCTCGCACTGCAGCGCCTTGGCGAAGATCCGGGCCGCGCTCGTCTTGCCCACGCCGCGGGCGCCCGTCAGCAGGTAGGCATGGCCGATCCGGCCCGATTCGATCGCCCCGGAGAAGCCGCGGGCGACATGCTCCTGCCCCACCAGCTCATCGAACCGCTGCGGCCGATACCGCCGGGCGACGACCTGATAGGCGGGCGTTTCCATCATGAAGCCGATTCAACTGCCGGCCGGACGCCGATGAGAGGCCCACCGCACAAAGAGACGACTGCTTATGGCTGCTGCGGTTAGGCCCTGACCAGATTCACAGATCCCCATCGCAGGGGCCTCTCATCGGCATCCGCACCGATGCTGTTTTGTACGCCTCTCGCGGCGGGCGGTCAAAAGGTCGTGCAAAGCCTGCTACATTTCGGCCCATGGCGTCTCCGATGATGCAGCAGTTCGAGGCGGCGAAGGCCCGGTGCCCGGGGGCGCTGGTCCTCTTCCGCATGGGCGACTTCTACGAGCTGTTCGGCGACGACGCCCGCGAGGCGGCCGCCCTGCTCGACCTCACGCTCACGAGCCGCGACAAGGGCCCCGACGCCCTGCCGATGGCCGGCTTTCCGCACCACCAGCTCGACGTGCACCTGGTGAAGCTCGTGGCCGCCGGCCGCCGCGTGGCGATCTGCGAACAAATCGACGGGCCGGCTTCGTCAGATGGCAAGCCGGCCAAGGGGCTGTTGCGCCGCGAGGTCACGCGGATCGTCACGCCCGGCATCGCCGCCGATGAATCGCTGCTCGACCCCGCACGCAGCAACTGGCTCGTCGCGGTCGCCCCCGTCGTCGCCCGCGGCTCCGACGAGGTCGAGGTCGGTCTCGCCTGGATCGACGTGGCTGCCGGCCGGTTCGAGGCGGCGGTCGTGCCCCGCGCCGACGTGGCCGATCACCTGCAGCGGCTGGAGCCGGCCGAGTGCCTGTGTGCCGAAAAGCATCGCGAGCTCGTGGGCGAGCTGGTCCGAGGGGCAGGCCGCAGCTCCGCCGTCACCTCCCGTCCCGACTGGTGGTTCGACGAAACGCCCGCTGCTGATGCGCTCGGCCGTGCCCTCGGCGGCCGCCGCGTCGAGGGCCTCGGGTTCGAGCTGCCCGACGACCGCCCTGCCCTCGCCGCAGCCGGCGCCGTCGTCAGCTACCTCGAGGAGAACGAGCCGACGGCCGTGGGTCGGATCGTGTCGCTCGCCGCTTGGAGGCCCGGCCATCGACTGGAGATCGACGAGGCCTCCCGCCGCAGCCTCGAACTCGTGAGGAGCACGTCCACGGGCCGCCGCGAGGGCTCGCTGGCCGGCGTGCTCGACCGCACGAAGACCCCGCTTGGCGCCCGGCGGCTCGGCGAATGGCTCTCCGCGCCGCTCGTCGAGAAGGCCGCGATCGACGCACGGCTCGACGCGGTGGCCGCGCTCGTGGCACACACGGGCCTGGCTGCCCGACTCGCGGAGAAGCTCACGGGCGTGGGCGATCTCGAGCGGCTCACCGGCCGCGTGATCGCCGGTCGCGCTGGTCCGCGCGACCTCGAGCGGATCGGCCAGGCGACGGCCGTGCTGCCTGAGTTGATCAGCCTGCTCGCGGGCGCCACGGGCCTGCTCGCCACGCTCGCCGCGGGCATCGATCCGCTCGACGGCGTGTCGGCCCGAATCAACGCCCAGCTCCGCGAGGGCTGCCCGATGTTCGGCCGCGACGGCGGCTTCATCCGGCCGGGCTACGACCCGCAGCTCGACGATCTCGTCGAACTCGCCAGCGGCGGCAAGGCCTGGATCACCCGCTACCAGGCCGAGCAGATCGACCGCACCGGCATCGCCTCGCTCAAGGTCGGCTATAACCGCGTGTTCGGCTTCTTTCTGGAAGTGAGCCGGGCCCATGCCGAGAAGGTGCCGGCCGATTACGTCCGCAAGCAGACGGTGAAGAACGCCGAGCGCTACACGACGGCCGAGCTCGACGAGCGGCAGCGGCAGGTGCTCGGCGCCGAAGACGAGGCGCTCAGGCGCGAACTCGTGCTGCTCGACGACTTGCGGAGCTTCGTCGCCGAGCATCGCTCCCAGCTCGACCGGGCGGCCGACATCATCGCGTCGCTCGACGTGCTCGTGGCGCTGGCCGACGTGGCCCGCTCCCGCGGCTGGGTCCGCCCCGAGATCACGACCGACGGCGGCCTGTTCGTCGAGGGGGGCCGCCATCCGGTGCTGGAGCAGATGCTGCCTGCGGGCACGCTCGTGCCCAACGATATCGCCCTCGAGGCCCGGCTTCCCGGCGCTGCCGGCTCCGCCGCCGCGATCCTGCTCGTCACCGGCCCCAACATGGGCGGTAAGAGCACGTTCATCCGCCAGGCCGCACTCATGGCGGTGCTCGCCCAGGCAGGCAGCTTCGTGCCGGCGAAGCGAGCCACCGTCGGCATCGTCGATCGGCTCTTTGCCCGGATCGGCGCCGGTGACGATCTCGCCCGCGGCGCGAGCACGTTCCTCGTGGAAATGGAGCAGACGGCCCGGATCCTCAATCGCTCGACGCCGCGGAGCCTTGTGATCCTTGATGAAGTAGGCCGCGGCACGAGCACGTTCGACGGCCTCGCGATCGCCCAGTCGGTGGTCGAGCATCTGCAGGCCCAGGTCGGCTGCCGCACGCTCTTCGCCACGCACTATCTGCAGCTCGCTGCCCTGGAGCGGCTGCCAGGCGTGGGCAACGTGCAGGTGCTCGTGCAGCAGCACAGGGAGTCGCTGGTGTTCCTCCACCAGGTGGCCCCCGGCGCCGCCGACAAGAGCTGGGGCGTGCACGTGGCGAGGCTGGCCGGCATTCCGGCCGCCGTGATCGACCGGGCCCGCGACCTCCTCATCGGCTTCGAGGCCGACGCATCAGCCGCGCCGAAGGCCCGCCGCAAGGCAGCCCCCGCCGACCAGCTCTCGCTGTTCGAGTGAGCAGGCGAGAAGCAGTGCGATAGCCAAGCTCGACTCGTCCAAGCCTTTCCGTATTGATCTGGAAAAGGGAGAGGCTTTGGGCTCCCGATGCCCCGAGAGCCGGCGTTGCTGACCAGCGTAGGCAGGATGCCGAAGCGCAGTCAGCATCGAGCGAGCGGAGGGCATGGATGCCCGTAGCGAGCGTCCGGCGACGGGGCACGGGAGCCCGAAGCCGGCGCAGACCAGTTGAGGCGACAAACCCACCGCCTCACCCGCACTGGTTCATCTTGTCTCGCGGCGTGCCGGCGGCCACGAGTTCGGGCCGCGGCATCGTGATCTGCACCCGGCCGTCGTCGGGGGCGAGCGTCACGGCGATGCTCTTGTAGGCCGGTGTTCGCGAGAGCGGATCGGCCGCCTTCGGCACGAGCACGTTGCTCTCGGGGTAATACATCGCCACGCAGCCCGGCCGGATCTGGTCGAAGGCCGACACGATCTGGCCGCGCATCTCCCCCGCACTGCTCGTGATCCGGCACTTCCCGCCCGCGGTGAGTCCGAATC